>JBJMVJ010000109.1:0-7585 GCA_045810685.1 Sphingomonas sp.
GAGACTATCTCGCAGCGGCCTTTTTGTTTGGCGTAACTGGTGACGCGGGGTGGAGCAGCCCGGTAGCTCGTCAGGCTCATAACCTGAAGGTCGCAGGTTCAAATCCTGCCCCCGCAACCAACCAATCAGCCCGCTTTCGAGCGGGCTTTTTTGTTGCCCAGCGCTCAGTAATTATACGCCCGCTCGCCATGGTCGGCGATGTCGAGCCCTTCGCGCTCGGCATCGCGCGCGTGTCGCAGCGGCATGACCGCCCTGACGATCCCAAAGCACAAGGCCGAGCCGCCGGCCGACCAGGCAATGGCGACGCCTATCGCGGCGGCCTGCGCCACCAGCTGATGGCCCAGCGCATAGCGTGCGCCGCCATGGCCGCCGAGCACGGGTAGCGCGACGACCGCGGTACCGATCGAACCGGTGATGCCGCCGAGGCCATGGATCCCGAACACGTCGAGGCTGTCGTCCAGGCCCAGCCGGTTCTTGAGTGAGCCGACGAAGCCGTAGCAGACGAGGCTCGCGGCGAGGCCCAGCGCCATCGCACCGATCGGTCCGCTCGCGCCGGCCGCCGGCGTCACCGCGACCAGCCCGGCGACCGCACCCGAGGCGCCGCCGAGCATCGACGGCTTGCCGGAGACGATCCGCTCGGCCGCCATCCAGGTGAGCAGTCCCGCCGCGGGCGCCACCAGCGTGTTGATCATCGCCACGCCGGCGAGCCCGTTGGCCTCGAGCGCGGAGCCGGCGTTGAACCCGAACCAGCCGACCCACAGCAGCCCGGCGCCGACCATCGTCAGCGCCAGCGAATGCGGCGGCATCGGCTCCTTCAAATGGCCGATCCGCGCCCCTGCAAAGGCCACGCCGACCAGCCCGGCGACGCCCGAGTTGATATGCACCACCGTCCCGCCGGCAAAGTCGATTGCGCCGAACTTGAACAGCAGCCCGTCCGACGACCACACCATGTGCGCCAGCGGCGCATAGACGATCGTCAGCCACAAAGTGGAAAAGAGCATGATCGCCGAGAAGCGCACGCGCTCGACCAGAGCGCCGATCACCAGCGCCGCGGTGATCGCGGCGAAGCTCATCTGGAAGGCGGCGAAGACCAGCTCGGGGATCGCCTTGCCGGCGGTGCCGACGGCCCACAGCGACGTGTCCGTCAGCCCCGCAAACCCGATCTTCGACAGGCCGCCGATCAGCCAGCCGCCGCCAGCGAACGCCAGGCTATAGTCCCACAGCACCCAGGTGAGGATCGCTGCTGCGGTAATGCCGAGCACCTGGCTCATCACCGACAGCAGGTTCTTGGCCCTGACCAGCCCGCCGTAGAACAGGGCGATTCCCGGCAGCAGCATCAGCATCACCAGCGCGGTCGACATCAGCATCCACGCCGTGTCGCCGCTGTCGATGCTCAGCCGCCCCATGCCGCGCTCCCTCTGCTGCAGCGCACAAGCTAGAGGCGCGCCAGTCAGGGGCTATGTGAAAGCTTCACCCTAGGGCGTCGGCGGCTCCGGGTGTGCGGCCCTCCAGTTCATCGCCATGTGCACGCGCCGCTCAACCGAGGGATGGTCGTAGAAGATGACCTCCTCGAGCTTCCCCGGCCGCGGATAGCGGTATTCGGCGGTCTTGACGAGCGCGGTCGACAGCGCGTCGGGCCGGTTTTCGGTCCGCAGCGAATAAGCGTCGGCTTGCGTCTCGATCGTCCGGCTGAATGTGTTGAACAGCGGCAACGCGACCAGGCTGAGCACGCCCACCATGAATATCAGCACCGGCACGCCGCGCGGATCGGCGAGCGCCGCGCTGCTTCCGAACAGCCGCGCGAAGAACGGAAACAGCCGGTCGGCGAGCCAGAAGAAAAGGATCGCCATCACCGAGTAGAACAGCACGCCCCACCAGGTGTGCTTCAGGACATAATGGCCGATCTCGTGGCCGGTGATGGCCCGCACTTCGTCGAGCGATGCATTCTTGAATGCGACGTCGGAGATGGCGACGCGCGCGGTGCTGCCCACCCCCCCGGCATTGGCGGTGAAGTTGTTCGACTGGCGCGAGCCGTTGAACATGTACACCTTGTTGGCCGGGACCCCGGCGCGCCCCGCCATGGAGACCACGGCGTTGCGCACCTGCCCGGCCGGGATCGGCTCATATTTGTTGAACAACGGCTCGATCAGCACCGGCGAAAGCAGCAGGAAAACGGCGAGCGCGACAGCGGTTAGCGCGCCTGACCACAGCCACCAGCTGTTGCCGGCGCGCCGCATCAACCAATAGACGCCCATCAGGAACAGGCCGCCGACGACTGCGGAAATCAGCGCGGCGATCGCGCCCTGCGTCAGGAAGTCGGCGAGCGGCTGGCTGGTGCGGCCGTATGTCCTCTCCCGAAAATAGTCCGCATAAAGCGACCAGGGCAGCGTCAGCAGCGTCGAGACGATCAGGTAGACCATGCTGATCAGGAACGCGCGCAGGTTGCGCCGCCGCTCGCCGATCCGCGCCTCGAGCCGGTCGAGGATTCCCGAACGGACGATCAGCCAGGTGACGATGGCCGACGCGATCAGCGCCCACAGCAGCATCCATTCCTTGCCGACGGTGTAATCGTGCGCTTTCTGCAGCGCGGCGGGGCCGAGGCTGTCGATATAGCGCGCGGTCGCTGCGTTCGGGTCGAATGCCATTCCCATCGTCTCCCCTTGAGATTGCGGCAGCGTAACAGCGACCGCCGCGCGCGCAACGGGAACGACTGCGAGCCGCCGTCGATTGTCTGCGAGTGAACAGGCCCGCGGTTCCCGCTCCGATGGAAGCGCTGCTCGCTGCCGAGCTGCCGGACGGCGAGGGCTGGCAATATGAGCCCAAGTGGGACGGCTTCCGCTGCCTCGCCCGGCGCGAGGGCGAGGAGGTCACGCTGACGTCCAAGTCGGGAAAGCCGCTCGGCCGCTACTTCCCTGAAGTCGTCGAGATGCTGCGCCGCCTCAAGACCAGGCAGTTCCTCCTCGACGGCGAGCTCATCATCCCACTCGGCGACGCCTTGTCGTTCGACGCGCTGCAGCTGCGGCTGCATCCGGCCGAAAGCCGCGTGCGCAAGCTATCCAACGAGAGCCCGGCCGAGCTGATGGCGTTCGACCTGCTCGAGCTGGACGGCAAGTCGCTTGCCGCTTTGCCGCTGTCGAAGCGGCGCGAGCAACTCGAACGCTTCTTCCATGAGAATGGCACCGCGGCGCTCCAGCTGTCACCCATGACGTGCGACCGGAACATCGCGCTCGCGTGGCTGGCGCGGAGCGGTGGCGCGCTCGACGGAGTGATCGCCAAGCTCGCGGCCCAGGACTATCGCGCCGGCGAGCGGGCGATGGTCAAGGTGAAGCAGCAGCGCACCGCCGATTGCGTCGTCGGCGGCTTTCGATACGCGGAAAAGAAGAAGGAAGTCGGCTCGCTGCTGCTCGGCCTCTATGACGACGAGGGGCTGCTCGACCATGTCGGCTTCACCTCGGCGATCCCTGCGAAGCAGCGGCCCGCGCTGACCAAGGATCTCGAAGGGCTGATCGAGCCGCCGGGTTTCACCGGCAGTGCGCCCGGCGGCCCGAGCCGCTGGAACACCGAGCGCACCGGCCAGTGGCAGCCGCTGAGGCCCGTGCTGGTGGTCGAGGTCCGCTATGACCAGGTGACCGGACGCCGCTTCCGCCACGGCACCGGTTTCCTTCGCTGGCGGCTGGACAAGGATCCGACACAATGCACCTTCGACCAGCTCGCGCCGAAGCTCCGGCCGTCGGAGCTCAAGGAGCTGTTCAAATGATCGTCATTGCGAGCGCAGCGAAGCAATCCAGTCCGGATTGCCGCGTCGCCCTCGGCTCCTCGCAATGACCGCTATGGCTGACCTGTTCGAGGCGCCGCTGATCGCCGGCCTTCGCTACCGCGAGGATGCGGTCGGCGAGAGCGAGGAGCGTGCGCTGCTCGATCGCCTGGGCTCGCTCGAGCTGGCGCCGTTCCGCTTCCACGGCTGGCTCGGCAATCGCAAGACGCAGAGCTTCGGCTGGCGCTACGATTTCGAGGACGCGAGCTTCACGCCCGCCGAGCCGCTGCCCGAGTGGCTGCTGCCGCCGCGGGACAAGGCCGGCGAGTTCGCGGGCATTCAGCCGCACGACTTCGTCCATGTGCTGCTTGCCCGATACGATCCCGGCGCCGGCATCGGCTGGCACCGCGACCGCGACGTTTTCGACACGGTCGTCGGCATCTCGCTTGGCAACCCCGCCACGCTCCGCTTCCGCCAGCGGGCGGGGACCGGGTTCAAGCGCGCCAGCCTCGATGTGGCGCCCCGCTCGGCCTATCTGCTGTCGGGCGAAGCGCGCCACGACTGGGAGCACAGCATCGCGCCGGGGGGCTCGCTCCGCTTCTCGATCACCTTCCGCAGCCTGTCGGACAAGGGCCGCCGTATCGCCGCCGAGGGTAGGTAAGGAACGCTCCGGGCACGAAACGGTTTGTGGGGCCATGGCGCGAAAGTTGCTGCTTCTCGCGGTGCTCGTGGCGGGCTGTACGAAAGGTCCGGAGGCCGACCTTCAATATATTGCGCAGGCCCGTTCGCTCGGTGCCGAATGGGCGCTGGTCAACGAGCAGGCGAGTGAGGGCAAGCTCACCAAGGCCTATGTCTCGAGCATGCACGAGTGGGTGCGCCAGCAGCTCCAAACGGCATCGACCGCGCTGACGCAGCCGGATTCGCCTTACGGGCAGGAGATCCAGGCCTTGCTGCGCCAGCCTGACGACGCTTCGCCCGACGAGCTGCGCGCCCATTCCGACAAGCTCAAGCAGATCGAGGACAATCTTGAATCCGCTTGAGCTGACGCTTGGGATCATGACCGCGGTCGGCGGTTTCGTCGACATCAGCGAGCTGGTGTTCGCGGCCAAGGCCGGGTCGCTCTTCGGCTATGCGCTGATTTGGGTATTCGCCTGGTCGACGCTTGGAATCATCGTCTTTTCGGAAATGAGCGGCCGGGTCGCGGCGGTGGCCAAGCAGCCGGTGTTCAACCTCATGCGGCATCGGCTCGGCCTCAAGCTCGGACTGGTCACCCTCGCTGCTTCGATGATCGCCAACCTCATCACCTGCGCGGCCGAACTTGGCGGCGTTGCGCTGATCATCAATTATCTGACTGGGCTGCCCTACTTCCTGCTCGCGATCCTCCTCACCCTTCTGATGATCGTTTCGGTCTGGGTGCTGCCGTTCAAGTGGATCGAGCGCGTCTACGGCCTGCTCGGCCTGTTCATGATCATCTTCGCGGCCGCGCTGATCGCAATACATCCGCCGTTCGACAAAATCGCGGGCGGCTTCGTACCCCAGGTCCCGCACGGCCTCAGCAGCAAAGAAATGCTGACGTTCGGTTATTTCGTCGTCGCGATCATCAGCGCCGTGATGTTCCCTTACGAGGTCTATTTCTACTCGTCCGGCGGAATTGAGGAGGGGTGGGGGCTGAAGGACATTGTGACCAACCGCGCCACTGCGATTGTCGGCATGGGCCTCGGCTCGCTGCTCGGCATCGCCATCCTGTCCAGTTCCGCGCAGCTGTTCGGGCCGCTCAATGTCGATCCCGAGATCCCCGGCACCGCGGCGCTCGAGGTTGCCGTCCCATTCGGCAAATGGGGCCTGGTCATCGCCCTGCTCGGCATGTTCTTCGCCGTTGCCGGAGCGGCCGTCGAGACGTGTCTCGCCAACGCTTATTCAATCGCGCAATTCTTCGGCTGGATTTGGGGCCGTCACAAGAAACCGTGGGAGGCGCCGCGCTTCACCCTCACTTGGATCATTTTGTTCGTGCTCGCGCTCGGCATCGTCCTTACCGGCATTGACGTGATGATGCTGGTCGAGTTCGCGATACTGTTCTCGATCCTCGTGCTGCCGCTTACCTACCTGCCGCTGCTGCTCCTGTCCGGCGACAAGACCTACATGGGCCAGCATGCAAACGGGCCGGTCGCGAAGACTCTCGGCTGGTTTTACTTCGCGGTGATCACTGCCGCCGCGCTCGCCGCGCTTCCGCTGTTCATCCTGACCTCGGGAGGAAATGGATGAACCCGGACGGCTCCATCAAGCTGGTCAGCGAGCTCCTCGACCTGCCGTTGCTCGACAGCGAAGGCGTCTATTGCGGCATCGTCGATGATGTCGAGTTCGAGGGCGGGCCGGGGAAGGACCTCAAGCTCAAGGCGCTGCTCGCCGGCCCCGGCGCCTACGCCGGCCGGATGCCGGCGTGGACGGCGTGGCTGGTCAAGAAGATCGCCGGCAGCCGGCTCACCCGCGTGCCGATGGAGAAGGTCCGCGCGATCAATGCGTCGGTGCACCTCGAATGCCCCGGCCGCGATCTCGGCCTCCACGGCGGCGAGGCCAAAGCCGGCAAATGGATCCCGCGCCAGGGAGCCTTGTGATGCGCTTGTCGGCACTTCGGGACACCAAGGTTCGCACCCTCGACGGCAAGCTCCTTGGCCGCGTCCACGAGGTCCATTGCAAAGGCGGCAAAGTCACCGCGCTGATGTGCGGCCCTGCGAGCTTGATCGAGCGGCTGACGGCGAAGAGCGCCGGTCGCCGGATCCCGTGGCAATGCGTGCGCAAGGTTGAGCCGCACCAGATCCTCGTTACGCCCGACCCGCCTCAGCGCAAGGCGACGAAGGCTAGCGCTGCTCGAAGCCGGCCAGGCACTCGGCGACCCAGCGCGCCGCGGTCAGAGCGCTAAGGTCGCTCGGGTCGAGCGGCGGGTCCCATTCGGTAAGGTCGATCACCCGCACCCGCGGGTCGGCGGCAAGGCGGCGGACGGCGGCGAAGAAATCGTGCACCGCCATTCCGCCGGGCCTCGCGCCGGGCGCTCCCGGAAATTGCGCGCGGTCGATGACGTCGATGTCGCAGTCGACGACGATCGCTTCGCAGCGGCCGAGCCGGTCGAGCGCGCGGTCGACGGCGAGCGCAATGCCGAGACGCCGCACTTCCCCGAGCGTCACAATGAGGTTCCCGGCGGCGATCGCGTCCTCGTGCATCTTGCGGCTGTTGGCGAAGCCCGCAAGGCCGATCTGGGCGATGTTCGCGCCTGGCAGCCCGTCGTTGATCAGTGCCCGCACCGGGTTGCCGTTGCTGAGGCCCTCGTGGGTGTCGCGCATGTCGAAATGGGCATCGAGCGTGATCAAACCGACCTTCTCCAGCGGCAGGCCCAGGCCGAGCACCGCCGGCCGAGTAATCGCATTGTTGCCGCCGACCAGCAGCGTCAGCGCATGGAGCGAGCCGCTGAACCGGACCGCGTCGCGGATCGGTCCGGTCGCCTGCTCGATCGACAGGCCCGACAGGTCGATGTCGCCGCGGTCGGTGATGCGCGTCGTCAGCTCCCGGCCGGTCTCGACGTCGTAACGTCCGATCCGCCGCACCGTCTCACGGAGCAGCGGGGGGGCAAGGTCGCATGCGCCGGGCGTCACCGACCCTGCGGCGAGCGGGGCGCCGACGAGCCCCACCGGCGCGCTCTGGTCCATGCCGCCGATCAGGTCGGAAAGGTTGGGCCACCCCGCCATGGCTTTGACCGTAGCAACTCGCCTCGCCTAAGGCATCAGCCATGTGGGATCGGCTGCTCGTCGACTGCAGGATCGCGACGTTCGAACAGATGCC
>JBJMVJ010000110.1:0-11389 GCA_045810685.1 Sphingomonas sp.
ACCGCGAGCTGGCACGTGAAGGCCTTGGTCGACGCAACGCCGATCTCCGGCCCCGCATGGGTGGGGAACAGGAGGTCGGCCTCGCGCGCCATCGAGCTGGTGGGGACGTTGACCACGACCGCGATCCGCTGCTGTTCGGCGCGCGCGTGGCGCAGCGCCGCGAGCGTGTCCGCCGTCTCGCCCGACTGGCTGATGAACAGCGCCAGCCCGCCCGGCTCGAGCACCGGCGCTCGGTAACGGAATTCACTCGCGACATCGATGTCGACCGGGACCCGCGCGAACTGCTCGACCCAATATTTGGCGACCAGGCCGGCGTAATAACTGGTCCCGCACGCAACGATTGTCACCCGGTTGACCTGCTCGAAGTCGGCATCGGCGACCGGCAACGCTACCTCGCCCTCGAAGGGGCGGACGTAGGTCTGGAGCGTCTGGGCAACCACGATCGGCTGCTCGAAGATCTCCTTTTGCATGTAATGTCGGTAATTCCCCTTCTCGACGGGAGCCGAGGACGCGCCGGACTCGACGATTTCGCGCTCGACCGGCCGGTTGGCACAGTCGAAGATCTCTATGCGTTCGCGCCGGACGACCGCCCAGTCCCCCTCGTCGAGATAGGCGATGCGCTGAGTCCATGGCGCGACGGCGAGCGCGTCCGAGCCGAGGTAATTCTCGCCCTCGCCATAACCGACAGTGAGCGGCGCCCCCATGCGCGCGCCAATGATCAAGTCGGGATCGTCGCGGAACAGGAAGGCGATGGCGAAAGCGCCGGTGAGGCGCGGCAGGACCGCTGCAACCGCCGCCTGCGGCGTGGCGCCGCGTTCGATCTCCTGCGCAACCAGATGGCCGACGACCTCGGTGTCGGTCTCGCTCTCAAACTTGCGCCCCCCAGCGATCAGCTCATCGCGCAACGGCTTGAAATTTTCGATGATGCCGTTGTGAACCAGCGCCACCGACCCGACGATGTGCGGGTGGGCGTTCCCAACGGTCGGCGCGCCGTGCGTCGCCCAGCGGGTATGGGCGATGCCGGTCCGACCTCGGAGCGGCTCCTCGGCGAGCTCGCGCGCCAAATTGTCGAGCTTGCCCTCGGCGCGCCTGCGGACCAGCTGTCCATCGTCGATCGTGCAGATGCCTGCTGAATCATAGCCGCGATATTCGAGCCGCTTGAGCCCGTCGAACAGCCGCTGTGCGACGTCGTTCTTGCCGACGATCCCGACGATCCCGCACATAGGCTTACTCCGCCGCTTTCCGGGTCATCCGCTCGCGGAAGCGCTTGGCCCAGCCGGCGATGCCCTTCTGCTCGCTACGCTCAACCGCGAGGCTGTCTGGCTCCACATCCCGGGTGATCACCGATCCCGCGCCGACGATTGCTCCGTGCCCGACGCTCACCGGCGCAACCAGCGCGGTGTTCGACCCGATGAATGCATTGTCGCCGATCACTGTACGGTGTTTGCCGAAACCGTCGTAATTGCAGGTGATCGTGCCCGCGCCAATGTTGGCGCGAACGCCGACCGACGCGTCGCCGACGTAGGACAGGTGATTAACCTTCGCTCCCTCGCCGATTTCGGCCATCTTGAGCTCGACGAAATTGCCGACCCGCGTGTTTGCGGCAAGCCGCGTACCCGGCCGGATCCGCGCGAACGGGCCGATGCTCGCTTTGGCGCCGATGGTCGCGCCTTCGATGTGGCTGAACGCGTGGATCGTTGCACCGTCCGCAACCTCCACTCTGGGGCCAAACACGACGTGCGGCTCGACGGTCACGTCGCGACCCAGGCGCGTGTCATAAGCGAACCAGACGCTCTCGGGATCGATCAGCGTCGCGCCTTCGTCGAGCGCCTGCTCGCGCCGCCGGCGCTGCCATTCAAGTTCGAGGTGGGCGAGCTCGGCGCGGCTGTTTACGCCCGCCGCCTCGAACGGATCGCCCTCGATCACGACAGCCTCGCGCCCCTCGGCCGCGGCGACACCGACCACGTCGGGCAGGTAATATTCGCCGGCGGCATTATTGTTACCGACCTCGCCGAGCCAGCGGAATAGGTCTTTCGCGCGTACCGCCATCATTCCGGAGTTGCACAGGCGGACCGAACGCTCCTCCTCGGTCGCGTCCTTATATTCGACCATCTTGGCGATGCGGTCGCCTTCACCCAGGATGATGCGGCCATATTTGAGCGGATCGGCGGGCGATGAGGCGAGCACAACGACCCCCGGTCCGGCCTCGCCGTTCAGCCGGTCGAGCATTCGGCGAAGGGTGTCCGTCTCCACGAACGGCGTATCGCCGTAAAGAACGATGACCGGCCCGTCGTAGCCCTCGAGTGCCTGCGCGGCTTGCTGAACCGCGTGACCGGTGCCCTTCTGCTCGGCCTGGACGGCAATTTCGGCGCCGCAATCCGCGATCGCCGCTTCGACCTGGTCGCGGCCCTTCCCGACGATGACGACGCGCTTGTCGGCGCCGAGTGCGTCGACCCGGTCGAGCAGGTGGAGCAGCAGCGGCCGGCCCGCGATTGGGTGCAGGACCTTGTGGGTGTCCGAGCGCATGCGCGTGCCCTGGCCCGCGGCAAGGATGACAACGGCGAAACGGCGCTGATCGCTCATGGCGGCGTGCAATGGCATGGGCACAGGGTCAGCGCCAGACTCGATCGGGACACGAAAAAGGGCGGCCCTGACGAGCCGCCCTTACCTCCGTCAAAGCCGCTCGGCCTAGAATATGTTCATATAATATTCGTTGCCGACGAAGCCCATCTTCTGGACGTGGGCCTTCTTGGTCACCGCGAGCACCTGGTCGACGATTTCGTAGCGAGCGGTCGCGTCGGGCTGCAGGTGAAGCTCCGGGATCGGGTTCATCTGCTGCGTCGTGTCGAGATACTGGCGGAGCGTCGTCAAGTCGACGGGAGCGCCGTTCCAGAACACTTGGTTCTGTGCGTTGATCGTCACCACGTTCTTGATCGGATTGATCGGTGGCGGCGGGGTATTGTTCTGGTTGACCGGCAGGTCCAGCTTCACGGCGTGCGTCTGGACCGGGATCGTGATGATGAACATGATCAAAAGAACCAGCATGACGTCGATCAACGGCGTCACGTTCACGTCCAGCATCGGCTCGCCGGAGCTGTTGTCGCTGGTGGTTTGCATTGACATCGCGAAAAACTCCTAGCTGGCGCGATAGCCGGTCAGCGGCGGCGGCTCGGAAATGAAGCCAACACGCTGGAATCCAGCTTCCTGCATCGTGATGATCGCCGCGCCGATGCATTTGTACTGGGTGTTGATGTCACCCCGGATATGCGCCTCGGGCATATTGTCTTCGTTGATGTTCTGGACGCCCCCGACCTTCTTGATCTGGTCCTCGAGCTTCTTGACCGCGCGGTCGAGCAAGTCCTTCTGGGTGACCCTCTGCACGCCCCAATAGACTTCGCACGTAGCGCCAGCGCCGTTGCGGACGGTAAGGGACACATTGTCCGGCTTGGTCGTCGTCGGCTCGTAGCGGACGTTCGGCAACTTGATCGGGACCGCCTGCTTGATCACCTGGGTGGTGATCAGGAAGACGATCAGGAGCACCAGCATCACGTCGGTCAGCGGAACGACATTGATGTCGGACATCGCGGCGTCTTCGTCGCCTTCTTGGATTACGGTTCCTGCCATGAGGCGGATCTCTTTCCTTTAGGTCGCGGGAAGGCCGGCTCGGTTGATCGGGCCGACCTTCGTCGCCATTACTCGGCCGTCGTCGGAGTCGCCGGCGCGCCGGTCTGCGTACGGCCGGTGCGCAACGGCTCGCTGCCTGGCTGCGTCGGGGCTGTGCCCGTCCTGGTCTGGGCGGTGCCTTTGACGCCCGGGCCTGTGCTGCCCGCCATCGCCGGCTTCACTGCGCCCGCAGACATCAGATAGCCGTGCAGGTCGTTCGTGAACGCGGCAAGGTCCTCCATGATCGACTTGTTGCGGCGGATCAGCCAGTTGTAGGCGAGCACCGCCGGAACGGCCACGACAAGGCCGAGCGCGGTCATGATCAGTGCCTCGCCGACCGGACCAGCGACCGCGTCGATCGATGCCTGACCCGATGCGCCGATCCTGATCAGCGCGCGGTAGATGCCGACCACGGTACCGAACAGACCGATGAACGGGGCCGTCGAACCCACGGTCGCGAGGAACGCAAGGCCCTCGCCGAGGCGGGCGCCGATCGAGCCCTGGCTGCGCGCGAGGCTGTTGGCCATCCAGTCGTGCTGATCGATCGGATCGGTCAGCTTGCCGTGCTGGTCCTGGGCGACAAGCGCATCGTCGACGATCGCGCGGTAGGCGCTCTTCGCGTCGAGCTTGGTCGCAGCTTCACGCAGGTTCGCCGAGTTCCAGAAGCTTGAGCGGACCTTGCGGCCCTGGCTGATGATCTTCTGCTGCTGCATGAGCTTGGTGAACAGGATGTAGAACGTCCCAAGCGACATGATCACGAGGATCGTGAACACCGAAAGGGCGATGATGCCGCCCTGTTGGAGAGCGGGAATCAGGCCGTATGGATTTGATCCTGCGGCGGCGGGTGCTGCTTGCATGCTGTGCTTTCCTTCTGAAAACCTGTGTCGAAAACCTTAGAGTTTAGCCTTCCAACCGCCAAACGATCGGCGGCGTCGAAACCGTATCGGTCGTCGGATTGCCATTGCTGTCGCGTGCCGGCGTGAACTTCGCGCGGCGCCGAAGTATGTTGCACGTGGCGGAATCGAGCGCGCCATTGCCCGTCGAGCGCGTGAGATTGCACGCGACGACCTGGCCGTTGGGCCCAATCGTCAGCTGCGCCTGGGCTGTACCTTCGGCACCAGCGGCTTGAGCCGACGCCGGATAGTCGTCGCCCGTGAACAGGCTCCTCAGGACGCCTTTGGCGCTCTGAGCCGACTGGACCTTGCGCGGCGGCGGCGGCGGCGCCGGCGGAGACGGGGCCACTGGCGGGATTACCGGCGGAGCGACCGCCGTGACCGTCTGGATCGGCGGCGGCGGCGCCTCGGTCCGCACCAGCGGCGGAGGAGTCATTGGCGGCGGCGGGACCTTCGGCATGTCCTTGGGCGGAGGCGGCGGCTGCTGCGGTGGCGGCGGCTGCTCCTCAACATCGATGACCTTGAGGTTCTCGGCCGTCTTCTTGATCACATTGTAGGCGAGACCCGTGACGATCGCATAAAGCAGCAGGCTCATCACGAGCACGGTCATGGTTGTCGCGAGAACCGGATTGCCGCTTAGCTGCTTTTTCTGAGCGTAGGCCATTAACCTGCAATTCTCCTCGACCCGCCGTGGTTGGACCCCCACGGCCACAGTGGCGTTCGACACGCGCCCGTCACATATTAATACGCCAACGCTTCAAGATAACAGTCGGCCACAGGCGCGCCTCCTTATCTCCCGCTCAAAGGCCGTGCAACGGATTTTGTTCCACAGCCGGAAGGCCCGAAACCGGCTTTTCCGGGGCCATCGTCAACCCTCCGGCCACGGCCCTAAAAAGGAAGCAACTTCGACGCCGACGCCAACCGCTTCAGGGTAGACGTCCGGCTTGGACAGGCGGACCCGAAGGGCCCGCACTCCGTGGAACTCAGCGACCCGTTCGAAAATCGCGTGGGCGAGCGTTTCCTGAAGATTGTAGCGCCGGCCCTTCGCGAGCTCTTCGACCTCATTGCGCAGGAAATCATAGTCCCATGCGTGAAATGGGTGGTCATCGCTCGGAACCGCCGGATCGTTGAGCCAGATCTCGACGCTGACCAGCAGCCGCTGCGGCGACCCGATCTCGAATTCATGAAAGCCGATGTCGGCCTGGACTTCGAGCGATTCCAACAGAATGCGCGCCGATCGGACCTTGAGGTTCGAGGGCACTAGGCCGCTGAGCTGGGGTTTCGACGCGGTCATCCGAGATCCAGAAACTGCACGTCGCGTTCGACCGCCATGAAGCGCTGGCCTGAATCAATCGTCAGCACCTGCCCGGTGACGGCCGTCGCACCAATGAGATAGCGAACGGCGCCGATCACGTCCGAGGGCTCGACTCCCCGATGCAGCGGATTGTTGGCGTGCATGGTCTTGAAATTCTCCTCGCTCTGACCGCTCGAACGCAGCATTAGCCCTGGCGCGATCCCATTCACTCTGATCGAGCGCGGCGCAAGCGCCCGCGCGGCAAGCTCGGTCCCGGCGGCAAGCGCGGCCTTCGACAAGGTGTAGCTGAGAAAATCGGGATTGAGCGCAGCCAGCTTGGAATCGAGCAGGTTGACGACCAGCGCGTCGCCGCCGTCGTGCCGACGGGCGAACTCCTCGATGAGCAGCAGCGGAGCGCGGGCATTGACCGCCATGTGCGCGTCGAACTGCGCCGCGCTGAACTCGCCGAACGCATCCCACGCAAATCGCGCGGCATTGTTCACCAGCAACCGGATCGGCGGCATCCCTGCTGATGCAGCGAAGATCGCTTTTCCACAGGAGGCGTCAGCGAGGTCCGCAACGACCTTGGTCGCGCCGTCCACGACCTCGTCGCTCTCATGATGAACGTGCGCCAACACGGCCCAGCCGTCAGCAGCAAGCGCCGCGGCAATCGCCGCTCCGACGCGCTTTCCGGCGCCGGTCACGACAGCGGTTCTCTCTCGCTCCATCGCGCGCGCTCCTGCCTTGAGTAGAACAGCGAAGCAATCCAATGGGTGAAGAATGCCGGAGAGCCGCCCGCCGATCGAGCTTCAGGGACTAAGCGTTGCCGAGCTGCAGAAGCTGATCGACGAGCGCCGGCTGCCGCCGGTCGACCGCTGGAATCCCGAGCGCTGCGGAAATTCCGACATGCGCATCGCGCGCGACGGCACCTGGTACCACCAGGGAACGCCGATCCGCCGGCGGGCGATGACTCGCTTGTTCTCCACCGTGCTGCGCCGCGAGCCGGACGGGCGCCACGTGCTGGTAACCCCGGTTGAAAAGCTCGATATCGAAGTCGAATCGACGGCCTTTCGCGCCGTCGAGATGACCCGCGACGGGAATGGCCGGGATCAGCGCATCGCGTTCCGGCTCGACAGCGGCGACGCGGTCATTCTCGGCCGCGAGCACCCGCTCCGCATTATCGACACGCCGGCAGGACCCTCGCCTCGCCTCCTGGTGCGTCATGGGCTCGAAGCTGAACTCACCCGTTCCGTCTATTACGAGCTTGCCGACGTCGCGCTCGCCAGTGACCCGCCGGGCGTGTGGAGCAGCGGCGCCTTCTTTGCGCTGGAGCGTCAATGACGCTCGCGGATCGGCTGCGCAGCGCGCTCGCGGTCTCGGCGCGCGAGCCGCCGCTCGAAGGCGACTTGCCTGAGCTTCGCGCCAAGGCTGAGCTCGAAGCTGCGGTTCTGATCGCGGTAACCGATCGCCCCGATCCCGGCGTCATCCTGACCGTCCGCCGCGAGCATCTTCGCACTCATGCCGGCCAGATCGCCTTTCCCGGCGGCCGAGTGGACCCCGGCGAGGATGCGCTTCGCGCGGCATTGCGTGAGGCTCATGAGGAGATCCTGCTCGATCCCGCCGCGGTCGAGGTGATCGGCGCCATCGAGCCCTATCGCACGGTCACCGGTTATGTCGTGACTCCGGTCCTCGGAATGATCCCGCCCGGCCTCCCGCTCGAGCCGCATGAGCATGAGGTCGCCGACTGGTTCGAAGCGCCACTCAGCTTTCTGCTTGATCCGGCGAACCAGCACCGGCGAAGCGCCTTGTTCCAGGGACAGACACGCCACTATTACGAGATCTTGTGGAATGATCGCAGGATCTGGGGGGCGACCGCGGCCATGATCGTCAATCTTTCGCGCAGGCTGCAGTGGGACTGAGCCTCGACGCCGCCAAATGGCGCAACAAGCGGGGCATGCGCCGCCTGCTCGGCGCCCTCGGCGCCGACGAGGAGCTGACGCGCTATGTCGGCGGCGCTGTCCGGGACGATCTCCTCGGCCTTCCGGTCAGCGACATCGATCTCGCCACCCGCATCGCGCCCGAGGAGGTGATCCGCCGGCTCGAGAATGCGAAGATCAAGGCGGTGCCGACCGGCATCGAGCACGGCACGGTCACCGCCGTTAGCGACGGCCAGCCGTTTGAAATCACCACGCTGCGCCGTGACGTTTCGACCGACGGCCGGCGCGCGACGGTCGCGTTCACCGACGATTGGCAAGAAGATGCCGCGCGCCGTGATTTCACCATCAATGCCTTGTCCGCCGACCCGCGGACCGGCCAATTGTTCGACTATTTCGGCGGGCTCGCCGACCTTGAACAGCGCCACATCCGCTTCATCGGCGACCCGCTCCAGCGCATCGCCGAGGACCATTTGCGGATCTTGCGCTTCTTCCGCTTCCACGCACGGTTCGACGCCGGTCAGCCGGATGCGGCTGCGCTTGCGGCCTGCTCAGAGCGCGCCAATGACCTCATGGCACTGTCGCGCGAGCGTATCGCCGACGAGCTGCTCAAGTTGCTGGCGCTGCCGAACCCGGTCCGCACCGTCGGGATCATGCTCGAACGCGGCATCCTGCGCCCGGTACTACCCGAGATTGAGGATGGCCGGCTCACCAACCTTGAGGCGCTGATCGCCGGCGAGGCTGCCGCCGGGCTCGAGCCGGACCCGGTGCGGCGGCTCGCTTCGCTGCTCCCCCGCGACCCCGCGGTTGCGGAGGCGGTCGCCGGACGGCTGCGGCTGTCGAACAAGGCGAAGAAGCGGCTCGCCTGCGCCGCCGGCGAGATCGGCAACGCGCCGCCGCGGGCGCTCGCCTACCGCCACGGCGTGGACTGCGCGACCGACCGCCTGCTGCTCGCGGGACGGCCGAAGGAGGCGGCGGAAATCGCCGTCTGGCATGCGCCGCGCCTTCCGATTGGCGGCGGGGCACTGATCAAGCGGGGCCTTAGCGAAGGTCCGCTCGTCGCGAAAACCTTGCGCCGGATCGAGGATCAATGGGTCGAGGCTGGCTTTCCGGCTGGCGACGAATTCGAGCAAATCGTCACCGACGCGCTGGCGGCCGACGGCTAATCAGTCTTTGCGAAGCAGTGCGGCGTAGCTCTGCGCGAGCTGCTGATGAACCCGGCGCGCGGCGTCGGACGGCGCTTTCTTGGCGGCGGCTCGCTCGGCAAGCTCCCGCCGGCGCAAATAATCGTCTGAACCTTGGTCAATCATTGGCCCCGGATCTCCCTCGAGTCCGGCACGCTCCGGAGTCGCTAAGGAACTATCCATCGAATAGGACGGAGCAGATATAACTTAGAGTAATTCCGGTGCCTTAGCGGCGACTAAAGGCTGTGTGGCGAGGTGCCGGAAGCTCAGCTTCCGAGGATCGCCGGACGCGGCAGCGCGACCTCATGCGCCGCTTCGCCGACGCCAATCTCAAGCCTCGGCCTTTGAAAGCCATGTTGCAGCGCAAGTTCCTGATAACGCGCGAACAGGTCGGCGAAATGCTCATCCATGGTGCGCACGAGCCGCGACCGCACCGCTGCCGCGCGCTGGAGTTCGGGACCGCGCCGGATGAAGCGCCCGATCGCCCGCTCAAGCGACACTTCGCTCGCGGCGCGGTACACTGTTCCTCCACCCCCGACGAGCTGGTCGATGGCCGCGCCGCGGTCGGGGACGATCAGCGGCGTACCGCTCGCCCGCGCTTCCGCCGCGACGAGGCAGAATGTCTCGGCCTCGCAGCCGTGAACCAGCGCATCGGCGCTGGCGAGCAGCCGGGCAAGCTCGGTCCGGTCGGCGATGTGGGGCAGCACCATTGCGGTCCGGGTGCGGTCGGCGAGCAGCTCCAGCTTGGCACGCTTGGGCCCGTCGCCGATGAGCAGCAGCCCAACGTCCTCGCGGCGCGCGGCGCTGCCAACCGCGCGAAGCACCATGTGCCAGCGCTTCTCGGCAGAAAATCTGCCGATGCCGACGAGCAAGGTCGCGTTCGCGTCGAGGCCCAGGGCGCACAGCGCCTGTTCGCGCAGCGCAGCCGAGCGCAGTCCCGGCGAGAACAGGCCGCCCTCGACGCCCATGCGGATCGTTTCGACATTGGCCACGCCGCCGTCCGTCAGCCGCTGCGCGAGCTGGGCGTTGGCACAGATCACGCTGTCGAACATTCGTCCGAGACCGCGCAGGTGCCGCCAGAACCAGCCGAACCAGCCGTCGATCGTTGAAGTAGGCACAAAGCCGCCGAGCCAGCGGTAGGCGTAAGCGGCAAGCGGATCGGCGTGCATCACGAGCGAGCGGCTGGCGCTGCCCTGCCAGCGGCCGACCATGGTCGCACTCGACCAGGGCGAGGAAGCCTCGACATGGTCCGGCTGCCACGCGTCGAGCGCGTCATGGATCGCCCGTTCATCGTCGAAATAGCGGTAGCGCCGGTCGACCGGCAGCAGCGGCGAGGGGATCGTCACCATCACCGCGCCAGGGCCGCGCTTGACGACCTCGTGGCGGTCGCCGGGCACGATCATGATCATCTCATGACCAAAGCGCGCGGCGGCGCGAAGCTTCGCGTCGACATAGGTGCGAACGCCGCCGCCAGCGGGTGTATAAAAGGCGGAGACGTCAGCGATGCGCATCGGCAACTTAAAGAGTGTCCTTGCTACTGAACTTCAAGTGAAGCTTTGTTAATGGGCTGGCGTCCGCGGCTCCGCTAGCACAGATAGTGCGGCATGTCGTCAACCCGGAAGCCCCTGCTGCTGGCGTCGATCCACGATGTGTCGCCGCGTTTCGAAGGCGACGTCGACCGGTTGATCGACCTTCTCGCGCCGCATGTCGGGGCCCGCTTCGCAATGCTGGTCGTGCCGAACCATTGGGGGGATTCGCCGATCGTCCCGGGCTCGTCGTTCGCGGCGCGGCTGCGCTCGTGGGCGGACCAGGGGATCGAGATCTTCCTCCATGGCTTCACCCATCGCGACGAGACGCAGCATGGCGGCGCTGCGGACCGGATGCGCGCGCGCCTGATGACGGCGAGCGAGGGCGAGTTCCTCGGCCTTTCAAGCGCTGATGCAGGGGCCCGGATCGCGGAAGGCAAAGCGTTGATCGAAGGCGTGATCGGCCGCCCCATCGATGGCTTCGTGGCTCCCGCCTGGCTCTACGGCGACGGCGCTCGTGAGGCGCTCGGGCAATTCGCTATCCCGATCGCCGAAGACCATCTTCGGGTGTGGTCGCCCGCGACCGGCAGGCAGCTCGCGTGGGGGCCGGTGATCACCTGGGCCAGCCGAACCAGGCTTCGCCTCGCCTCATCGCTGGTGGCGGCGGCGGCGCTGCGTCACGCGCCGATCGGCGCCCTGCGCATCGGTGTGCATCCACCCGATATCCGCCATCCGGCGCTGGTGAAAAGCATCGGCAAGACCTTCGGAGCGGCCCGGCGTACCCGCCGTGCTGCACGATACGCCGACCTGCTGACCGCCTAGGTCAGAAGCTCAGCACGAACGTGACTGCGCGCTTTGGAGTCCGTGTCGGCTCCTCATCACCCGGTCAGTTGCG
>JBJMVJ010000111.1:0-16964 GCA_045810685.1 Sphingomonas sp.
CCATTTCACCTTCCAGTTGAACCAGTCGATGGTCTGGCCGCCGTGCGCCTCGCCGCGCCACAGCAGCATGACGAGGATTGGCAGGGCCATGACCGAGGTGTGCAGCGCCGCCTCGATTGCCGCTCGCCACCACGAGCGACCGCGGTCGTGGAGCCGCACCGCGTCGGCCGAAAAGCACATCAGGCCAAGCAGCCCCCAGCCGTAGGTGTGGCAGAAGAAAACGACGAGCGAGATCGGCACGAACAGCCAGCTGCGCAACGCCGTCCGTTCAAGGCGGCCGAGCCGAAGCCACAGCCCGAAGGCGAGGAAGGCCAGCGCGACAGAAAGGGCGAAATTCACGAAGCCGAACAGGAACGGGTAGCCGTAGATGAACGGCAGCGCGAAGAAGGCGGTCGGCGACACCCGTCCGTGCACCTCGCGCGCCACCCACAACATGCCGACCGCCGTCAGCGGCGGAATGGCGAGGACGATCAGCTTCACCGCCGGCTCGAGGCCAAGCAGCTTGCTCAGTGGGATGACCAGCAGATCGACGCCTAGATTGCCGATCGCGGCCCAGTGATAGTCATAATATTGCTGCAGCGACGGCGAGTGGCCGAGATCGAGCTCGACCCGGTAGCGGCCCATGTGACCGAGCAGGTCGACCAGTGGCGGGATGGGCGGATAGACGAGGGGGATCATCGTCGCCAACACGACCAGGGCGAGGCACAGCCGCGTCTCCCACCACGGGACCGCCGCCGCTTCCGCCTGGACCGCCGGAGCGGCTTCAACCCCCATTGTCGTGCGCCTGCAATGACCGGACGCGCGCCTGTTAGCGGCATCGCCCCGATTGTCCATGCGGGGAGGCGCTCCATTACAAGCTGTTAACCATCCTCCCTTAGTGCCGGCAGAGCTATGTATGAACCACGCTCGATGATTGGCACGGGGGTACCATTGCGGCGCTCACTTCCTTCGTTTGTCGCGGATCCGGAAGCGCCGCGCGAGTGGCGAACGCGGATCGTGCTGTTTGGGCTGTGGCTGGCGCTGGTCGCATGGTTCTGTGCGACCCATGTCTTCTGGCGCGACGAGGTTCGCGCTTTCTCACTCGCGCTGTCGGGATCCAGTTATGCCGAAATGCTCGGCAACGTCCACGGCGAGGGCCATCCCGCTTTATGGTATTTGATCCTTCGCGGCGCGCATCAGCTGTTCCCCTATCGCGAGGTCCTGCCGGTCGCCGGAGCGCTGATCGGCATCGCGGCGATGGCGGTGCTGACCTTCTTCTCGCCGTTCCGGACGATCATCATCGTCGCCATATTGTTCAGCTTCTACGGCGCGTTCGAATATGTCGCGATCGCGCGAAACTACGGCATTTCCGCGCTTGTGATGTTCGCCATCGCGGCGCTCAACCCGCGGATCCGGGGCACGCTGTGGCTGGGTGTCGTCGTCGCCTTGTTGTGCAACACCAATGTGCCGAGCTGCATCCTTGCCGCTGCGTTCATGCTGTTCCGCTTCGTCGAAATGCTGACGGAAGAATCGAAGCCGACGAGACGCGACTGGCTGGTCTTCGTCGGCAACTCCGCGCTTGCCGCGATCGGCGCTTATCTCTGCTTCCGGATGGTCTACCCGACCTTCAACGATGCCGCGGTCTCGCCGCACCTGCAGCACATCACTCCCGGCAGCGTCATCCACGCGCTGATCGATTCCGAATGGGGATTTTCGCACCTCGGATTCAACGGCTTCCTGCCGCTGCCGATGGACGCAATCCTGCTTGCAATCGCCTGCCTCGGCTTGATCCGCCGACCCGCCGCGCTAGCCGCCGCCATCGCCGGGCTAGTCGCGCTCAAGCTGTTCTTCTATTTCGTCTATTTCTCCTACTACCGCCACGAAATCCTCTACCTGATCTTTCTCATCTCGCTTTACTGGATGGTGGCGGAGGATGCGGGAGGCCGGTGGCGGAAGGAGCCCGCTTTCGACCGGCTCCAGCTGGTCGGCGCCGCAGTGTTCGTCGCGATTCTGATGTTCCAGTGCGGGCGGCTCATCGGCCCGCTTCGCGCGCAGGTCAGCGGCGTGCCGTTCAGCCGCAGCGCCGACGTCGGCGCCTTGCTCAGGCGGCCGGAGCTCGCCGGTGCGATCGTGATGGGAGATCCCGACACGATGCTCGAACCGGTGCGTTATTATGCCGACAACCCGATCTGGTTTCTGCGCCAGCAGCGTTTCGGCAACGTCGTTCGCCTGGCTAGGAATGCCCGCCACGAGCTGTCGCTGATCGACATTCTGGCGGACGCCCAGCGCCTGCACCAGCAGACCGGGCGACCCGTGGTCTTCCTCTCGCATATCGAGCTGCAGGCTCGTCGCGAAGAGAAGAAGCGGGTGATGTTCCGCGATGCGACCATTCTCAGGCCCGCCGAGGTCGAGCGCTTCTGGGCATCGACCCGGCTGGTGGCGAAGCTTCGGCCGTCCGATTCCGACGAGGAATATGACGTCTACGTCTACCCGCGCTGAGCTACGGCCGTTCAATCGCCAGAAAGCTTGAATGATTTAGCCCCTGGTCAATAACGAGGAGGGCACCAAGCCATGACCAGGTTGTTGATCGGCGGCGCGCTTGCCGCGCTGATGGTTGCGTCCGTTGCAGCAATTGCCCAGCCAGCGCCTCCGACGCCGCCGGGCGTCGCCTCCGGAACGGCGCCGGCGCTGCTCCCGCCGCGGGCACCTGGCGTGCCGCAGGTGCGGATGATGGTCCGCACCGACAAGGTCATGACCCGCGACGAGGTCGTGAAGCATGTCCGCGACATGTTTGCACGGCTCGACACCAATCGCGACGGCCTCATCACCAGGAACGAGGTCGAGGCTCTTCAGCAGAAGATGATGGGCGCCATGGACAGGGTTGGCGACATCCAGCAGCGGCTCGCCGAGCGCGGGCTGATGCCCGGCGACCGGGGCGCGATGTTCGACCGGCTCGACACCAATCACGACAATATGATCAGCCGCGAGGAATATATGGCCGCCCGGCCGCAATTGCGTGAACAGCGGGTGATGATCATGCGCGGTCCCGACGGTGCCTTAAGCGCTCCGGGAATGGCGATGCCCCCGATGCCGCCGATGCCGCCGATGCCGCCGATGCGCGGCATGGACGGGCACATGCACGGAATGGGAATCAGCTTCGGCGGGCATTTGTTCGACATGGCCGACGCCAATCACGACGGCCGCGTGTCGCTGCACGAGGCCGAGAGGGCCGCGCTCGCGCATTTCGACCGCGCCGACCTCAACCATGACGGCAAGATCACGCCCGACGAGCGGCAGAAGGTCCACGAGACGATGCGCTTCGAGCACCGTCAGGGTTAAGCGGCGGGTTCCAGAGTCTTCTTGCGGGCGGAGCCACGCGGCTTCTTCGCCGCCGGCGCCACTTCGCGTTCGAGTTCGCGGTAGCGCCGCTCAGCCTCGATCATATAGTCGCGGGTGATCGGCAGCGCATTGCGGTCGCGCACATATTGCACCTGGTAATTGCACCCCGCGCCGTTCTCGAACATCACGATGCCGCCCGCGAGATAAAATTCCCACATGCGGAAGAAGCGTGCGTCGTACAGCGCCTCGATCTTCGAGCGGGCCTTGGCCGCGCGCTGGAGCCAGTGGCGGAGCGTGTAGGCATAATGCAGACGCAGCGTCTCGACGTCGCTCGCGATCAGCCGCGACTTCTCGCTCGCGCCCAGCAGCTCGCTGAGCGCCGGGATATGATAGCCGGGGAAGATCCACTTGTCGGTGAAGGGATCGGGGCCGCTCGCCGGTTCGCCAAGCACGCCTATCGTGTGGAGGAGCATGACGCCGCCGGGCTTCAGCAGGTCGCGGCACTTGGCGAAGAACTCCTGATAATGGCGCGCGCCGACATGCTCGAACATGCCGACCGAGACGATGCGGTCGAACCGCTCCTTCACCAGGCGGTAATCGATCAGCTCGAACTTCACATGGTCTGACACGCCCGCGGCGGCGGCGCGCTCGCGCGCGATCTTGAGCTGGTGCTCGGACAAGGTGATGCCGAGCACGTCGACGCCGGCGAGGCGGTTCAGATAAAGCGCCATTCCGCCCCAGCCGCAGCCGATGTCGAGCACGCGCTGTCCCGGCTCGAGCGCGAGCTTGGCCGCGATATGCGCCTTCTTGTCGGCTTGCGCCTGCTCGAGGCCGTTGCCCGGATCGGTAAAGTAAGCGCAGCTGTATTGCTTGTCCTCGTCGAGGAAGAGTTCGTACAGCTCGTCGCTGAGGTCATAGTGATGCGCGACGTTGCGCCGCGCGCGCCGCGGATCGTTGCGGCGGAGCTTGGCGAGGATGCGCTTGGTGCCGCGGGTCAGCGCCTTGGGGCCGAAGCCTGCCTCCTCCCAGCGGTTGGCGTCCTGGACCATCTCCAGCAGGTCGAGGATCGTCCCGTCCTCGATGACCAGCCGCCCGTCCATATAGGCTTCCCCGACGCCGCGGCTCGGGCTCTTGAAGATATCGAACGCGACCTTGCGGTCGGTGACGCGGACGGTCAGGTGCCGGCCGCCCCCAGCGCCACGGGTCTCGGGCGCCTTGCCCGGCAGCTTGAGCGTGATGCTGCCCTTGGTGAGCAGCTTGTCGACGAGCCTGCCGATCAGCGACATTCCATTTCCCTACGCGGCCGCAGCCGATTTGCGCTTGCGCTCAGCGGCAGTCTTCAGCTGTCCGCACGCCGCGTCAATGTCGCGGCCACGCGGGGTGCGCACCGGGGCCGAGATGCCGGCGTCGAAGATGATGTTGCTGAACGCGCGGATCCGCTCGTCGCTCGAACATTCATAGGGCGCACCGGGCCACGGATTGAACGGGATCAGATTGACCTTGGCCGGCAGCCGGTATTGCCGGATCAGCCGCACCAGCTCGCGCGCGTCCGCGTCGCTGTCGTTCTTGTCCTTGAGCATCACATACTCGAACGTGATCCGGCGGGCGTTGTTGGCGCCCGGATACGCGGCGCAGGCTTCGAGCAACTGCTCGATCCCGTACCTGCGATTGATGGGCACGATCTCGTCGCGGACCGGCTTGGTCACTGCGTGCAGCGAGACCGCGAGGTTGACCCCGATCTCCTCGCCGGCACGGGCCATCATCGGCACCACCCCGCTGGTGGAAAGGGTGATGCGGCGGCGCGACAGGCCCAGTCCGTCGCCGTCCATCACGATCTTCAACGCGTCCCGCACATTGTCGAAATTGTAGAGCGGCTCGCCCATCCCCATCATCACGATGTTGGTCAGCATTCGCCCTTCGGGCTGGGACGGCCATTCGCCGAGCGCGTCGCGGGCGAGCATTACCTGGCCGACGATCTCGCCGGACGTGAGGTTGCGGACGAGGTTCATCGTCCCGGTGTGGCAAAAGCGGCAGTTGAGGGTGCACCCGACCTGGCTCGACACGCACAAGGTGCCGCGGTCGGCATCGGGGATGAAGACCATCTCGAAATCGTGGCCGTCGTGGGTCTTCAGCAGCCATTTGCGGGTCCCGTCGGACGACACCTGCGCCTCGACCACTTCCGGGCGCGAGATGACGAAGCGCTCGGCCAGCCAGCCGCGCTGCGGCTTCGCGATGTCGCTCATCGCCGCGAACTCGCTGACGCCGCGGTTGTAGATCCAGTGCCAGATCTGCTTGGCGCGGAGCTTGGCCTGCTTGGGCTCGAGCCCGGCGGTTTCGAGCACCGACCGTATCTCATTCTTCGACAGCCCCACGAGCTCGACGCGGCCGTCGGCGCGCGCCGTCGCGCCGCGCGGAACGGGCACGGGATCGATCGCGCCCGGGATGGGCATCAGGCTGGTGTCGGCACTCATGGCGAGGCGGCTATCTAGGTGCGATCAGGGGATTTTGCCAGCGCCGCGAAGCGCGCAGCGCGCCGCGGCCGAGTCGATCGCGGTCGGGGCGCCGTCGAGCAGGTACGGGTCGGAGAAGCGCGTCCCGGCGAGATCGCGGCTCATCACGCGCATCGCCGTGCCCTCGCGCATCGCGGCAATGATCGCCTGCGCCTGGGCCGGGCCGCGGCTCCAGGCCCATCCGTCGCGCGCGACCAGCAGGAAGGGCTGGCCGCCGACATTCAGCATCACTGTCGCATCGCCGCGCGGCATGCGGCTTAGCCGTGCGTGGAATTCGCCCCAGCGGCGGCGGTCCGCGGTGAAGCTGATCCCGGCGACCGGCTGGACCTTGTCTTTGGGCACGATCTTCTGCGAGCGGCTCAGCGCCTCGCACACGCTGCCGCGATCGATCGCGGCCCACGCACCGCCGGCATAGACGATTGTGCCTCGGGCACCCGCTCCCGCGGCGCTCGCCAGTGCGAACAACAGCATCGCCGTGCGCTTCATTGCCGCACGCTAATATGGACCGGCCGGCTGCGCCACTGGCAGTGCCAAACATCCGAAACGGTCAAGTAACAAACCGAACTTGTCGTTTATTTAGGCCTGTGGCATCTGTGGCCCCGCTCGGTTTTACATGATTCGCCTTCAGGGGAGGCTGATATGAACCGACCGAGCACCGCCACACCGGCTGAACCTGCCTAATCCGGCAGCGCCAATTCCATGGCCATTGCTGAAATGTTCAGCCGTCTCGCGGCCGAGCTGGCGCTGTTCGCCGGCGTCGGCTTCCTGCTGTTCGCGGTCAATGACCTGGTCGTCGATCTGATCTACTTCACGCGCGGCATCTGGCGCTCGCTGACCGTCTACACCCGCTACCCGCGAGCCTTCGCCAGCTATTTCCTGTTCAACAAGGACCCGGGCCTGATCGCCATCCTGGTGCCGGCGTGGGACGAATCCGCGGTCATCGCCTCGATGCTTAAGGCGACGCTCCAGCGGCTGGACTATGATCGGTACCGGATCTTCGTCGGCTATTACCGCAACGATCCCGCGACCGCCGCCGCGATCGCCGGCGTCGCCGACTCGCGGGTCGAGGCGGTCGAGGTCGGCGCCGACGGGCCGACGACCAAGGCGAACTGCCTCAATCACCTCTACGATGCGCTGATCGACTATGAGACCGCGCACGGCTGCGAGGCCAAGGCCGTCGTGCTCCACGACGCGGAGGACGTCGTCCACCGTTTCGAGCTGCGCATCTTCGACGGCCTGATCGCCCGGGCGGCGGTGATCCAGCTGCCGGTGCTTCCGCTGCCCGATCGTCACTCGCGCTGGATCAGCGGCCATTATTGTGACGAGTTCGCCGAGGCCCACATCAAGGAACTGGTGGTGCGCGAGGCCGTCGGCGCCGCAATCCCGCTCGCCGGCGTCGGCTGCGCAATCGGTCGCCGGCCGCTCGCCCGGCTCGCCGCGATGCAGGACGGCAAGCCGTTCGCCGGCAACAGCATGACCGAGGATTATGAGGTTGGCCTGCGCCTCGGCGCGCTCGGCCTCAAGACCATGTTCGTGCGCATTCCCGCCCAGCCTGGCGAAAGCGGAGTCGTCGCCAGCCGCGGCCACTTTCCGGCGACGCTCGGCTGCGCGGTGCGGCAGAAGGCGCGCTGGCTCGGCGGAATCGCCCTCGCCGGCTGGGACCGGCTCGGCTGGAGCGGGGGCCTCGGCGAGCGCTGGATGCGCATGCGCGACCGCCGCGGCCCGCTCGCGGCCGTGCTCCTGCTCGCCGCTTACGCCGCCGCCTTGCTCTGGTCCCAGATCTGGCTTGCCGAGGCGCTGGGAGCGCCGATCCGAGCGCGGCTCGACCCGGCCCTCGTCACCCTGCTGACGATCAACGGTTGGCTGCTCGGCTGGCGCGTGCTGATGCGCGCCGGCTTCACCACCTCGGCTTACGGCTGGCGCGAGGGGCTGCGCTCGGTGCCGCGGCTGGTCGTCGGGAATGTGATCGCCATGCTCGCCGCTGGCCGCGCGGTGTCGCTGCACCTTGGCGGCGGCGCCTCCCGCTGGGACAAGACACGCCACATCTTCCCGGCCGAACTGCCCCAATGAGGCCTTCGCTTCGCTTCCTCGCGCTTGCGCTGGTCGGTTGGGTCGGGCTGCGCGCGGCGGCGCTCGGCCTGCTGCCCGGCGCCGACCTGTTTCGCATCGACCGCAGTGAGGCCAAGCCGCCGCCGATCGTCCCGACTGTTTTCCCGCCGGTCGAGCCGGTCGCGCTCGCGCAAACCCAGCCCCAATATGCTCCGGTGGCTTACGCCCAGCCGCCGATGCGGCCCGTCATGGTGCCGGTCTATTATGCCGCGCCGGTCTCGACACCGGTCGCGACGCCGCACCTGGCGAGCCTGATGCCGACGCCCCGCCGCGGCTTCTACTCGTCCACGCCGGCGCTCGACGAATGGCCGCTATCGCGCCAGGCATCGACGTCGATGGCCCAGCACTTGTCGGTGCCGGTGCCGCCGCCGCCAGCGCCGCCTCCGCTCGAGCGCCGCTTCGACCGGCTCCAGCTCACCACCTGGGCACTGCTGCGCAATCAGCAGACCGGCATGGCCGGGTCACGGTCGCTCGCCACCGCCGGCCAGCTCGGCGCCAGCCAGGCGGGCGCGCGGCTCGTCTACAATTTCAACCGCCAGCTGGCGCTCGCCGCGCGCATGAGCTCGGAAGTCGGCCGGCGCGGCGGCGAGGTCGCGGCCGGCGTTCGAGTTCAGCCGCTGACGAGCATTCCGATCTGGCTCACCGCCGAACGCCGGCAGCGGATCGGGCAATACGGCGGTGGCCGAAACGACTTCGCCTTGTTTGCCGAAGGCGGGTTGTGGCAGCGGCCGCTGCCGTGGCGGTTCAGCTTCGACACCTACCTTGAAGGCGGCGTGGTCGGCGTCAAAAGCCGCGATCTGTTCATCGATGGGGCGCTCACCGTCACCCGGCCCGTGTATCGCAGGGTGTCCGCCGGCTTCGGCCTGTGGGGCGGCGCCCAGCGGGGCCTTGGCCGGCTCGATGCCGGCCCGCGCCTGACGTTGCGTGTCCGGAGCAACGTCCAGGTCCACCTCGACTGGCGGCAGAAGCTGGTCGGCAACGCCCGACCGGGCTCCGGCCCGGCGCTGACGCTGGCTGGAGATTTCTAACGCTTAACTTGGCCGCAGGGCGGCTTTGCGGCTAGTCAGTTCCGGCCCATGGACATCTACCTCCCGATCGCCGGCCAGTCGGTCAACGCACTGCTGATCGTGGTGCTCGGGTTTCTGGTCGGTGTGCTGTCCGGCATGTTCGGCGTCGGCGGCGGCTTTCTGACCACCCCGCTGCTGATCTTCTACGGAATTCCGCCCACGGTCGCAGTCGCGTCGGCGACGACGCAGATCACCGGCGCCAGCGTGTCGGGCATGATGGTCCACATGCGCCGCGGCGGAGTCGACCTCAAGATGGGCGGGGTGATGATCGTCGGCGGCCTCGGCGGATCGTTCGTCGGCGCGGGCGTGTTCCGGCTGCTCCAGTCGACCGGCCAGATCGATGTCGTGATCGGCCTGCTCTACGTGCTGATCCTCAGCTGGATCGGCTTGCTGATGCTCAAGGACAGCCTGGTTTCGCTGGGCTATGTGCGCGTTGCGGCGCCCGCCCAGCCCCGGCCGCGGCACAACCGCTGGGTCGCGTCGCTGCCGCTGCGCTGGCGCTTCCACGGCTCCGGCGTCTACATCTCGCCGGTCGCGCCCCTGGCGCTCGGCTTTCTCGCCGGGACGCTCACCGTGTTCCTCGGGATTGGCGGCGGCTTCATCCTCGTGCCGGCGATGATCTACTTGCTCGGCATGCCGGCGCGCGTGGTGATCGGCACCAGCCTGGTGATCATCCTCGCCGTCAGCGCGGCGACGACCATGGTTCATGCGCTGACCACCCGCGCGGTGGACGTGGTGCTCGCCGCCTTGCTGCTCGTCGGCGGCGTGGTCGGTGCACAATATGGCGCGCAGCTGACCTTGCGGATCAAGCCTGACCTGCTGCGTCTCGCGCTCGCAATCATCATCCTGCTCGTTGCGCTGCGAATGTTCCTTGGCCTGTTCTGGCACCCGGACGAGATCTTCTCGATCGAATATCTGTGAGCGCGCGCCCGGCTTCCCTGCTTCTCGCGCTGATCGCGCCGCTCCTGATCGCGGCCGACAAGCCGGTTCTGGTGCCCGACATTTCCGCCCGCCAGGTACAGATCCGCTACAGCTTCAACGGCGCGCAGCTGCTGCTGTTCGGAGCAGTGGTCTATCCCGGCGGCCGCCCGCCCGACCGCCAGGTCGACATCGCGGTCGTGCTGCGCGGACCGGTCCAGCCCATCTTGGTGCGCGAGAAGGAGAAGATCGCGGGCATCTGGATGAACGCCGATTCCAATCGATTCCGCTCGGCGCCGTCCTTTTATTCAGTGGCTTCCTCGCGGCCTGTCGGCGATCTCCTCGATGAGCGCACCGCGGCAATCTACGAACTGGGTCTGCACAACCTGCAGCTATCGCCCGGTGGAGGCGCTCTGCCGGAGAAGGAGCGCCGCTTCGAGGCCGGCCTGCTGGACTTGAGGAGCCGTCAGGGGCTCTATTCTGAAAGTCCGCAGGGGGTCGAGATCACCGGCGGCGTGCTCTACCGCGCGACCATTACCATCCCGAGCCAGGTTCCGGTCGGCACCTATACCGCAGAGACGTTCCTCATCGACCGCCACAAGGTTATCGCCGCCGCGACTCGAGACATCCAGATCAACAAATCCGGCTTCGAACGCACCGTTGCCGTCGCGGCGCGCCGCAACCGCTTCCTCTATGGCCTGACCTGCGTGATGCTTTCGCTGGGCCTCGGCTGGGCCGCCGCCGTGGCCTTCCGCCGGCGCTTCTGAACGGCTTCTCTAAGCCAATTTTAACCGCTCTTGCTTATCCCTGCTTCAAAAGGAGCATCGGGAGTGAGCGAGAAGATGGACGAGCAGCCGAACCTGCGCGAATTCCTCAACGAAGTCAGCAGCTTCACTGAAGAGGAGGCGCCCGCTGCGCCGCCCAAGGCGGCCGGTGCCGCGCCGGGCGCGATCGGTCAGGTGGTGGAAATCGCCGGTTCGGGCTCGCAGATCCGTCTAGATGCTGCGACCATTGCCGCGCTCCAGTCGCACAAGGATCCGTCGGTCGCCATGTCCGGCCAGGTCGGCAGCCAGGTCAAGACCTGCGTCGGCAACAGCTGGCTGATCGCCAACGTCCGCACGCTGCGCGCGGGCGAGGCCGGCGAGCTTGTCGCTCACGTCGACTTCCTCGGCGAGGGCAGCCGCGATTCCGCCGGGCGCATGAGCAATTTCCGCCGCGGCGTGACGCGCTACCCGATCCCCGGCGCCGAGGTGGTGGCCGTCACCACCGACGACATGCGCGCGATCTTCGCCGCGAGCGACGAGCCGCATATCGAGATCGGCACCGTCTACCCGACCGACGACATCCGCGGCGCGCTCTACGTCGACGCGATGCTCGGCAAGCATTTCGCGGTGCTGGGATCGACCGGCACCGGTAAATCGACCAGTGTTTCGCTGATCCTTCACCGCATCTCGGAGCTGAGCCCCGAGGGTCACATCGTGATGATCGACCCGCACGGCGAATATTCCGCCGCGTTCAAGGGCTGCGGCGAATTGTTCAACGTCGACAACCTCCAGCTGCCCTATTGGCTGATGAATTTCGAGGAGCATTGCGAAGTGCTCCTGACGACCCAGGACGCCGAGCGTCAGCGGGACGCCGACATTCTCGCCAAGTGCCTGCTCGCCGCGCGCACCAAGGGCAAGGACATGAGCCAATATGGCAGGGTCACCGTCGACAGCCCGATCCCCTATCTTCTGACCGACCTCAACGCGATCATCGTGAATGAGATGGGCAAGCTCGACCGCGCCGGCGACACGCTGCCCTTCCAGCGCATCAAGACCAAGCTCGACGAGCTCCGCGCCGATCCGCGGTTCACCTTCATGTTCTCAGGCATGCTCGTGTCGGATTCGATGGGCAGCTTCGTCGCCAAATTGTTCCGCCTCCCAAGCCAGGGCCGCCCGATCTCCATCGTCGACGTCTCCGGCGTGCCGTCCGAAGTGACGTCGGTGGTCGTTTCGGTGCTCGCGCGAATGGTGTTCGACTATGCGATCTGGTCGCGGACCGAGGCGCAGCGCCCGCTGCTGCTGGTGTGCGAAGAGGCGCATCGCTACGTCCCCAAGGACGAAAATGGCGGCGCCCAGGCGGTCCGCAAGATCCTCGAGCGCATCGCCAAGGAAGGCCGCAAGTACGGCGTCTCGCTCGGCCTGATCACGCAGCGCCCGTCCGACCTCGCCGAGGGCGTTCTGTCGCAGTGCGGTACGATCATCTCGATGCGTTTGAACAACGACCGCGACCAGGCCTGCGTCCGCGCGGCCATGCCCGAAGGCGCACGCGGATTCCTCGACGCGATCCCGGCGCTCCGCAACCGTGAATGCATCGTCTGCGGCGAAGGCGTCGCGATCCCGATCCGGGTGCGCTTCGACGATCTCGAGCCGGAGAAGCGCCCGGCCTCGTCCGACCCCAGCTTCGCCCGCTTGTGGCGCGAATCGGGCGACGAGGCGGGCATCATCAACCGCACGATCAAGCGCTGGCGCGGCCACGGCCGCTAAGCCGGCGCGCCGATCTTCTCCAGCGTCACGCTGCCGTAACATCCCCCTCGCGCAGCCGCATTTGGCTGTGGTAGGCGACTCGCGAAATTTTCGGGGGATTCCATGCAGGTTGTTCGCGTTCTGAGGTCTTGTGCGCTGCTGGGCGTAGCCTGTGCGGCGGCGGCGGTATTCGCGCAGCAGGCGCCGATCGTTCATCCCGGGCCCCCCGGCCAGCCCGCCACGACGCTCAGCCCGCAGCAGGCGATCCAGATCGCCGACACGCGCTTTTCGCCGGACGACGTTCGCTTCATGCAGGACATGATCGTTCACCACCAGCAAGCCGTCGACATGGCGGCGCTGGTGAGGGACCGGACCAACCGGCAGGCGCTGGTCGACGCGGCCCGGCGCATCAACGCATCGCAGGCCGACGAGATCGCGTTCATGCGCAAATGGCTGAGCGACCGCGGCCAAAGCGCCCCGACGCCGGCGGCAATGCCGAATATGGCCATGCACGCGATGCCGGCGATGGCGCCGACGTCGGGCATGAATGGCAATTATTCGGCGATGGGCATGGCCACGCCATCGCAAATGGCGCAGATGGCCGCTGCCAAGGGCCCCGCGTTCGATCGGCTGTTTCTCGAACGCATGATCACCCACCACGAAGGCGCGGTGACGATGGCCGAAGCCCTGCTCAAGCGCAGTGGCTCGGCCGCCGACCCGGTGCTGTTCGAGTTCGTCAATGACGTGATCAACGAGCAGAAGGCCGAGATCCGCCGAATGACCGGGCTGCTCGTCGGTCTCGTCGATGACCCCCGCTCCGGCCTCAAGCCCGGCTTCCGCGACGCCGGGCAGGCGATCAGCAATATGCGCGTGGTGACGTCGCTGCCCAAGCCGACCGGCTTCTTCGATCCGAACAACCCCGCGGGCCTGCCGATTCCCAAGCCGGCCGATCCGAAGAAGGCGGCGGCTGCGGACAAGCCGGCGAACGACGACACTGAGCGCTTCCCGCTGCTCAGCTTCGCCAACACCGACATGGCCTTTTCGGGCGACCTGCTCGCCGTCGGCAATTACCATGGCTTCAACCTCTACCGCCTCGCCGCCGACGGGACGCCCCAGCTGACGAGCTCGGTCATCTGCCCGGGCGGCCAAGGCGACATGTCGATCGTGGGCAATCTCCTGATCATGTCGGTCGAGCAGAACCGCGGCCGGGTCGATTGCGGGCTCCAGGGTGTCAGCCAGGATGCGAGCCCGGAGCGGTTCCGCGGCATCCGCATCTTCGACATCCGCGACCGCGCGCGGCCGGTTCAGGTCGGCCAGGTGCAGACCTGCCGCGGATCGCACACGCACTCGGTCGTGTCGGCGACCGCGAGCGCGATCATCGTCTACGTCTCGGGCACGTCCAGCGTGCGCAAGGCCGAGGAGCTGCCCGGCTGCGTTGCCGAGGCGGCCGATCCTCGCACCGCCTTGTTCCGCATCGACGTGGTCGAAATCCCGGTCGCCAATCCGTCAAAAGCACGGATCATCGACAGCCCGGCGGTCTTCGCCGATCCCAGGAGCGGCGATCTTGCCGGCTTGTGGCGCGGGGGCGCTCACGGCGAGGGCACGCAGGAAACCCGCATGACCGACCAGTGCCACGACATCACGGTCTTCCCGACCCGCGCGATCGCGGCGGGCGCCTGCTCGGGCAACGGCATCATCTTCGACATCGCCAATCCGAGAAAGCCGCGCCGCATCGACGTCGTGTCGGACCCGACCTTCTCTTATTGGCACTCGGCGACGTTCCACAACGAAGCGAGCAAGGTGATCTACACCGACGAATGGGGCGGCGGCAGCCGGCCCCGCTGCCGCATCCAGGACCCGCGCGAATGGGGCGCTGACGCGATCTACGACATCGTCGATGGCAAGCTGCAGTTTCGCAGCCACGCCAAGCTTCCGGCAATCCAGACCGACCAGGAAAATTGCGTCGCGCATAACGGGTCGATCATCCCGGTGCCGGGGCGCGATATCTTCGTCCAGGCTTGGTACCAGGGCGGCATCTCTGTGATCGACTTCACCGACTCCGCGCATCCGTACGAGATCGCTTATTTCGACCGCGGACCGATCAACGCCGAGCAGCTCGTGCTCGGCGGTTTCTGGTCCGCCTATTGGTACCACGGCCGGATCTACGGGACGGAAATCGCGCGCGGTCTCGATGTTCTCGAGCTCACGCCAAGCGCGCAGATGACCGACAATGAGATCGCAGCCGCGAAGCTTGCCGATCAGGGCGCGACCTTCAACCCGCAGCAGCAATTTCCCGTCACCTGGCCCGACGATCCGGTCGTCGCGCTGGCCTATCTCGACCAGCTCCAGCGCAGCGGTGCCGTCGCCGCGGCGAACGTCGGTCCGCTGAGGAGCGCGTTAACCGCCGCCCGCTCGGATGTCGGCGCACACCGCCGCAATGCTGCGCTCGCGGCGCGGATCGACGCGCTCGGCGCTGGGATCAGGGCTCCGGCCGGTCCGGACCCCGCGGCACAGCGGCGCGAGGTCGCATTGAGGAAAACGCTCGCGGGGATCGTCGCCCGCCTGCGTTGAGCTAGGCCCGCTTCGACCCGACGCTCAGCAGCGCCTTGAGCCGCGCCTTCACGGCGTCGGCAAGGTGCGTATCGATCACCGGCGTGCTCGTAAACCGAACGCCGAGCGGGTTCACCGGAGTACCGCCTTGCCGCACCTCGAAGTGCAGATGCGGACCGGTCGCGAGGCCGCTCGCGCCGACATAGCCGATCAGCTGCCCAGAGTGGACGTAGCTGCCCGGCAGCGCGACGACCTCGCTCATGTGAGCATAGATGGTGAGAAGCCCGCCGGCATGGGCGATCTGGACCTCGCGGCCGTAGCCGCCGCCCCAGCCGGCGCCGACCACCTGCCCATCGGCGGCGGCGACGATCGGGCTGCCCCAGCCCGAGCCGATGTCGATTCCGGCGTGGAAACGGGTGAAGTGCAGGATCGGGTGATAGCGGTAGCCGAAATAGGATGTGATCGGTCCCGCGGCGGGCATGACGAAGCCGCTTTCGACCGGTGCGGGCCGGTCCGCGTTGGCGGCGTCGATCCATTGGCTGCGGCCGTTCGCCGACCAGCGGACGAGCTCGAGGCTCGACGCCGCCGCCCGCTGGAGCCCCGCATAGAGCAGCTCGCGATTGGCCCCGAGCACCAGATCGAAGCCATCGCTCGGACCAACGTCGCCGACGTCGATTTCGGTCGCCAGTGCGGCGAGGTAGGCGGCGGCAACCTGTGGGCTCGCGCCGGCCGCTCGAAGCGACCAGTAGAGGCCGTCACCGACCCGGCCGCGGATGCGCAGCGGACCGGCGATCACCGGTGTCGGCACGACCGCTGTCACAGGCGTTGCAAGCGGAGCGGCGCGCTTGGGGACGGAATCGACCGGCTCGACCGCCGCGGTAGGCGCCATCGGCATGCCGGTGAGGCCGCCGCCCGACAGCGGCGCGACACTGAGCGCCTGCCATTGCCGCTCCTGGTCGATCGGCACATACCCGGGGCGCGGCAGCGACGCCCAGGCGACGCCGCTGCACAGCAAGGCAAGCACGCCCGCGCTCTTCCAGCCGGGCGCGGACCAGCTGCGAGCGAGCGAGCGCCGCAGCGGGTGCCCATGATGTCGTGACGTCAACACGGGCCCGGTGATGCGCGAATCAAGGTTAAGACCGCCCTAAAATCCGCCCATCGAAGGAACCTTGCGTTCGCTGCGCGCGCTGCCACATTCGTGACTGTGAAGCGCCGTTCCGACGCCCCCGTCCGGGCCATCCTCGGGCCCACCAACACGGGGAAGACCTACCTCGCGATCGAGCGGATGTGCGGCCATTCGTCCGGCGTCATCGGCTTCCCCCTGCGGCTGCTCGCGCGCGAGGTCTACGATCGGGTCGTCGCGATCAAGGGCGAGAAGCAGGTCGCGCTGCTGACCGGCGAGGAACGGATCGTCCCGCCCAGCGCCCGCTATTTCCTGTGCACCGCCGAGAGCATGCCCGTGGCGGGCGGCGACAGCCATCGCGACGACGACCTTCACCGCGACTTCGCCTTCGCCGCGATCGACGAGGCCCAGCTCGGAGTCGATCCCGAGCGCGGCCACGTGTTCACCGACCGCATGCTTCGCGCCCGCGGCCGCGAGGAGACGCTGATCCTCGGCGCCGACACGCTTCGGCCGGTCATCCGCGAGCTGCTGCCGGAGGCGGAGATCGTCAGCCGTCCGCGCTTCTCGACCCTGCGCTATGCCGGCAGCGTCAAATTGTCGCGCCTGCCGCCGCGCTCGGCCGTCGTCGCTTTCTCCGCCGAGCAGGTTTACGCGCTTGCCGAGATGCTGCGCCGGTTCAAGGGCGGCGCGGCGGTCGTGATGGGCGCGCTCTCGCCGGCAACGCGCAACGCCCAGGTCGCGATGTTCCAGCGCGGCGAGGTCGATTACCTCGTCGCCACCGACGCGATCGGCATGGGCCTCAACATGGACGTGACACACGTCGCGTTCGCCGGACTCGAAAAGTTCGACGGTCGCCGCGACC
>JBJMVJ010000112.1:0-16218 GCA_045810685.1 Sphingomonas sp.
CGACGACAGCTCGCTGGTCGGAGGGGCCGCCTAGAGGTTGCCCTCAAGCCACTGCTGGATCTGGCTGCGCGGCGCTGCGCCGACCTTCTGGGCGACCGGCTGGCCACCCTTGAACAGCAGCATGGTCGGGATGCCGCGCACGCCGTAGCGGCTCGGCGTGTCGGGATTTTCGTCGATGTTGAGCTTGGCGACCGTCACCTTGTCGCCGAGCTCGCCGGCAATCTCCTCGAGCGCGGGGCCGATCATCCGGCATGGGCCGCACCATTCCGCCCAGAAATCGACAAGGACGGGCGCGTCCGACCCGAGGACATCGGAAGCGAAGCTCTGGTCGGTGACGGTCTTGGTGGCCATGACGGGGAATCTCCTCGGCTCAAACATTAACGGCATATGGGCAGTTCATTGCCTGCTCTCAAGGTGCGAGTTGAAACAGCGTCGGCCCGGCGGTGTACAGCAGGGATGCGCTGACCCTGCGTTCGGGAAAGATGACCTGCAGCGCTTCTGAATACGCCTTCATTTGCGCGCGGTGGGCGTTCGGGATCTGCGCCTCGCTTGCCGGCACCCTGCCCGTCTTGAAGTCGATCACCGAGACTTCGCCAGCATCGACCCGCAAGCGGTCGACGGTACCGGCGATCACCCGGCCGTCGGGCAATGTCGCCGCGAGGGGAGCTTCGCCGAGCGATCCAGGGCCGAACAGCGGCGCGAAGCCCGGCGCCGAGAGGATCGCGCAGACCTGAGCGGCGATCTCCGCTCGAACAGAGGCATCGCTTACGCCAGCCAATCGCTCGAGCCAGCGGTCCGCCGCGGCCGTGCGGGCGCTCTCGTCCACGGCCGGTAGCCGCTCGAGCAGCGCATGGATCCAAATTCCCCTCAGCGCGGCTGCGCGCATCGATTGGCTGGGCGGAGGCGCGCTGTCGTCGTCGAGCGCGATCGCCGATGGCGCGAGCGGGCGCGGCGGTCGCGCTTCGCGGGGTGCAAGCCGCCCCGCCCAATCGGGAATGATCAATGCGGGCAGCCCGACCTTGTCCTTCGCCCGCTTCGCCGGCACTGCGACGTCCGACCCGTAGCGCAGCGCCACATGCTGCTCGGTGGGAGCCGCGCCGATCGCGGTCATCGCCTGCTCGACGATCCGGTGCCAGCAATTGGCCGGACGCGGGTCGGCGCCGTCCTTGCGCTCCTTGGGGCGGACCCCGCCGACGATCAGCCGGTCGGCCGCGCGAGTCAGCGCGACGTAGAGCAGCCGCATATGCTCCTCGCTGTCGCGCTGCTCCTGATCGAGGATCATCTGGTCGAGCGGCGCAACGCGCTCCTCCTTCTTCGGCCGCAGCAAGGGCGCGACGCCAATGCCCTCGACTTCGATGTCGAGCGTCAGCGGCGTCCGCCCGAGCTTCGCCGGATCGGCGGTCGCGTCGGCGAGGATCACCACCGGCGCCTCGAGGCCCTTGGCGCCATGGACCGTCATCACCCGCACCTCATTGGCTGGTGCGCCGGGATCGCGCTGGACGTCGACAGTGCCGCGCGAGAACCAGGCGAGGAAGCGGTCCAGCGACGCGGTCTCGCCGCGTTCGAATTCCAGGGCGCTGTTCATCAGCTCATCCACGGCGTCGCGCGCCGCCATTCCAAGGCGCGAATAGAGCTTGCGCCGCCCCTGCAGCGGACCGCTGAGGATCGTCTCGAGAAAGCGCGAGGGCGGCGTGAAGTCGGCGATGCGCAGCAGCTCGGCCAGGGCATCGTGCGTCTCGCCCCACTCGGCGCGGCGCTGGCGAAGCTCACGCCACAGCGACCCTTTGCGGCCGTATGCAAGTTCGCGGAGTTGTTCCTGGTCCCAGCCGATCAGCGGGGAAACCAGCAGGCACGCGAGGCTGAGATCGTCGTTGGGCTGGACCGCGAACTTCACCGCGGCGAGCAGGTCCTGCACCGCGAGCGGCTCGTGGAGGTGGAGGCGGTCGACGCCGGCGACTGGCACACCGGCCGAGAACAGCCGCGCGACGATCAGCGAAGCGAGCTCGGCCCGGCTGCGCACCAGCACGAGCACGTCGCCCGGGCTCAGCGGCCGCCCGGTCGAGGCGAGCACCGGCGCTTCCTCGATCATCAGCCGGATGCGCTCGGCGAGCGCCTGCGCATAATGACGGTCGCGAAGGCTCACCCATCGCTCCTCGCCTTCATCGGAATCGTCCGCCGGTTCTTCGACCGCAAACGGCTGCCACAGCTCGACGCTACCGGGCCGCTGGCGATGGTGAGCCTGGTGCGGCGGCGGGGCCTCCCGAAGCGCCAAAGCGCCGGGACCGACGGTCTCGATCACGGCATCGACCACATCGAGCACCGGCTGGGCCGAGCGGAAGCTGGCGGCGATGGACAGATCGCGGAACTCGGTCGCGGCCTCGGCCTCGGACAGAGCTTCCGCCCGGCGCCTGAACATCGCGCGCGCTTCGCTGAACCGCGCCGGATCGGTGCCCTGGAAGCCGTAGATCGCCTGCTTGAAATCGCCGACCATGAACAAGGTGCGGACCCGCCGCTCACTCTCGCTCGACCCGCTGAAAAACTCCTCGACGAGCCGCTCGATGATCTCCCATTGCGCCGCATTGGTGTCCTGCGCCTCGTCGACCAGGACATGATCGATTTGCCGGTCGAGCTTGTAGCGCACCCACTCGCCCATGCCGGGCTGCTTCAGCAGGGCCCTTGTGCGTTCGATGAGATCGTTGAAGTCGGCGACGCCGGCGGCTCGCTTGGCATGGGTGTAGGCGCCGGCGAATGCCTGCCCGGCGCGCAGACCCGCCGCCATGTCGGCCGCAAGCCGGGCGCCCTTCTGGATTTGCAACAGTTCGCCGATCAGGACGGCGAGCCGTCCGGCATGGGATTCGTATTCCGGCTCGGCTTTCGACTGGCCGGACGAGACGCGGAGCGTGTCCTTGTCCGTCAGGACGACCTTGCGCAACTTGGGCAGTGCCGCAGCGCGCTCGATCGGAGTGAGCGCCAGCCATTCGTCAATCACTTGCGCATGACCAAGGCCGGTTTGTGCGCCCCATTTGCGGTTCGCGTCGGCAACCGCCCGCAGCAGGGTGCAATCGAAACGATCATCGCCGCAATGATGCGCGATATAGTCTTCGACCGTCTCGTCCGGCAGGTTGATCAGCTGGCGGATTCGCCCTTCGATCCCCTCGCGCGGGCCCAGCGCCGCAAGCGCATCGGCGCGCCGTGCGCACGCCTGGAGATATTCGACCGCGTCGGTCTCACCGAGCCGCCGGCTGAGGCACTGGACGTCGCCGATCAGCGCCTCGTCGCTTTGCGCCTCCGCGTCCGCCATCAGCTCGGCGAGCGTCCGCCGCACCAGCTCCTGCTCGGCCCTGCCCTCGATCGGCTGGAAGCCCGGAACGATCCCCGCTTCGGCCGGAAACGCCGCGAGCAGCGACTGGGCGAAGCTGTGGATGGTCTGGATCTTGAGCCCGCCGGGGCAGTCGAGCACCTTGGCGAACAATTGCCGCGCCCGTTCGCGTGTGACCGGGTCGTTGGATTCGCCGAGCGCCAGCAAATCCGCCGCAAGCGCGCTGTCCTTGAGCCGGACCCAGGCGGCGAGCCGGGCACCGATGCGGTTGGCCATTTCGGCGGCCGCCGCTTTGGTGAACGTCAGGCAGAGGATCGACTCGGGCCGCGCGCCCTTCAGCAGCAGGCGAAGCACCCGGGCCGTCAGCACTTGCGTCTTGCCGGTGCCCGCCGAGGCCGAAAGCGCGGCGTGGACGGCGGGGTCGGAAGCGAGGGCCTGCTCGCCCTGCAGCGCGGGGAACGGCCGGACGCGCGCGCTCATGCGGCTTCCAAAGCGGCGCGCGACGCCATAGAGGACCACCGATGAGCGACGAAGACGCCGACAAAGCGAACGATCAGCGGCGCGCCAAGCTGGTGAAGGCCGGAGTTGCGGTCGGGATCGGCTCCGCGGCCATCGTCGCCGCTTTGCTCTACGCGTCCAACGTCAAGAAGAAGCCCAAGCGCCGCTAGCCTCATTTGCGGCCGTACCACTCTTCGAGCCGCATCAGCTGATCATAATCGCCATAGGGTGCGTAGGCCGGGTTGAGCTTTGCGGTGAATGGCTCGGCGCCGGTCAGCCACTTGCCAGCGGCGTCGGCGAAATTTGCAAATGCATGGTCGAGAAACTCGCCCGGCTGCATGTCCTTGTCCGGGCACATGAGCTTTCCGAAGCTGCCCTTGTGGCGCGTCAGCGACCAATATTCGAATGCCTCGGGATCGCCGCCGACGCCGTCGAACCCGCCGGCGCGGCCGATCAGCCCCAGCAGGCCCAGCTGAAGCGCGAAGCCGGCATTGACCGCCTTCTGGGTCGGCGGAGCGCCGGTCTTGTAGTCGATGATCGCGATCGAACCGTCGGCGAGACGGTCGATCCTGTCGGCGCGGCCGTGGACGGTGACACCCGCAAGCGCCGCCTCCCCCGTCACTTCGGCCTTCAGCGGCCGACGCCCCGCCGCCCGGTTGGTCCGCTCCAGCTCGGCGATCCAGTCGATGGCCTCCAGCAGGCGCGGCGCCCACAAGGCGCGCAACATCGGGTGGATGGTGCCTTGCGCAAGGAGCCGCTCGGCCCGCGGCCTCAGCTTGTCCGGATCGCACTCGTCATGCTCCAGCCATTGCTGGAACACGTCGTGGACGGCGATCCCTTTCCATTTCGCCGTGTGGTCGGCGTCGACCGGATCTTCGGCGCGCAGCTTGAGGATCGCCTGCGCATAGAATGCGAACGGGTCCGCCTTCAGGCGATCGACGGCGGTAACCGAGATCCGCTGCGGCCGCTGCTCCGCCGGCGGTGACGGGGCCGGACGCCCGACCGGCTGCGGCGCCCCCGGATCGTCCAGTGCGCGCGTCAGCCGCTCGAGCGTCACATCGCGGGGCAGGCCGCCGCTAATTGCGTTCAGGCGCAGCAGGAAGCGCGACGCGACGGTCGGTGATTTGCCGTCGCGCCGAGCCCGCGTGATCAGCACTTGCGGCGCTCCGAGTGCGCTTGCGAAATCGTGCGCGGCGAGCCCGATCCGGGTCTCGAGCGTCGGCATCCCGAGGCTCGCCCGGACCTTCGGCGGCAGCCACGGATCGGGCGCCGGTAAAGCCGGCCAAACACCTTCGTTGAGGCCGCCGAGGACGACCAGGTCGGCGCGCTGCAGTCGCGCCTCGAGCAAGCCCCAGATGAAGATGCGCGGGTGCCCGCCATAAGGCGGCCGGACCGCGTGCCCGTCGAGCAGCTGGCGAAGCAGTGGCACCGCGTCCGCGGCCGTGACCGTCAGTGCCCGCGCCGCCTCCGAAGCCTGGAAGTCGGCGAGCATTTCGGCGGCCATCCGGCCGGCGGGGCCGCGCCAGGCGCCGTCTCCGGCCAGTTCCTGCGCCGCATTGGACAGGCCGTGCGCAAGCTGCGCAAGCGAGATCGCCTGTGCGAGCAGGCCCTCGACCGGCTGGATTTTCGCGCGAACCAGCTGCCATTCGCGAAGCGCGGCGAACTTCTCGTCAAGTCCCGCAATCCCGGCCCTCGGCCGCGGGCCGCGGAGCTTGAGATCGAGCGCGCGCACTGCGTCGAGCCAGATTACCCGCTCCTCCCCCTCGCCGCCGACCAGCGGATGCTTGAGCAGCGCCAGCAGCGGCACGGGTGCCAGGTCCTCGGCCGCAGCGCCGGCGATGCCGAGCAACAGGCTCCCCGGAGCGGTCGTCGGCAACGGCTTTCCGGCGCTGTCATCGGCCTCGACCCCCCAGCGCGCGAGGAGTGCTGACACGCGCGCCGCGAGCTGGCGGTCGGGCGTGACCAGCGCCGCTGTCTTGCCGGGCGTCTCCAGCGCCTCGCGCAGCGCAAGCGCAATCGCCTGGGCCTCGGCCGCGGGATCGGGCAGTTCGGCCAGGCGAATGCCCGCGAGCCGCCGCTCGGCCGGGCGGAGCGTCTCCCATTTGTGCGAATAGTCCGGCGCGGCCATGGCGTTGGCGACCGCGCGCGCCCGCGCCGACGACGAGGCCGCGGCTCCCGACCAGCGCCACGACTGCACTTCCGCGCGCGCAATTGCGAGGCGGTCGAGCAGAAGCTTCAGTTGAAACTGCGGATGCGTTGCCTCGCCGCGTCCGTTTTCATCGGGTCCGAGCGCGTCCCATTCCTCGTCGGCAAGAACATTGGACAGCCACAAGCCGGGCAACACGACCATGCCGTCGGCCATGCGCGCGACACGGGCGACCAGCGCAGCGACGGCGGGAGCCGCGGTGGTAATGCCGGCAGCAATTGTGAAGCCGGGCGGCGGCTCCTGTTCCCACCGCTCGGCGAGGCGATGCAGCAGGCGGTTGCGGCGCTCCGCCAGATCGATCGTACCCTGGTCGGCGAGAATCTGCGGCCAGATTTCATAGATGAGCTGCAGCTTCTCGAGCGATTTCTCCCAGTGCCGGGCGAGATCCTTGGTCTCTGTGACTGCCTCGCGCAGACGGCGCGGGTCGATTTCCTCGACCAGCAGCGCGTCGAGCGTTCGCGCGAGGTCGGCGGCGAGGCGCAGGCTCTCCGCACTGCCCTCGGCGCGCACGATCGAGGCAAGCCGGAGCAGCCGTTCGGACGGGTCGATCGCCGGCGACACCGCATCGTCGATCCGGTCGAGCGCTCCGCCGACGCGCTCGTCGAGCTCGGGATCGCCGACCGGGATCAGCCGCGGAAGCAGCAAGCCGTTGCCGCTCAGCCGGACGAACGCATCGGTGAGCGCGCGCACGGCGCGGTTGTTCGGGAGCAGGATCCGCCCTCGGGCCAGCCCCAGCGGGTCCCTTCCGAATCGCGCGATCAGCCCGGCCGCGAGCGCGTCGGCGAACGAGCGATGCGTTTGGATGGTGTAGACCGCGACCCGCTGCGGCCGCTCAGACATTCTCGAGCGCCGCTTCCGTCATCCGGATCGATTGGGGCGTTCCGACATCGAACCACAGCCCCTGGTGAACGGCACCGAAGGCGCGTCCCTCCTCGATCGCGCGGTCCCACAGGAGGTTGGTCGAAAAGGGTCCATCGGGCGCATCCCGCAGCAGGCGCTTGGACACCATCTGGATGCCGGTGAATACGAAGGGCGCCACGCGGCTGCGCTCGCGGCGACGGATGCGGCCGGCGCGGTCCATGTGAAAGTCGCCCATGCCGCGGTGGTTGAGCGCGCGCGCCTGCGGCACCAGGAGCAGCAGCGCGTCCATCCTCGCGTCATGCCATTGCGAGGCGAGCAACTTGATCGTGTCGGCGGGACCGTCGATCCACAGATTGTCGCTGTTCAATGCGAGGAACGGGTCGCTGTCGATCAGCGGAGCGGCCTGGACCAGCCCGCCGCCGGTCTCCATCAGCAGCTTGCGCTCGTCGGAGATCGCGACGCCCAGGCCATGGTCGCGGCTGGCGAGATGGGCTTCGAGCGCGTCGGCGAGATAGTGGACGTTGACCACCACTTTCTTGACCCCGGCGACGCGCAGCCGCTCGAGAACATGGTCGAGGAGCGCCTTGCCGTTGACCTCGATCAGCGGTTTAGGCTTGGTCGCGGTCAAAGGCCGCATGCGCTTGCCCAGCCCCGCCGCCATGATCATCGCCGTGGCCGGGACCTCGGCCTCGACCTCGGCGCGAAGGCGCAGCGCGCGGCGCGTGCTCATGCCGCCTGCTTCCACGGCGCGCGGCGATACTCGGCCGGGACGTTGCTCTCGAACCAGTCGCGCAACGGCTTCATGTGCGGCGGCTCGAGGTCGCGCTCGAGGAGGCCCCACATGCGCGGCTGGAATTCGCGGTAGCGCGGCTTGTTGTCGCGCTTCCACAGCCTCGTGAACACCCCGAGGATGCGCGTGTTGCGCTGCGCCGCGAGCGCCCAATAGGCGCGCTCGAACGCCTCGTCCCGCACCGTCGCGGCGAGATAACGTTGGAGCATCTCGCGCTCGATCTCGACCGGCACGTCGCGCCGTGCGTCCTCGAGCACGGAGGCCAGGTCGTAGGCCGGATGCCCCGCCAATGCGTCCTGGAAATCGAGCAGCCCGAGATGCCGCACGCCGTCGTGCCCCTCGACCAGCATGATGTTCTCGGCGTGATAATCGCGAAGGACCGTCACCGGCCCCAAGCCGTCGCTGGCCACGGGCGCAAGCACCTCGCTCCACGCCGAGCGAAAGCCCGCCACGTCCACCTCGAGGCCGACCGCCGGACAATACCAGTCCGTGAACAGCCCGACCTCGTCGAGCCACTGATCAAGGCCGTGGACCGGCAGCCCGGACATCGGCGGGTGCTGGTGCAGATGGACCAGCACGTCCGTCGCCAGCGCGTACAGCTCGCGCTCGCGGCTGGCGTCGGCATCGACCGTTTCGCGGAAACGCACGTCACCGAAATCGTGAAGCAGCAAAAGCCCGCGATCGAGGTCGCTGGCGAGCACCTTGGGCGCGCTGAGGCCATGTTCGATCAGCCACGCCGCGACCGCGGCGAACGGCCGCGGGTCCTCGTGGGGCGGCGGCGCGTCCATGAGCACCGCCTGGCGGCCGTCGGCGATCACCCGGAAATAGCGGCGGAACGACGCATCGCCGGCGAGCGGCACGATTTGCGCCCCCGCCCAGCCGCAGGCCGCGAGGAAATCAGGCGCATCGGGCGGCGGAGTCATTGGGGAGGCCATCGGCCCTCCCATGACGGGGGCACCTTCGCTGTCAAGATTCTGTCGCCATCCTGCGCGAAGGCGAGCGACAGGCCGAGCGCATCGGGCCAGGCGCCGGCGCCGGCGCGCTCGGGCCATTCGACCAGCAGAACGGCCTCGGCGGCTGCGTCGAGCCCAAGCTCGCCGAGCTCCGAGGCATGCTCGATGCGGTAAAGATCGACGTGCCACACCGGCGGGTCGAGCTCCTCATACGGCTGGACGATGGCGAAGCTCGGGCTCGGCACGTCGCCGGCGTGGCCAAGCGTTGTGATGAGCCCGCGGGCGAGCGCCGTCTTGCCTACGCCCAACGGTCCCGACAGGGTAATCACGTCCCCGGGCCCGACCACGGCGGCGAGCGCCGCGCCGAGAGCGGCGGTGGCTTCCTCGCTGCCAAGGATCATCGCGTGGCGCGCGGAATCGTCAGCGTCACGATCGTGCCTTTGCCCTTCTCCGATTGAAGCTCGGTCGTTCCGCCATGCGCCTCGATGAACTGCTGCGTCAGCGGCAGGCCGAGTCCGAGCGCCGCCTCGCCGCGCACGCCCGCCTCGGCAACCCGGTCGAAGCGATTGAACACGCGCGGCAAATCGGCGGCGTCGATGCCCGAGCCATTGTCGCTGATGCGGATCACCGCCTGCTTCTTGTCACCGTCGGCGGCGATTGCGATCCGTCCCTTGCGGTCGGTGTAAGCGATCGCGTTCTGCAGCACGTGCTCGATCGATTCGCGCAGGCGCCGCGCGTCGCCGAACACGTGGCCGGCGGACGGCGAGATCTCGACGTCGAGCTTCTGCGCCTTTTCGTCGGCGCGCGGCTTGGCGGTCTCCGCGGCGGCGCGGCAGTGGCCGGCTATGTCGACCCGCTCCTTCTCGAGCGCTACCCCGCGAGTGTCGCCGGTGGTGAGGTCGAGCACGTCGTTGATCAGCTTCGACAGGCGCTCGACCGATTCGAGGATGGCGCTCACATAATCGCGCGCCTTGGGGGTGAGCTCACCGGCGTAGCCGCCGCCGAGGAGCTCGCCGAAGCCGCCGATCGAGGTCAGCGGAGTCCGTAGCTCGTAGCTCATGTTGGCGACGAAATCGGTCTTTACCCGGTCGGCTTCTTCGAGCGCCGCCGCGCGCTCGCGCAGCGCCGCTTCGATCCGCGTCGAATCGGTGACGTCGACCATGGTGAAAAGCGCATTGCCGTCGGGCAGCGGGACCGCGGCGAACTGGAAATGCCGCCCGTCGGTCATCGAGATTCGGCCGGTCGCCGATTGCCGGTCATTGGTGGTCTGGCGCACCGTTTCGCGGATCTGCGCGGCCGCTGTCGGATTGACCAGCTTGCGCGCCATCGCCGGCACCAGCTCGTCGATTCGGGGATGGGTCGCGAGCCATTCCTCGCCGAGCTCCCAATCCTCCAGGAACCGGCGGTTCCACAGGTACAGCCGGCCGTCGCTGGCGAATACGCCGATCGCCTCGAACAGATTGTCGAAGGTCGCGGCGCGAACCCGAAGCAAGGTGTCGCGCGCCGAGGCGAGCCGCAGCTGCTCGGTTCGGTCCTCGAGGAACAGCCGCAGCCCGCCGTCGGGAAGCGGCTGGGCGACCACGCGGATGTGATCGCCGTTGGGCAGCATCCATTCCTCCTCGATCACTTCGTCGGCGCTGGTGAACCAGGCGCGGCGCTCGTCCTTCCACGCCGGGAAGTCGCGCGTTTCCGGCAGCCGCTGCTGCTCGCGCATGCGCTCGATCACGCGATCGAACTCGGGCCGCTCGGCGAGCCAGTCGGGATCGAGCTCGGTCATCGCCGCGAACGGCCGGTTGAAGAAGCTCAGCGCCCGCTCGGCATCGAACTGCGCGGTGCCGGCGGTCATCCGGTCGGCAAGCTCGCGCTGCGATTCAATGTAGCGGGCAAGCTCGGCGCGCGCGTCCTCCAGATCCTGCACGTCGACCGCGAAGCCGGCCACGGCACCGGTCGAGAGCGGCACGTTGACGACCCGCAGCATGCGCCGCTCGCCGTGGATGATCGCCGGCTCCATGCGCGAGATGACGCGGCCGCCTTCCTGCGCCTGCCGCGCAATCGCCGCGGGGCTGTCGTCGCCGACTGCGTCGATCAGCTCGGCGCCGCGCTCGATCACCTCGGCGGCATCCTTGCCCTCGACCGCATGCACGAAGGCGCTGTTGACCAGCCCGAGCTTGAGGTCGGCGCCGCGGTACCACATCGGGAACGGTGCAGCCTCGATCACGTGCGTAAGCGAATTGAGCGCGGTCTCCGTCTGGCGCAGCCGCTGCGCGAGCCTCGCCCGCTCCTCTTCCCCGGCGCTCGTATCGAAGAACCACAGCAGCAAGCTGCCCGGCGGCTCGCTGGCAGGCGCCGGTCCCCCGCGAACGTCGAACACCCGCGCCGAGCCGCTGGCGTGAACCGTGCGCGACAGCCGTCCCGCCGAGGCGCGCGCAATCTCGATGTCGGCGGCGAGCACCGCCAAGTCCTCGGCGGCGATTCCGCTATCGTTGCCGACCAGGTCCGCAAGCGTCGCCGGCCGCCCGTCCAGCCCAAGATCCCGGAGCAGCTGCTCGTCGGCCTCGATCCGCTGATCCGGCAGGACCAGCAGCGGGCGTGCCGGCATGAGCTCGATCAACGACGCATTGGCGCGCGCGGAATCGAGCACTTGCTGAGCAAGGCGGAAGCGGCGCGCGGCGACGAGCGACAGGCCCAAGGCGACAATGATCCAGAGCGCGGCCAGCGCGGCCGCAATCGCTCCCATCGTCGACAGATCGCTCACCCGTCAGCCCCGCGCCCCATCGCTGTTCCATATGCGGAGGCGAAGGTAAAACAAAGGGTTGGAGAGCGTGTGTGCTCCCCAACCCTTGTCAGTGCTGCCGCGCAGGCGGAGCGAAGCTTCGTCGGTCCGGCCAGCGTCGGCTAGATCAACCGCGCTCGCCCTTCGCCGGTGGCGGCGGAGGCGGAGGCGGAGGCGGCGGCGGCGGCGGCGGACAGATCGCCGTCGCTGCGATCACCGTGCCGTCCGGGCACGTCTGCGTCGCTGGCGGCGGTGGCGGAGGTGGCGGCGGCGGCGGCGGCGGCGCAGCCTCCTGGCCGCCGAACCGCAGCCCGACGCCGAACATCAGCTGATGCCGGGTCGGCTTGAACTCGCAAGCAACCGTGGCGGTGCTGCAACGCGTCATCGAAGTGAGGGCGCTGTCCAGCGTGTGCCCATACCGCGTGTAAACATACTCGCCCTTGACGTAGACGGCATGCGTCACGCCCAGTTCGAAACCGGCACCAGCGTGCCAGCCGCCCGCGGAACCGCTACCTGCGAACGTCTCGTGCACGCCGCCGGGAAAGAACGGAGCACCCTCGTCGTAGCTGGCACGGAAGTTGGCGTGCGAATATCCGCCCTTGAGGTAAACAAGGGAGTTGCCGCCCACCGTCAGGCCGGCGCGAAGACCTGCATAATAATTGGTTTTCGACCTGATGCAGGCGGTGTCGACAGGATCGTTCAAAAATATCTGTGACTGACAGCCATCCGCCTGCGGAAAGTCGATGCCGCCATAGCCTCCGAGCAGGAACCCGCTTGGATGGGTATAGTCGACGCCGACTTCGGCACCGAAGCCCAGGCCGCCCTTGCCGTAATCACCCGTTTCGCCGTTGAAGACCCTGATCGTTGCGCGAGACTCGTCGTACCCGGCTTTGAGCTCCGCCCGCCCCGTGACCTGCGCATATGCGGGGCTCGCAGCAACGCCGGCGAGAAGCGGAAGGAGTAGCAATAGCTTACGCATAAAATTCCTTCTCAAACTATGTCGTTTGCAAACCGAAGCTCAGAACCGGGCCCGGACGTCCATGAAGATGCGACGGCCGAGATAGTCGTATTGCGACCCGAACACCGGCACCTGTCCGAGCGTACTGATGCCGCCGTTGAAAACGGTCGAAACGCGCGGCGGCGCCTTGTTGAACAGGTTGGCGACGCCGATCGTGAAGCGGTACCGGTCGCCGATGTCGCGCGTCAGGGAGACGGCGTGGTACGAGACCGCGGGCACCGACGCGACCGGGCAGAACGTCCCCGTCCGGAAGATCGACGTACGGCACGTCCGGTTACCCAGCGACTGGATCAACAGGTTGCGGTTATCCGCGGAGCCGATCACGTCGAGGCCGTAGAGCACGGTCCACGGGGCTTTGGCCCACGTCAGGTTGAAATTCCCGACCCACCGCGGATCGCCGACCGTGCCGTTCAGCTCCTGCTTGCTGCCCTCGAATAGCTCCTGGGTGTCCTCGACCTGCCATGTCATCTGGGCAAGGAACGAAAGCTTGCCGAGCTTGCCCATGTTGTGAACGACCTGTCCGGTGAGGTCGACGCCGCGGTTCCTCTGCCGGTTGATGTTGATGTACGTGTTTCTAACCTGGAGCAGATTGAACTCGCCGACTTGTCCGGCCGGAACACGGGTGATCAGACCGCACAGCGGCTCGGACGAGAAATGCTGCGAGTTGTAGCACCCACCGATGATCTGGGATCCCGAAAGCTGGCCGATTTCGTTGGCGACCTTGATGTCGAAATAGTCGACCGCAAGACTGAAGTGCGTGTTCGGCAGGATGTCGAAACTCGGCGTCAGAATGACGCTAAGCACCTTCGCCTTCGAGGTCTCCGGCTTGAGGTTACCGAGACCGCCGCCGCCGACGACCGTGAAGCCGCCGGTCGCTGCGACATAGGTGTTCGGATTGCCTACGTTGCCAGCATTGCAGTTGTCGAACTCGGTCTGCGTGATGATGCCGCGGGCAAGCGCGGCTACCCGGGTGATTCCTGGGCCGCAAACGTCGAGCTGCTGCTGCGAAAGGAAGCCAGTCTGGTTCTCGAGGAACAGCTCGAACAGCGCCGGTGCGCGGAACGATGTGCCGAGACTGCCGCGGAATCGCAGCCAATCGTTGACGGCCCAGTCGGCTCCGACCTTCCAGGTGTGATCGCCAAAGGAATCATTCGCGCCGTCGTTGCGGGTTGCTTGAACGTCAGTCAGGCGTCCGGCCGCATTAAGCGTGAACTTCTGGATGAACGGCAGATTCTTGACGAGCGGAGCGTCGAGCTCGCCAAACAGCTCCTTCGTCACCGTCTTGCCGGCGGTAATCCCTGACGAGGTGAACCTGTAGAGGTTGTTCGCGATGCTTGCCGGGCCCGGTGTATCGTTGATCTTGTCCTCGCGAATGGTCGCACCCAGCGCGGCGCCGAACGATCCGCCTGGCAGGTCAATGATATTCCCTGACAACGACGCTTCCGCGGTCTTCTGCGTGTAGACGGTGTGACCGACATCACGACCGAAGAGGAACGCCCGCTCCTCAGGTGTGAAATTGCCTGCAAGGACGCGCGGATCGCTGAAGTCGATATCCATGCACGGCAGGCCCGAGACGGGCGTGGTCAACCCGACGCACGATCGCGTACGCAGGTCCTGCGTGAAGATCGCGTCGGCGCGCGTGTAATCCTGGAAATACGTGCCGCTGGACCGGCTGTACTGCCCGTAGATGTCGTAACTCCAGCCGTGCAGGAAGTTGCCGAAGTCGCCACGCGCTCCGACCACGCCCCGATAATAATTGATGTCTGTTCCGCTGTCGGCCTTCACCAGGATCAATGGAAACAGCAGGAAGTTGCCGGCCCAGTCGGAATTGAAGGGGTCGCCTGCACCGGTGCGTGTGCAGTTGAATACGGTGTTGTCGCAGAAGAAAAACGGCAAGCGGGAATTGCCGGTGAACTGGAGGCTGCTGACCTGTTGTACGCCGTTGGTGTGCGTCTTGCGCTTGTTATAGAGCAGCTCGGTATAGAGCTCGATCCCCGGAGTGACCTGGAAGGCCCCTTCGGCAAAGGCCGTGTAGCGCTTCAGATCGGACTGAACGTCCGATGCGCGCTCAGCGTCGCCATACTGATTGAGAACGCCGGTCGACGGTCCGTTGAAGTTACATCCAAAGGCGTTGGCCGGTGCCCTAATGCCTGGAATGGTATTCAGCTGGACGCAGCCCGCCTGCTGAAGCTCGGTTCCGACCTGGTATTGGGTGACAAACAGCTGCTGACCGTTCGGAGCGACGAGGCCCGGCAGTCCGAACGCCGACGAAAAGTCGTTATTCGTCAGGATCGAATTGTGGAGAACCCCGCTGCAGGCCGGCTGACCGGTGCGGACATCGACGATGTCGGAGCGGCCGCCGCCTTGCGTCGGCAAAAACTCCTCGGCGCAGTCGAGGAACGTCCGGTCTTTCCGCTCAAGGTTCTGTTGCCGGAAATAGTCGAGCGAGATCAGGAAATGGCCGCGGCCAAAGTCCTTTCCATAGTCGCCATTGATGTCATAACTTTCGCCCCCGCGCTCTGTCGGAAGCGAAGCGAAGGCGTTGAGCTCGATCCCCTTCGTCGACTTTTTCGTGAGGATGTTGACCACGCCCGCGATGGCGTCTGAGCCGTAGATGGATGACGCGCCGGTCTTGAGGATTTCGATCGAGCTGATGATCGATGAGGGCAGCACGTTGAGATCGAACGAATCGACCTGACCGCGCACGCCTGCCGGACCAGCACGGCGGCCGTTGAGCAGCACGAGCGTGCGGTTGGCGCCCAGGCCGCGCAACGAAACCGTCTGCGCGCCCTCGCCGCCCTCGGTCACGAAGTTGGTCGAAATGGCCGAGGTGATCTGGACTGAGCCCGCCGCGATCGGCGTCGAGTTGATCAGGTCAACCGTCTGCTGCTTGCCTTCCTTGGCACCCAGCTCCGGATTGATCACCTGCACCGGATCACTGCTGGTGAATTCATTGCGGCGGATGCGCGACCCGGTGACGACGATTGCGCCGGCCTTGGCGCGCTCCTGCGCAGCTTGCGGCGGCGGCAGGGTGCCAAGCTCGCCGGCCTGGTCAGCAGTCCCTTGCGGCTGCGCCTGCGCCTGCACGCACTGGTCGCGCTGCTGGGGCGTGGCGAGGCGCGCGCATTCCTGGACCTCGCTGGGAGTGACCGGCGCTTGCGCCGCAGCGGCAGCGCTCGCTGGGGTCGTCCATGCCGCGCCCAGCGCGATCACGGATGCAGACAAGGACAAACGGGAAACGGATTGAAACAGACGCATTTACGGGCCCCCTCCAGCGACAGAGGGTGACCTTATCCGACGTTAGTAGCTTGACAATCCAATGACTTACCGCACCGGGCTATTTGTGACCCTCTGTCACATTAATACAACAGAAAGCTTCTGTTCATGTTCGCGGCCGCGGCCGGACGCGATTCCGCGAGCGCTCGCAGACCTGATCAGTAGCGGTAATGGTCCGGCTTGAACGGGCCCTCGGGCGACACGCCGATGTACGCCGCCTGCTTGTCGCTGAGCTTCGTCAGCTTCACGCCGAGCTTGTCGAGGTGAAGCCGCGCGACCTTCTCGTCGAGGTGCTTGGGCAGCACGTAGACCTGGTTCTGATACTCGTCGCTTTTGGTGAAGAGCTCGATCTGCGCCAGCACCTGGTTGGTAAAGCTCGAGCTCATGACGAAGCTCGGGTGGCCGGTCGCGTTGCCGAGGTTCACGAGGCGGCCCTTCGACAGGACGATGATCTTCTTGCCGTCGGGGAACTCGACCTCGTCGACCTGCGGCTTGATCTCGGTCCACTTCATATTGGCCAGCGC
>JBJMVJ010000113.1:0-23817 GCA_045810685.1 Sphingomonas sp.
CGGTCGCTACCGCTTGTCCGTGCCCATTATGCGCGTGATCCCGAACCCGGTGCCGGTCCCGCCAGATCGCGACGCCTGGAGCCTCGAGCGCGCAACAGCCGATCAAATGCTGTGCGTTGGCCGCTTCGACCTGCGCAAAGGTGCGGATATCGTCATCCGGGCGTTCGCTGAGGCCGTCAAGCAACGCCCGTCGCTTTCGCTCGTGATGGCTGGTCCCGATAGCGGACTTGTCCAGCCGACGGGCAACCGGGTTCACTTCGCGGAGTTCGTCGCAAGCCAAATCGCGCCCGAGGCGCGGTCTAGAATCACGTTTCTGGGCCCCCAGCCCAGTCAGCGAATCCACGAGCTCAGACTGCAGTCGCGTGTCGCGATCGTCGGCTCGCGCTTCGAGACGTTCTCATACGTCGCCGCCGAATCGATGGCGCTGGGGATGCCGGTACTCGCCACCGACATCTACGGGCCGGGGGAGTTCATCCGGGACGGGATCGACGGCCGGATCGTGCCTGTTGAGGACGTCGGCGCCCTCGCTCGGGGCATGGTCGAAATGTCGAGCGACCAGTCTCGACTAGCGCAAATGGGGCGTGCTGCTCGTGAGCGGGTCCGAGAGTGCTTCTCGCCGGAGCGCATCGCGAAGGACAGCGTAGCCGTCTACCGAGAGGTTCTCGCCGCGCACTCGAGGTGAGCCGGTCGGCGGCTTTCCGCCGAGCGAGGAAGGTCAGGGAGCCGATCCGGGCTCGCCTGACCTAGCCTCAGCGATATTACGCAACTCCGGTCTTGCCGCCCTTGCCGTAGCCGTTCCTCTTTCCGTTCACGGGGGTCGGCGAACTCGTCGGGCACGTGCTCGTCAGCGGGATCACCGACCCGTCCGCGCAGACCTGCGTGGTGGTCGTGGTGCCGCCAACGCTCGCGGTCGTCGTGCTTAGACCGAGGATTGCCTTGACCGTATTCATCTTCGGCGTTTCGGTCGATGGCTGACCGTCGTAATAGACCAGGCCCCAGCTGCCGCCCTCAAGATCGAACAGGGTCATGAGGTCGCCGATCTGGCTTTGCCAGCCACTGAGGTAGGTGTTGTACATCGTGCCCATCCTCGGGTCCTGCTGCATCTGCTTGAGGAGGGTGGGGTTGTTCGGGAAGTCCAGGCTCTGGCCGCCTTCGTAAGAAACGTAGCGAATGCCGTATTTCTGCGCGACGGCCTTATTCTGAACGGCGTAGTTCATCGCGTCGGCCATGGTCGTGGTCAGCGCGGCGAAGATCTGATCCGCCGTCTCGGTGCCCTTGTAATCGTAGCCGAAATAAGGAGCAGTCGCGAGCGCGTCGACCACCTTGTAGGTGTCCATGTACTTGAGCAGCAAGTCGGACCAGTAGGGCTGCACATTCTGTGTCGCCATTACTCGAACGACGCGGCTCATCTGGCCTGAGAAGACATTCGACCAGATCGTCATGACCTGTTTCGTCTTCTCGGCATAGCGCTCGCCATTGCTGCCGGCCTTGGTCGGATCCTCGGCGCTCACCAGGCCTTCGGCAATCGCCTCGTCGTGCGCTTGGGTCGCGACCGGATAGCCGTAGTTCCAGACCTCGTTGCTGACTTCCACATAGGCCCTCCGGCCCGGCGCGAGATTGTCGCGGACGTAGGTCGCCATGCGCGTGATGTAATCGTTGTCGGCGTTCCACGGAATCGTGAACCACGGATCGGCGTTGGTCTGGTTCGCGAGATCGACCATGACCTCGATCGGAACACCGTCGTTATTGGTGTAATCGGCATCGCCCTTCTTGTTGCGCGTTGCCCAGGTGATGTTCTTGGTGTTGGCCTCGACCGAGGGCGTCCACTTGACGAACCGCAACACCCCGAAGCCTTTGACGCTGTTCAGGAATTCAGGAGCAAATTCGTCAGTGGTCGGTGCGCTTGCCTCGCGGCAGTCGAGGTTGCGCACGTAATTGGTCGGATCGACCGTATATTGCAGGTTCGTCCATTGCGGATTCGGGTAAGTGGGATTGATCGTGAACCGGATGTAGCCCGCACCCGTCGTCACATTGGAGACGGGACCGTGCACCCCGAACACGCCATTACCCTGATAGCGGCAGATGATGTCGCCGCCCGCGGCCGGGACCGACAGGCCGCGCGAGATCTGATAACCGGCCGGAAGTGACTTGACCCAGCCTTGGGCATCCACGTCGAGGTTCGGGTACGACAAGGTGTGACCCATGCCATCGTTGGCCTGCATATCGGTGCCGTAGATCAAATTCATGAACGGCCGCGAACCGCCCCAATAGGCATAATAGCCCAGATTGACGCCCAGCTTTGAGCTGGTCATGGTCGTCGTGGTACTCGGGACCGTGGTCTGTGAAACCGCGTTTGTGGTCGCCGCTCCGCTGGTGGCGTTGTTGGACGTGCCCTCGGCAACCCCACACGCAGCAAGCAAGCAAGAAATGGACGCCGCTACGAGCGACCTCGCTGAAGGCATAGATGTGAGTCCCCGCACCCGAATTCGACTGTGCGTTGCACTGTGGACAGCACCCAAACCATTGGCAAGACTTAGTTTTCGACTGTCTGAACCTGGCTTAATGCTCATTTTATACCCCCCAGGACCAGCATCGCTGCTGCTCCCGATCCGCTGAATGACCCGCTTCCGGCGTACCACGGAAGTTCTTAACGGATTGTTGGAGGCGCATTCTCCGATCAGCGAAGGTCTCCCTCAGAAGCATTCCTCTATTCATCTCATTCTACGACTGTTCATTGTACGACTGCGGGCGTCTTGCTCCTACCTGTTCAATGCATTGGCAGGTGATTACGGTCCACGCATGATCAACGTCGCCAATATCGCAGAAACACCGACGGATTGGCACTGGATTGCTCATGCCTATCCCGCAGAGGGACCGAGAGTGGATTGGCGGACCTTCAGCGCGACCAAGCGTCCGGGCCTCGAAAGCAGGGTGCCGGGCCTTCACTGGGGCCGCATCCGGGCCGCACTCCAAGCCCGAAATAGCGCTGCCGATGGTTGGCTAGACCAGCTCGTCAGCCATGGGCCATACACGAGCTTCTATGCCGCGACGATGCTGGGCACGCAGCGCCGCAAGATTCCGCATCTTGCCATGTCCTTCAATTTCACCGACCTGCCGCCGCCGCGGCGGTTCGCGATGATGAAGCGCGCGTTTGGCAGCATCGACCGGTTCGTCGTTTTCTCGCGGATGGAACGCGAGCTCTATTCGGAGCTCTTCGACATACCGATGAGCAAGCTGGATTTCGTCCACTGGGGAGTGGCGCCGCCGATCGCCCGTCCACTGCCGCGTGCGGTCGAGGAGCGCTACTTCGTGGCCATGGGCGGCGAGGCGCGCGATTACGCAACCTTGCTCGAGGCCGCGCGAATGATGCCGCGCGTGCGCTTCGTTGCGATCGTGCGGCCGTGGAGTCTTGAGGGACTGAGCGTTCCCGACAATGTCTCGGTGCTCGTCAATGCGCCGTGGAACGAAGCCTGGTCGTATGTCTGGCATTCGGAGGCAGCGATCCTGCCGCTTCGCTCCTCACGAACGCCCAACGGCCACGTCACCATCGTCGGCGGCATGCATATCGGCAAGGCACATGTCGTTACCCGCTCCATCGGCATTTCCGATTACGCGATCGACGGCGAAACCGCGCTGCTGGTCGACGAACGCTCGCCCAAGGGGCTAACCGAGGCGCTTCAGCGGATATTGGACGAGCCCGGCCTGGCGGAGCGTCTCGGCGGTGCCGCCAAAGAGTTTGCGCGGAAATATTGCACGGAACAGGTCACCGCGAGCTATTTTCGCGATTACCTGGTTCGAACTCACGGTGCGGGCCGGTGAGGGCCCAAAGCTAAACGTGCGTTCGGGCTGCAATCTGAGCGTCGTAAAGGCCCGACCTTAACCGACGATCGTTGAGCCATTCGCGGTCCGCAGCGGTGTCGTGCAGCCATCTGCTGACGAGCTCACCCCAACTCACGGGCAGCTGCAGCGCGTTCCACGCGTCAATGCTGTTGCGCGAGAGTTCGGCGTACAACTGAGTATCGCTGCTCAGCCTGCGGATCGACGCGGCGAGCTTGCCGTCATCGCCGGCGGGAAAGATCAGTGCGCTGGAGCCGTGCGTCAGAGCGCCGAAGAACATCGGGTGATCGGACGCAATAATCGGGGTTCGCGACGCGAGAGCTTCGTAGATCGTCAGCGGCAACCCTTCAGGATATTCATGCCTCGAAGGAATGACCACGGCGTCGGCTGACCGCATTGCCGCCGGTATGTCTTCGTTCGGTACGAGTCCCGCGAATTGCACCTGATCATCGAGATCGAGCCGGGACGCCAGTTCACGCATGCTTCCGTCGGGCTCCCGTCCGACAATCGTGAGGGCGGCTTTGAGTCCGTCTCGATTCAAGCTTCCGAGTGCGCGCAGGAGATCGCCGACGCCTTTTCCCTCGCTGAGAGTGCCGACGTAGATCAGCCTCAATGTTGCTCCTGGATCGCGTGTTCGAGGCTCGTATTCAGCCGGCGTGTGCGATGGCGGCCAATCCCATGGGATGATCTTGTCCGGCGTCACACCAATGTTGAGGAGGGACAAACAGGCGGCGATTCCATGATTGCCGACCCATGAGACGTTACCATGGTTCAGTTCAGAGGCCAGTCGGCGGTGGCGGAGGCGGCTCACCACGTTTCCGCGTTGAAAGGAGTCGGCGAGCGTCCCCAGAACACGGATTCCGTTTCGGCGCGCCCATTTGAAGATCGGCACCAGCGGCGTCACCAGGACCAGCTGATCAGGCGCGGTCTGCGATACCAGTCGAAGGAGTTCCCGAGGAGGGAATCCGGGCTTGAGCCCCGCTCCGATTGCTCGCACGCCGTTCGTCAACACCGCGTCATATGCTTGCTCCGTCACTGCGGAAATGACGGCCACTTGCTCCAGCTCTTGTGCGAGCGAGCTCACAAAGGCGACGGAATAGCGCTGCGCCTGGTATGTCGCCTTGCCTCCGCGCTCGAAGCGCTCCCACGCCTCGCGATAATCTCCAGCATATTGCACGATGGTTAGCCGCATCGGCCGACTATATGCTGTGAACCTGCCGGAACAATCCGTTGATCGCGAGGAGCTCCAGGCCGGTAATTGGCGGGCAGGGTGTTTGGGAGCCGGAACCTGATGGTCGCGAAACGTGAGGCAGCGAACGCATACGCGCACAAGTTGGCGGTGACGTTCCTCGCATTGGGCCTGCTTTGGTTCGCTCTGTGGACGGTGACTGTGAATGCCTTTGTGCTCGCCGGCTCCTATTTCCAGGTGCTGCCTTGGTGCCTTCTCAGCACAACCGTCCTGGCAGCTGGAGCCGGCATCTTGTTCTTGCCGCCGCTGCTCACCGGCTACGAGCTGGGCGCGGTTGCGGAAGTCCAGCCGAGATCCGTCAGCTACGCCCGGCTCGTGCTGTTGATAGCCGCTGCGCTTGCCGGCGCGGCTGTCACGCAGATCACCAGAAGCGCTGCCGTAGCGATCGCTGCCGCGACGATGACCTCGGCGCTCGCATACCGACTATGGCGGCCGACGGTGATTGCGGCATCCGCGCCCGAGCGACATTTCGCGTGGGAGTTTCTTCTCGTCGTCGTCGTCATCTTCGCGCTCTATTATTTCGGTCATCTGGCGGACTGGGACGACGCCAACTTCCTCAACCTCGCGGCCAAAGCGCCCCTCAGCCGCGGGCACATCTACCAGTTCGACACCATGGTCGGGGACGGTCCGCACCCGATCCACCTGCCGACGTACAAGCTCCACAGCTACGAGCTGCTGGGAGCGACGATCAGCTATTTGCTGGGGCTGGAACCAATCCTGGTAGCCCATCTCCTGCTTCCGATCGCCACGTTGCTAATGCTCGCGTGCGTCATTGCACTGGTCTTGCGCCCGGCGGCCGGGAAGCATTGGGTATGCGCGGCACTGTTCGCGTCGGCGCTGCTCTACGCCAATGCAACAACCTTGCAGAGCTGGGGCACGAACGGACTTCCCCGGTTCCATCAGAACCATGGCCCGCTGGTCATGATCGTTCCATTGCTGGCAGCGGGCCTCACAATCCGGTGGTTCATGCGGCGGCAGCGCGTCGATCTGCTCGGTCTCGCGCTATTGAACATTTGCGCAGTTGGAATCAGCGCGAACGGACTTTTCGTCGGTCCGGCGGCGATTGGATTCGTTGCGCTGGCTTTCCTGGCCGCGTCTCCGAAGGCGAACTGGAGCGCGGCGTGGCGGCTGCTGCCGACGCTCATCTATCCGGCAATCATTGGCGCGGTGGTGGTGCTCCATCATCTTGCCCTGCCATCCGAAGTGGCCACGCAGCAGAGCAGCTATTCCTCGTTCCGCAACGTGATCGGCTGGCGTGCCGAGGGCCTTGCCTTGCTTGCCTTGATTCCGCTGGCCCCGCTGGCTGCGCGTGATCCGCGCTCGCGATTTGCCGCGGCGGTCTATTTCCCGGCGGCCCTTCTCGTCGTGTTGAACCCGCTCGGCTGGAGCGTCGTATCAGCCGTCACGGGCAATCTTGGCTATCGGATATTCTGGGCGATCCCCGGCACATTCATCGCCGGCATGGTCCTGGCCAAGCTCGTGGAATTCGCCGGCATCCGATCGAAGCTGATCAGCCTTTCACTCGGGCTTGCCGCGCTGGCCGGCGGAATCATGTACAACCAATTCGCAGCTGCCGCGGCAAGCCGCGTCCAATGGCATCAGCCCGGCCTGCGAGTGCCGAAAGAGGATTATGTGCTAGCAAAGCGGCTGGCGTCGCTGACGCCCGCCGGATGCAAGGCACTCGTTCCTGCGCGATATGCCGTGTGGATCGTGGGCTTGAAAGGCGGACCTTATGTCGTCGCCACATCGAGCCTCTATCTCACCCATTACCGGTTGACCGAGCCGAAGGACGAACTCTCCGCGCGCTGGGCCTTGTTCGATCTCGTCAATGGAGAGCAGGTCACAACGGCGTTGCCGTCGGTTATCCAGCTGCACAGTTACGGTATGGATGTCGGCCTGGTGGCGACCGACCGGAGCAATCCAAATCTTGCGGTGACTGAGCAGTTCGCTCGAGCGCTGCACCTACTGCCCATCACCGGCATAAGCGGGCTCCAAGTGTGGAGAGGTACGCCCTGTCGCTCTGCCCGCGCCTAAATTCCCGCGTACCATTCGTAGTCGACATTATCCTCCCAATAGCCGCCCTTGCCGCCCTGAATTCGGGCAAGACTATCGACTGCCTCGATCCGCTGGATGTACTTGGCTTGCTTGTAGCCGAGCTGGCGCTCGACGCGGAGGCGAAGGGGCGCGCCGTTGGGGATTGGCAAGAGATGGCCGTTCAGCCCCCAGGCGATCAGCGTCTGCGGGTGGAAGGCATCCACGAGGTCGATGCTCTCGTAATAGGGCTTTTCCCCGAAACGGTCGGCGCAGTGGAACACGATGTATTTGGCGCGCGTGCTAAGGCCCGCATGGTCGAGCAGCCGGGACAGCTGAACGCCGTGCCATTTGCCGATCGCGCTCCAGCCCTCGACGCAGTCGTGCCGGGTGATCTGGACGCGGTGCGGCAGGGTGCGCAGCGTTTGCAGGGGGATCGACAGCGGCCGGGCGACGAGGCCGTCAACCGCCAGGCGCCAGTTGGCGAACTGCTCAGCAACGTGGCCGGCATATTCATCGGTACCGGGCATCGCCGTGCCGTTCGAGCGGAAGATCGGCGACAAATCGGCTTCGCCATATTCGCGCGCGAGCGCATCTCGCGGGGAGATGACGCGCTGGGTGGCCATCGTCAGCTTCTCGGCCGAGCGCAGGACGCCGCGGAATGACGGGCTGTTGTTCAGGCGGTCGCAGCCGCCGAGCAGCAGCCCCGACGCGCCGGTGGCGATGAGTTGGCGCCGATCGATCATGGCTCGGCTCTTTCGGGCGGCACCCGGAAGCGGCCGGTGATCATCGACCGGATCTCGTTGATTGGCCCGGCGAGCAGCACCATCACCAGGTGGACGATGATGAAGGCGAGCAGGGCGGCGGCGCAGATGAAGTGGATCGAGCGCGCCGACTGGCGGCCACCGAACAGCACCAGCAGCCACGGCCAGGCGGCGTCCATCGCAGGTGACATGGTGAGCCCGGTCAGCACCATCAGCGGCAGAAGCACGAAGATCACGGACACGTAGCTAAGCTTCTGGAGGATGTTGTAGCGGAGCGCCGCCTCGCCGGTGGGGAAGCGCAGCCGCGCATGTTCCTGGATGTCGTGCCAGATGTGGCTCGGCCGGACCTCCTCGGGCGTGGGCGTGAGGTCGCGCAGGGCATGGCGGTTGACGAGGCTGGTGACGAGGAACGCGATGAGGCCGATCGACAGCAGCCAGGCGAAGGCAAGGTGCCAGCGCCGCGCCGCGGCAAGGTTGTAGGTCGACGGGATTGTTGCCCAGCCGGGGATCGGGCGGCCACGGAACGACAGCCAAGGATGGTCGAAGTTGGCCCCGAACTTGCCCCAGTAAAGATGGGGATGGGCGTTGAAGATCATCAGGCCGCTCATCAGCATCACGAAAACCGTCAGCGCATTGATCCAATGCCACAGGCGGGTCGGGAGGCGGTGGCGATAGGCGATGCGCCGCGACGGCGGGGCAGGCGGCTCCGCCTCGATCGGTCCGTCGATGACCGCAGCCTCGTCCATTGGTCGAACAGCCATAGCTCAAGCCAGGCGGCGCGTCAGTGATCTTTCTTCGAGCCAGTCCGAAATGACCGCGGCGATTCGGCCGCCCGCGCCGCCGTCGCCGAACGGGAAAACGCTGAGGCTCATTTCGGCGCGGGCGACAGGATCGGTCAGCAGCCGGCGCGCCTCGCGCACGATCGTGACTTGATCGGTGCCCACGAGACGAGCCGTGCCGGCGGCCACGCCCTCCGGCCGTTCGGTCTTTTCTCGCAGCACCAGCAGTGGGACGCCGAGCGCCGGCGCTTCCTCCTGGATTCCGCCGGAATCGCTCAGCACCATCGTCGCGTCCCGCATCCGGCGGAGGATGTCGCCGTGGCCGCACGGCTCGAGCAGGCTGACGCCGGGAGCGTGGCCAAGCAGGCGGCGCATGCTGCCGGCGACGTAGGCGTTCGGGTGCAGAATCACGTCGACGCGAGCTCCGTCGGCGGCAAGCTCGGTGACTGCCGCGGCGATTGCGCTCAGGCCGTCGCGCCAGCTTTCCCGTCGATGGCAGGTCACGAGCACGCTTGGTGCTCCGCCGTCGCGTAGTGTCGGCGGCGGGAGCCGCGAGGCGGCGTCGAGCAGCGCGTCGATCCCGCTATTGCCGGTGACGTGGACTTCGCCGCCGACTTTCTCGGCACGCAGATTTGCGGCAGCGAGCTCAGTCGGTGCGAACAACAGGTCGGCGCCGGCGTCGATCGCGGTCCGATATTCCTCCTCGGGCCAGGGCAGCAAAGGGTCGTGGGTGCGGAGGCCAGCTTCGACGTGGGCAACGGGAACGCCGCCGTTGAACCCCGCTAGCGCACCGCCGAGCGCGCTCGATGTGTCGCCCTGCACGACGAGCAGATCCGGCGCTCGGCGGAGGTGCGGCAAGAGGCGTGCGGTCACCGAGCGGACGTGGGCATGCGGGTCCTCCTCGCCCGGGCAGCCGAGGATCACGCGCGCGAACTTGTCGAGCCCGAACTCGCGCGCATCCAGTGACGGGTGCTGTCCGGTGAAGATCAACGTCGGCGCGATGCCGCGCGCGGCAAGAGCATCGGCAACCGGCTTGAGCTTGATGGCTTCGGGTCTGGTCCCGATGACCAGCCGTATATCCGCGAGGCGCAGCCTTCCCCCTAGCTCGGCCCGGATAGTTTGCATCCGATATGGACCAAGCGCAAGCGGCCCGCCGTTGGCAGAACAGCGCTTGCCCGTTCCCCGGAGACCGGGGACGGGTCAGTCGGAGGTTCCGCTGATGAGCGCTTATTTGATCGCCAATGTCGATGTTCACGACCCGGTTGCCTATGAGGCGTACCGCAGCCGCACCGGTGACATCGTCGCCAACCACGGCGGCCGGTTCATCGTCCGCGGCGGTGCGGTCCACCCGCTAGAGGGTGAGCCGGGCGTGCATCGCCTGGTGATCATCGAATTCCCCAGCGTGGCGGCCGCCAAGGGTTTCTACGATAGCCCGGAGTATCAGGCGATCATTCCCCTGCGAACCGTCGCGTCGACGGGCTCGCTGCTCGTCGTCGAAGGGGCAGACGCCTAGCGGAAGTTGTCGGCGTAGGCCTGAAGCTTGAGCCTGACCGGGGGCGCCGGCACGAGGTGATAGCCGAGCCGGTGCTTGTCGCAATAAGCGATCGCGGCCTCCTTGGTCGGGAAGGTCATCCGCACCTGCGGGTTGGTGTCGCTGGATCCGTTCCAACCGGTCAGCGGGTCGGGGCGTAGCGGCTGCTGCCGCTCGAACTCGAGCAGCCATCGGCCGGCATTGGCCTTGCCCGACTGGGTGGTCCTGCGGTCGAGCTCGGAGATTCGCGCGACGGTCATGCATGTGCCGTGGCAAAGTGGCGGCGGCAAATCAAGCAGCCGCCGAGTCCAGGTGCGTGCCGGTTGGACTTGTGTTAAGCCGCTCGTCCTCTCGATCAATGGAGGGGGCCATGACATCCAATCGTTTACGCATGCTGCTCATGATGGGAGCAGCGCTCGCCGTCAGCGCGTGCAACAAACCCGCGAACGACACGACGAAGGATACCGCATCAGCGCCGGCCACCAACGCCGCCGCTCCCGGCGCGAGCGATCCGGTCGCCAGTGCTGAGTCAGCGGCGCCTGCATCGATTGCCCACGATGCCGCGGTCGTCAGCGTCGACGCAAGCGGCGCAATGAAGCAGATCCGCGCGGGTAAGAACGGCTGGACCTGCCTGCCCGACGCGCCCGATACTCCGGGACCGGACCCGATGTGCTTCGACCAGAATGCCGGCAAGTGGGTCGATGCCTGGGTGCATCATAAGGCGCCACCGGCTGGCACGGTTGGCCTGATGTACATGCTCGAAGGCGGGACAGACGCGAGCAATACCGATCCTTACGCGACCAAGCCGACCGCCGAGAACAATTGGGTCAAGACCGGACCGCACGTCATGGTCGTCGGATCGAAGGAGATCCTTGCCGGCCATCCGTCCGGGGCGACGCCGGACACGTCCGTCCCGTACGTGATGTGGGCAGGCACGCCATACGCGCACCTGATGGTGCCGGTGAAAGCGAGCTAATAAGCTCGCGCGACGGCGAATTCTGCCGCTTCGGCGAGCGCCGACTTCGCCTTGCCGGCGGGGAACATGGCGAGCGCGTCGATCGCGCGGCGTGCGTATTGGCGGGCCCGCTCAATCGTGTCCGCCAGCGCATCGCTCTCGCGCAGCAAACGCGTGGCGTGCGCGAGGTCGTCGTCAGACACAAGCTCGCCCGCGATCGCGGAGCGCCAGAAGGCGCGTTCCTCGTCATTCCCGCGGGCGAAGGCCAGGATCACCGGAAGGGTCATCTTGCCATCGCGGAAGTCGTCGCCGACCCCCTTGCCCATGGTTGCGGCGTCTGACGCATAATCGATGACATCGTCACTGAGCTGGAAGGCGATGCCGAGATTGCGTCCATAGGATTCGAGCGCCAGCTCGGCATCCTCGCCGGCCTCGGCAACGACCGGCGCGACGCGGCAGGCGGCAGCGAACAAAGCCGCGGTCTTGGCGCTGATGATCTCGAGATAATGATCTTCGTCGGTCTCGATCCGCCGCTGCGCCGTCAGCTGATCGACCTCGCCTTCGGCGATCACGGCGGAGGCGTGGCTGAGGATCCGCAGGACCTTGAGGCTGCCGTCCTCGACCATCAGCTCGAATGCCCGGCTGAACAGGAAATCGCCGACGAGCACGCTTGCCGGATTGCCCCAGATGAGGTTGGCCGTGCGCCTTCCGCGGCGGGTGCCGGAGCCGTCGACCACGTCGTCGTGGAGCAATGTGGCGGTGTGGATGAACTCAACCGCTGCGGCGAGCTTGTGGTGGCGCGTGCCGGGGTAGCCAAGGAGCGTGCCGCAGGCGAGCGTCAGCATCGGCCGCATCCGCTTGCCCCCGCCCGCGATGAGATGGCCGGCGAGCTCGGGGATGAGCGCAACCTTGCTCTGCATCCGCTCTAGGATGACGGCGTTGACGCCGTTCATGTCGGCGGCGACGAGCGTCATAAGACCGTCGAGCGAGGGGGTTCGCGAGGTCGTTAGCGGAACTACGGTTGCGGCCACGGCGCCGCCCTAGCCGGGCAGCGCCGTTTTTCAAAGCCGGTTACCAGATGTGGACGCGCTGATCGGGCGGCAAATAGAGTTTGTCCCCCGGCTGGACGTTGAACGCTTTGTACCAGGCGTCGACATTGCGGACGACGCCGTTGACCCGGTACGCGGCCGGCGAGTGCGGGTTGCTCAGCAGCTGCGAGCGAAGCGCGCCCTCGCGCTGCTTGGTTTCCCAGCTGTAGCCGTAAGCGATGAAGAAGCGCTGGTCGCCGGTCAGGCCGTCGATGACCGGCGGCTCGCCATGCTTGGCGACATATTTGCGGTACGCGGCATAAGCGATCTCGAGGCCGTTCAAATCCCCGAGATTTTCTCCGAGCGTCAGCTGCCCCTTGATGTGCACGCCGGGGATCGGCTCGTAGCTATTGTACTGTTCGACCAGCCGGCTTGCCTGCGCCATATATTGCTTGGCGCTCATCGCGCTCCACCAGTCAGCCAGGCGCCCCTTGCCATCGTACTTGCGGCCCTGGTCGTCGAACCCATGGCTGATCTCGTGGCCGATGGTCGCGCCGATGCTGCCATAGTTGGATGCAGGGTCGGCGTTGGCGTCAAAATATGGCGCCTGCAAGATCGCGGCAGGGAAGGTGATCTGGTTCTTCGAGGGATCATAATAGGCGTTGTTGGTCTGCGGCAGCATGTACCAAAGCGCCCGGTCGACCGGCTTTGGATAGCGTTTGAGCTGAAGGTTCCAGTCGAACTGGTCTGAGCGCATCGCGTTGCCGAACAGATCGTCGCGCTTCACCTCGAGGCTCGAATAATCGATGTATTTGACCGGGTGCCCGAGACGCGGGTCGAACGCAGCGAGCTTGGCCAGCGCGCCCTTGCGCGTCGCCTCGTCCATCCAGCTGCTATGCTCGATCTTGTCCTTCAAAGCGGCGAGCACGTTGCTGACCAGCTCGTGAACCTGCTGGTCGGCTTCGGGCGGGTAGTGGCGTTGAACATAGGCTTGGCCGACGGCTTCGCCGAGGCTGCCGTTGACGAAATCCACGCCGCGTTTCCACCGGTCCCGCTGCTTCGGCACGTCGGCCAGCGTCTTGCCGTAGAAATCGAAGCGCGCCTCGTCGAACGCCTTGGGCAGGAACTGCGCGTGGTCGCTCAGGAAATGGAAAGCGAGATAGTCCTTCCAGGTCTCCAGCGGCTCGCTCGCGACGAGCTTGCCGATGTCGCGGATGGCGGTGGTCTGGCGCACGATCACCATCGGCGCGGAGCCAAGGCCCTGCTTGCGCAGCAGCCGGTCCCATTCGATCTGCGGTGCGAATTTGGCCAGCTGGGCGCGGGTCTTGGGATTGTAATTGGCTTTGACGTCGCGGCTTCGCTCGGGCGTCCACTGGACCTTCGCGATCGCGGTCTCGAGCGCCATGATCCGATCGGCCTTGCGGCTCGCGTCAGGATCGCCGGCGAGGGTCAGGATTTTGGCGATGTAGTTGCGATAGGCGCTTCGGAACGCGTCATACTTGGCGCCTTCCAGCAGGTAATAGTCGCGGCCCGGCAAGCCGAGCCCGCTCTGGCTCGCGAACGCCGCATAGCGCGACGGGACCTTCGGATCCGACGAGATGAAGATTCCGACGGGCGATTCGTAACCAACGGTGCCGAACAGGTCGAAGAGCCCATCGCGGCTGCGAACCGCAGCGACGCGGTCGAGGTAAGGCTTGGCCGGGGCGAGGCCGCGCGCCTCAATCGCCGCTTCGTCCATCCAGCTCGCGTAGAAATCGCCGATCTGCTGGCTCAGGCGGCCCGATTGCGTCGGATTGTTCGCGGCATCCTGGATGACGTCGCGCACGTCCTTGTCGATCTGGTCATTGAGGATCGAATCGATGCCGACAAAGGTCCGGTCGGGTGCAATCTCGGCGCGCTTGGACCAGGCGCCGTTCACGTAAGCGAAGAAATCGTCGCCCGGCTTGACGGCGGCGTCCATCGCGCTCGGGTCGTAGCCCCAGCTGCCGTAGACCGGCTTGGCCGCGCCCAGGGTGGTCGGCGCAATCGCCATCAAGCTCGCCGTTGCAAGCGCCAACATCTTGATCTTCATGGAAAAAAGTCTCCCGCCAGAGCGACGCTTCATGCACGTTCGGACGAGATTCGTCAAAGCATCGTTCGACGAAACGGCGGCTCTATCAGCCCGAGGGCAGGCTGAGGCGCGCGAGCAGGCCGCCGAGGTCCTCGCTTTCCTCGAGGCGGATGGTGCCGCCGTAGATCTCGGCGACGTCGCGGACGATCGCCAGGCCAAGGCCGGTGCCCGGCTTGCCGGTGGTGTCGAGCCGGGCTCCGCGGGTGAACAGCTCGCCGCGCCGCTCGTCCGGAATCCCGGGACCGTCGTCTTCGACGAGGATGTCGACTTGTCGCCCCTTGGGCTCGACCGTCACGAAGACCCGGCCACCGCCATATTTGGCAGCATTCTCGACGAGGTTGCCGAGCATCTCGTCGAGGTCCTGGCGCTCGACGCGGACCTGGGCCTGGTGGTCGCCGGCGATGTCCACCGTCACGCCTTCGTAGAGCCGGTCGACGGCGCGTTCGACCGCTTCGAGGCTGTCCCACACGCGCGCTCGCGACTGGGCCGCGGAGCGGCGGCCGATGGCGCGCGCGCGGGCAAGGTGATGGTCGACTTGGCGCCGCATCACCATGGCCTCGCGACACACGGTATCGACGAGGTCGGGGGAATGTGCCGTCGCGGCGTTGGTGATCACGGTGAGCGGCGTCTTCAACGCGTGGGCGAGGTTGCCAGCATGCCGCCGCGCCTCTTCGGCTTGCGCTTCGCTATGGGCGAGCAGCTGGTTGATCTCTTCGGTCAGCGGCCGGATCTCGGCCGGGAAATCATGGCCGATTCGAATCTTGTCGCCCGAGCGAATAGCGGCGACGTCGTCGCGCACGCGGCGCAAGGGCCACAGGCCGTAGAAGGTCTGGAGCGCGGCCAGGATCAGCAGGCCGGCTCCGAGCGCAAGGAAACTCCAGAACAAAGTCGATCGCAGGTAATGGATTTGATCGTCGATCGTCTCGCGCGATTCCGCCACCTGGAAGCGCCAGCGGACGGCGGAGCCCGGCAGGATGGCGTCGCGTTCGGCGATGCGCAGCGGCTCGGGGTGGCCGCGCGCGGAGAACTCATCGCTGTTATAAAGGTGTGGCTTCACGTCGGCATGCGTGTCGCTGACGCGCAGGCGCCGGTCCCATAGCGAGCGCGATGGGAAGGTCTCGGCGCCGGCGCCGCTGATCTGGAAGTAGAGGCCGGAATATGGCTCGACGAAGCGCTGGTCCGCGGGCGGGCGATTGAAGCGCACCTCGCCGTCGGGCCCGATCTCCGACGATGTGATCATCGAGTTGAGGACGAACGTCAGCTGATTATTGAAGCTGGCGTCGATCGACCGGGTCAGCACGCGGTTGAGTGCGAAGCCGCCGATCAGCAGCAGCGCCGCGATCCACAATGCGGCGACGCCGATCATGCGCCGGCTCAACGAGCCGATGCGCGGGCGCTGCTTGCGCCGGGCGGCGGGTTCTACCGCGGCCGCCGCCGTCACCGGGGCGGCTTGCTCGTTCAACTAACGGGTTCCTCGAGGCTGTAGCCGAGGCCGCGGATGGTGGTGATCACGTCCGCGCCGAGCTTTTTCCGGATGCGCGTCACGAACACCTCGATGGTATTGGAATCGCGGTCGAAATCCTGATCGTAGATATGCTCGATGAGCTCCGTCCGGCTGACCACCTTGCCCTTGTGATGCATGAGGTAGGAGAGGAGCTTATATTCCTGGGCGGTGAGCTTCACCGGCTCGCCGGCCTTGGTGACCTTGCCAGAGCGGGTGTCGAGGCGGATGTCGCCGGCGATGAGCTCGCTGGAAGCGTTGCCCGACGAGCGGCGGATGAGCGCGCGCAGGCGGGCGATCAGCTCCTCGGTCTGGAACGGCTTGGCCAGGTAATCGTCGGCACCCGCATCGAGTCCGGCGACTTTGTCCGACCAGCTGTCGCGCGCGGTGAGAACCAGCACGGGCATCTTGCGCCCTTCGCGGCGCCACCGGTCGAGCACGGTGAGACCGTCGACCTCGGGCAGTCCAAGGTCGAGAATGACCGCGTCATAGCTTTCGGTCGAGCCGAGATAATGGCCGTCTTCGCCGTCGGTCGCGAGATCGACCGCATAGCCCGCGCCTTCGAGGGTCGAGCGCAGCTGCCGCCCGAGATTCGGTTCGTCTTCGACGATCAGAACGCGCATTCAAGGCTCCCCGAAGCTGTTCATCTCCGCGCCGTCAACCCGTGGTGCGGCGAGAGGTTGCTTTCGCGAAACAACTGGGAAGAACCGCTCGAATGTCAATCGGAACTGTTAACGGTCGCGCGAACGGCGGATGACCTTGCCCTGTCCGTCGACATCGACCCAGATGACGCGTCCGTTCTGCATGAACTTGAAACGGTAGGTATCGCCGTTGAGCTCAGGCCCCAGGTAATCGGCACCGCCCATCATCGGCATGACCCGGCGCTCGAGCTGAGGTAGGGGCATCGAACGACCCTGTCGCGTCGCCTGCCATGCCCGGTCGGCATCGCGCGGCGGGTCGGCCAGCGCCGCAGCGCTGGTCAGGCCGCCCGCTAGCGCGGCGGCAAGGACAAGGGTCCGGAACAACGTCATCTACGCGACTCTCCTGGGCGCCTTTCTACCAATATGCATTGAATAGCCTATGAATAGGGCTGCACGGCGTGGTTCAGGTCACGGCCGTTGCACAAGCGCGCCTATTACCCACGGCGAAGGATCGGCTAGGGGCAGCCATGGCCGCGCCGATCCTCTCCTACGAAGACCTTGGACTGATCCAGGGTGAGGGATGGTTGTTCCGCGCGCTCGACCTCTACATTGGCGAGCGCGACCGGCTGGCGCTTATCGGCCGCAACGGCGTCGGCAAGACGACCCTGCTCAAATGCCTCGCCGGAACGATCGACACCGACGAAGGCAAGCGGACGATCGTCCCGGGTACGAACGTCGTGCTGCTTGAGCAGGACCCGCGGATGGATGATTTCGGCACGCTCGAAGAGTGGGTGCTGCACGGCGCCGATGGCCCGGCGCCGCACGATGCGGCGGCGATCGCCGACCAGCTTGGGATCGACCTGTCGCGCACCGTCGGGACGGCGAGCGGCGGCGAACGGCGGCGGGCGGCGATCACCCGTGCGCTCGCGCAGAAGCCGGACGTCCTGCTCCTCGACGAGCCGACCAACCATCTCGACCTCGGCGCGATCGAGTGGCTGGAGGAATGGCTGAAGCGCTTCACCGGGGCATTCATCGTCATCAGCCACGACCGCACCTTCCTGACCCGGCTGACGCGCAGCACGCTGTGGCTGGACCGCGGGCAATTGCGCCGCGCCGAGATCGGCTTCGGCGGCTTCGAGGCGTGGACCGAACGGGTGTACGAAGAAGAAGCGCGGGCGGCGGAGAAGCTGGACGCGAAATTGAAGATCGAGCTCCATTGGCTGCAGCGCGGCGTGACGGCGCGGCGACGTCGCAACCAGGGGCGGCTCGCCAAGCTGCATGAGATGCGGGCGCAGCGGGCGGCGATGCTCGGCGCTGCCGGGGCGGCCCGCCTTGCGCTCGCCAAAGACGACGTGCGTTCCAAGACCGTCATCGAGGCCGATCATGTCAGCAAAAGCTATGGCGACCGGCCGATCATTCGTGACTTCTCGCTGCGAATCCAGCGTGGCGACCGCATCGGCATCGTCGGCCCGAACGGCGCTGGCAAGACCACCTTGTTAAAGCTGCTGACCGGCGAGCTTAAGCCGGACAGCGGCAAGGTGACGCAGGCGAAGAGCCTGACCGGGATCGTCATCGACCAGCAGCGGAAGCTGATGGAGCCAAGCAAGCGGGTGAAGGACGTGCTCGCCAATGGCGGCGATTGGATCGAGGTCCGCGGCCATAAGAAGCACATCAAAGGATATCTGAAGGAGTTCCTGTTCGACCCGGCGGTCGCCGACGCGCCGATCGGCTCCCTGTCGGGCGGCGAGCGCTCGCGGCTGCTGCTGGCGCGCGAGTTCGCGCGGGCAGCGAACCTGCTGGTGCTCGACGAGCCGACCAACGACCTCGATCTGGAGACGCTCGACCTGCTTCAGGAAGTGATCGCCGATTATGACGGCACGGTGCTGATCGTCAGCCACGACCGCGACTTTCTCGACCGCACGGTGACCATCACGCTCGGGCTCGACGGCTCGGGCAAGGTGGACATCGTGGCGGGTGGTTACGAGGATTGGGTGCGCAAAAGGTATGAGGCTGTACGTGTCCCTGCCAAGGCGGGAGCCCAGTCGCGCCGAGCGCCAAGAGAGGGAAAATCCGGTACCCTGCCTGTGCGGGCGAACAAGAAGCTCACCTACAAGGACCAACGAGATTACGACCGGTTGCCGGGCGAGATCGAGCGCATGCAGGCGCAAGTGACGGCCGACGAGGCGGCGCTGTCCGATCCCGACCTTTACGCCCGCGACCCCGAACGCTTCGCCAGCCTCACCGAACGCATCGCGCGCACCCGCGCGGAGATCGAGGCCGCGGAGCTCCGCTGGCTGGCGGTTGCGGAAATGGCCGAGGCTTTGAACTGCTGACGAGCAAGGCTACACCTCACACGCGGTCAAGCGGGGGGCGGCAAGCCAATGGACGGATGTTTGCGAGAGCGGTTTCTCGTCGTTGACGACTTCCTGCCGCACGATGACAGCCTTTCGATGCGCGGGGACATCGACGCTCATTTCGGCAATCCCGGCAATCACGACCCGTCGCACCAAGTGTGGAACTATTGGCACGTACCGGGCTCGTACACCTACCTGCGCACCACACCCGAAAAGGTCATCGCGAGGGAAAAGGTCGAGGCCTTCATGGAAGCGCTCCAGACGTGGGCCGCGTGGAACCTCGGGCTCGGCGGGGTAACCTGGCCGTACCTCAGCCTCTATGTGCCCGGCTGCCTGCAGGGGCTGCACAACGATTCGGTCAACGGCCGGCTCGGCTACGTCTATTCGCTGACCCGCAACGAGCGTCAGACGATCGGGGGTGAGACGGTCCTGGTCCACGATCGGGATCTGTTTCGGTCCTCGCTCGACCGTCCGGCCGCCGGCACGGGGCTTTTCGACCTGGTCGAACCGCGCTTCAATCGGCTGACATTGTTCGACGACCGCATCCCGCACGCCGTCCAGCGCGTCGACGGCACGATGGACCCCGTCGAGGGGCGCCTGGTGCTTCACGGCCATATCAGCGAAGCGGGCGTCGTCGCGGAAGGCCCGCTCGCGCCGGAAGCGATCGAATCGCTGGTGGCACTTGCATTGGCGCAGTTGCGGAATGCCGTCGCTCGGAGCGTGCGCGGGGTGTTGGTGCTTCAGGTCGAGATCGGCCCTGGCGGCGAAGTGCAGCAGTTGCGACCGATTCTCGACCGGCTCGCGAGCAACACCGACGAAGACCTGGAGGAGCTGCGGCGCGAGATCGGACACCGCGCCGGGGCGATCCGATTCCCCGCCGCGGCGTCGGGGACGCGCGCCAACGTACCGCTGATTTTTTAAGGCGGTTAGGCCTGTAGCCGGTACTGCTTGAGCAAATCGTAGAGTGTCGGGCGGCTGATTCCGAGCAATTTGGCGGCACCCGAAATGTTGTTGTCGGTCCGGCTCATTGCCTGGCGGATGGCCTTGCGGTCGGCGACTTCGCGAGCGACGCGGAGGTTTATCGGCAGGACGTCCCTCTCGGCGCGATCGACGGTCGGCAGGTCGAGGTCCGCGGCGGTCACGCTCTTGCCGTCGGCCATGATCACGGCCCGCTTCAGGCGGTTCTCGAGCTCGCGAACATTTCCCGGCCAGCCATGAGTGTGGATCGCATCGATCGCGTCGGGGCTCAACGACTGGACCGTGACGTTAAGCTCGCGCCCGAAGCGGTTGACGAAATGGCGCGCGAGCAGGACGGCGTCGCCCGACCGCTCGGCAAGCGCCGGGATCTTCACGACGATTTCGGCCAGGCGGTAATAAAGATCCTCGCGGAAACGCCCGTCGGCGATCATCGCTTCGAGGTCCTGGTGCGTCGCGCAGACGATGCGCGTGTCGACCGCGATCGGCTGGCGGCCGCCGATGCGCTCGATCACTCTCTCCTGAAGGAAGCGCAGCAGCTTGACCTGGAGCGGCAGCGGGATGTCGCCGACTTCGTCGAGGAACAGTGTTCCGCCCTCGGCGAGTTCGATCTTGCCGACGTTAGACTTGACCGCGCCGGTGAATGCGCCGCGCTCGTACCCAAACAACTCCGCCTCGAGCAGGTTCTCCGGAATGGCCGCGCAGTTGATCGCGATGAACTCGCCCTTGCGGCCGCTTTTCGCGTGGACCGCGCGGGCGAGCAGCTCCTTGCCGGTGCCGCTGGCGCCGAGCAGCATCACCGACACGTCGGCCGAGGCGACGCGCTCGATCGTCTTGGCGACCTTGAGCATCTCCGGCGCGGCGGTAATGATCGATCCGAGCATGGCCGCGGCAGAACCGCTTTCGAGGCGGCGGTTCTCCTCCTCGATGTCATGCAGGTGGAAGGCGCGGGCAACGATCAGGCCCAGTTCGTCGATGTCGACCGGCTTCGTGTAGAAGTCATAGGCGCCCATCGCGACCGCCTTGGTGGCGCTCTCGCGGGCGCCGTGGCCGGTGGCCACGATGACCTTCGTGTCGGGCTTCAGGCGGAGGATTTCGGCCAGCGTGGCGAAGCCTTCCTCGGTGCCGTCAGGATCGGGGGGCAGGCCAAGGTCGAGGGTGACGACGGCCGGCTCATGCGCGCGGAGCGCGTCGATCGCTTGCGCGCGGTCGCCGGCGCAGACCACCTGATAGCCTTCGTAGGCCCACTTGAGCTGGCGCTGGAGCCCTTCGTCGTCCTCGACGATCAGCAGCACTTTGGCTTGGTCGGTCATGCGATCTTCCGTTGCGGTTGGACGGCGGCCTTCGCCGCCGGCAGCAGGATGGTGAAGGTGGTGCCCCGGCCGGGGCGACTGTCGACGCTGATCCGGCCACCCATTGCAGTGATCAGCGACCGCGCCTCGAACGCGCCGATGCCAAAGCCACCCGGCTTCGACGACGCGAACGGCTGGAACAGCCGGTTTCGGATGAAATCGCCGTCCATCCCCACGCCCTTGTCCGCGATTGTGATCGTGACGCTTCCGCCTTGATCCGCAACGCGGACGGTGACGGGCTCGCTGCTGCTCGCATCGAGCGCGTTCTGGAGAAGGTGGCCGACCGCCTGCTCGAGGGCTCCGGCGTCGACCAACGCTTCGACGCTGGCGTTGCCGAGCAAGTTGATTTCGCGGTCCCGGCGCTTGGTCGCGATCGCCGCGGTCAGGATCGGCCGCAGCGGCTGCGGCTCGACCCGCTGGACGCGGGCGGGGGAATGCGGCGCAAGCCGCGCCAGCAGCTCGTTCATCTTCCCCACCGACGAGTGCAGCGTTGCCACCATGTCGGTGCGGAAATCGGGATTGTGGGCATGGCGCTCGGCATTGCGCGTGAGCAGTGACAGCTGGCTGACGAGGTTCTTGATGTCGTGAAGGATGAAGGCGAAGCGGCGGTTGAATTCCTCGAAGCGTTGCGCGTGGCTCAGCGCCTCCTGGCCGAGCGCCTCGGCGAGCGAGCTCGCCGCCTGATTGCCGGCAGTACGCAGCAGGTCGAGATCTTCCCAATCGAGCTGGCGGCGGTAGTCGGGCGCGGCGAGCACCACCAGCCCGACCAGCCGCTGATGGTGGAGCAGCGGAATGCCCGCCCACACCGCGGGCTCGTGGATCAGCCATTTGGGGACCGGCAGCGCCTTCACGGCGGCGCTCGCCCACCCGTGGCGCAAGCCCTCGAATTCGATGATGCCGCCGCTTTCCTCGAGCCCGCTCCAGAAATCGGCCGCGTCGTCGAACGCCTCGGGCGAGGGGCTGTTGCCGGGCCAGCTCGCAGCGGTGGCGACGGCGAGGCCGCGGCCACCGTCACTGACCAGAAGCAGCCCGCCCGGAGCGTCGACGACATCGGCGAAAGCCTTGACGATCCGTTCGCTGAGCGGCGGGGCTTCGGGCCCGGCGCGGCCCAGCGTTTGTGTGAAGCGCAGCCATTCGGTGCGATAGTCGTAGCGATGCTCGAACAGGTGCTTGGCCAGCTTGACCTTGGCCCAGCCGCGCGCCCGCGCGCTGGGAATCAGCACCATCGCCGCCACGGTCATCACAGCGAGCGTTCCGACCATCAGCGCCGACGTCCAATCGACGCCGGTGCCGCGAAGCGCCGTCGCGAGGATCGCCATCAGTGCAAAATAGGCGCAGATCGCCAGCAACGAGAGCGACTGGAAGGTGGCGGCGCGGGAAAGCCGGACGCGCCAGCCGCCCTCTTCCCGGGTGGCGAGAGCGAACAGCGGGACGGCGAGCGCCACGGACAGGCCGCGCCACTCGGTCAGCCGCTGTGCGCCGGCCGAGCCGATGTAGAGGATCGTGTAGAGATTGAGGTCGTAGGTCCAGATCAGCGCCAGGCCGAGCATGGCGAAGCGGATGTGCGAGCGGCTCGCCGGGGCCGCCTGGCCGTAGAGGTTGTGGACCAGCACGAGTGCCCCGGCCGCGGTGGTGACACGCAGGATGAGGCCGGTCTGGGCAATGGCGCTGCTCGGGCTGAACAGCTGCAGCGTGTCGCCGATAAGCTGCAGGCCGATCACCGCGGCGACGGCGCCATAGACCAGCCGCAACCCGTGCTCGCGGTCCTCCCTGGCAGCGGCCGAAAGGCTGTAAAGAAGGCTGACCCAGACGAGGTTGCGCGCGGTTTCCGCGAAGCCGAGCACCGGCTCCCCGGGTGCAACCGCGGCGAGCCATGCCCAGCAAGCGGTCAGCGCGAAGGCGCCGGCGAGGAGCCGCTGGGCGGGCTGGCGCGCGGCATCGCCGACGCGCCAGATCATCAGCGCCGCGAACAAGGCCGCGGCGAGCGCGTGGCTCCAGAAGCCGATCAGCGCGTCCACGAAGCCCCCAGTGTCAATTCGGCCGACATGGCTAGGGGTGTCGCTAAATTTTACAAAGAAGTGGTGAACGGATCGGCTAAGGAGCGCTCATGAGCATCGAAAAACGGCCGCTCGGCGAAAGCGGCATCGAGGTTGCGCCGCTGGCGCTCGGCGGGAATGTGTTCGGCTGGACCGCGGACGAACAGGCGAGTTTCGACATCCTCGATGCGTTCGTCGACTCCGGCGGCAACATGATCGACACCGCCGACGTCTATTCGGCCTGGGTCCCGGGTCACCAGGGCGGCGAGAGCGAGGCCGTGATCGGCCGCTGGCTGAAGCGCGATCCTTCGAAGCGCGACAGGATCGTGATTGCGACCAAGGTCGGTTTCGTCTCCGGACTCAAGCCGGAGACGATCGCCGCTGCGTCCGAGGCGTCGCTGCAGCGGCTCGGCATCGAGACGATCGACCTTTATTACCACCATAAGGACGATCCGGACGTGCCGCTCGCCGACAGCCTCGGAGCGATGGATGCGCTGGTCAAAGCGGGCAAAGTGCGCGCAATTGGGCTGTCGCAATATTCCCCGGAGCGGCTCGACGAGGCGATGCGAACCGCCCGGGAGCAGGATCTCGCCCGGCCGTGCGCGCTGCAGACCTGGTACAATATGGTCGAGCGGGAGAAGCTCGAAGGGCCACTGCGCGATGTGGCAATCGCC
>JBJMVJ010000114.1:0-5269 GCA_045810685.1 Sphingomonas sp.
ATTGGCTCGGGACTCGGGCGCGCGACGCCGGCGAGCGTCAACATCCTCCCGGCGCTGTTCGAGGACGAAGTGAAGGCGGTGATCGAGCTCGCTTCATTCGGCGAGTTCAACGAAACCCACCAGAACTTCCTCGATCAGCTGATGGAATCGGTCGGCATCGTCTTGAACACGATCGCCGCCACGATGCGCACGGAAGGGCTGCTCAAGCAGTCGCAGCTGCTGACGACCGAGCTCCAGGCGCGTCAGACCGAGCTCACCCGCAAGCAGCAGGAGCTGCACGCGACCAACGAGGAGCTGCAGGAAAAAGCGCAGCTGCTCGAGAATGAGAAGAAGCAGGTCGAGGCGAAAAACCTCGAGATCGAAATGGCTCGCCGTGCGCTCGAGGAGAAGGCCGAGCAGCTGGCGCTGACCTCGAAGTACAAGTCCGAGTTCCTCGCCAACATGTCGCACGAGCTCCGGACCCCGCTCAATTCGCTGCTGATCCTGTCGAAGCTCCTGGCCGACAATGCCCACGGCAATTTGAATGAAAAGCAGGTCGAGTTTGCGCGGACGATCAATTCGGCCGGATCGGACCTGTTGAACCTCATCAATGACATCCTCGATCTGTCGAAGATCGAATCCGGCACGGTGACGATCGAGGTCGGCGAGATGCCGATGGCGCACCTCAAGCAGCACATGGAGCGGACGTTCCGGCAGCTCGCCGCCGACAAGGGCCTCGACTTCAACGTCAAGTTCGACGGCAAGCTTCCCGCTGCGATCCGCACCGACGAGAAGCGGCTGCAGCAGATCGTCCTCAACCTGCTGTCGAACGCCTTCAAGTTCACCGCTCGGGGCAGCGTCACCTTGGGCGTGCGCTGCGCCAACAGGGGCTGGAGCCCGACCCACCCGGTGTTGCGCAATGCCAAGCGGGCGATCGAGATCGCGGTGACCGACACCGGCATCGGCATCGCCGAGGACAAGCAGAAGCTGATCTTCGAGGCGTTCCAGCAAGCCGACGGCACCACCAGCCGCAAATATGGCGGCACCGGTCTCGGCCTGTCGATCAGCCGCGAGATCGCGCGGTTGCTCGGCGGTGAGCTGCAGGTGCGCTCGAACCCCGGCGAAGGCTCGACCTTCACGCTCTACATCCCGCTCGAGGCCGAGCCGGCCGCGAGCACTGGCGTCGTCCCCGGCGCGCCGGCGCGCTACGACAACAGCGGCGCGGTCGTTCCGTCAGCCCTGCCGAGCACCTTCGAGATCAATGACGATCGTGACGAGCTCGGGTCCGAGCCGTTCGTGCTGATCGTCGAGGATGACGCGACCTTCGCCTCGATCCTGCTCGATGCCGCGCACGAGGCCGGGATCAAGGGCGTCGTATCAACCGCGGGCGCGGGAACGCTTGCCATGGCGCGCAAGCTTCAACCGAGCGCGATCACGCTCGACCTTGGCCTTGCCGACATCGACGGTTTCGTCCTGCTCGACCTGTTGAAGCACGATCCGGAAACGCGGCATGTGCCGATCCACGTGGTGTCCGGCGCTGACCGCACCCAGGCGGTGATGAACATGGGCGCGGTGGGAATCACGGAAAAACCGGCCGACCGGGACGAGCTCGTCAGCCTGTTCAGCGGTCTCCGGAAGCTCGCAGCCGTCAAGCCGCGCAAGCGCCGCAAGGAATTGGACGCATCGCTGCCGTCCAGTCGCCCCCTCGCCGAGCTTGCCGGCGCGAAGGTGCTGATCGTCGACGACGACATCCGCAACATCTTCTCGCTCACCAGCGTTTTGGAAAGCCATGACGTGGAGGTGCTCCATGCGGAGCGCGGGAAGGACGGCATCCTGATTCTCGAGCAGACCCCGGGCGTCGACGTCGCACTTATCGACATCATGATGCCCGAAATGGACGGTTACGAGACGATGCAGCAGATCCGGGAGCGACCCGAGCTTGCCGATCTGCCGCTGATCGCAGTGACCGCCAAGGCGATGAAGGGCGACCGTCAGAAGTGCCTCGACGCCGGCGCGTCCGATTATATCGCCAAGCCCGTCGACATCGAGCTGCTGCTCGCGCTGCTCCGCGTGTGGGTCGCTCGCGGCCGCGAGGCGCAGGCGGCCGCCGCGCATCCGGTGTCGCTGGAGGCCGCGGAGTAGGCGGATGAACCGACGCGCGGGAGAAATCCCCGTCGCCCTCCGGACTTCGGAGGCGCGGGAGGCGGTCACGGAGACCGAGGCGGAAAGCGCACGCGTTCTCCTCGTCGACGACGACGAGCGCAACCTGCTCGCCGTCGCGACCGTCCTCGAGGACCTTGGCGAGGTGGTGCTCGCGCGCTCGGGCGAAGAGGCCCTCCGGCACCTGCTCAAGGGTGAGTTCGCGGTGATCCTCCTCGACGTCTACATGCCGGGAATGGACGGTTACGAGACCGCCCAGATCATCCGCGGCCGTGAGCAGACCAAGGGCATCCCGATTGTCTTCCTGTCGGCGGTCAACAAGGAAGCCGAGCATTTGCTGCGCGGCTATTCGATGGGCGCGGTCGACTATGTTTTCAAGCCGGTCGACCCCATCATCCTGCGCTCCAAGGTCGCGGTGTTCGTTGAGCTGTTCGAGAAGTCCAAGGAAGTCGAGCGAAAGGCGCGCCACGAGCAGGCGCTGCTCGACGCCAACCTCCGCGCCAACGCCGAGCGTCTCCAGATCGAGCAAGAGCTGCGCCGCGCCGAACAGCGTCAGGCCGCCATTATCCAGTCGTTGCCCATGGTCCTTTATCTTGATCCCTATGGCGCAACTGCCCGGCGGCCGACGTACGTCAGCGGCGATTTCGAAGGCATGACGGGCTTCAGGCTCGAGAACATTGCGGAAGATTCAACGCTATGGCGTGACCGCCTGCACCCCGATGACCGGAAAAGGGTGATTGCGGCCATGGAGGCGCGGCGCAAGACCGGCCGCTCAGTGATCGAATATCGCTGGCAGTGCGCGGACGGCAGCTACAAGCATTTCCTCGACCAGGCCGTTTTGCTCCGCGACGCGGAGGGCAAGCCGGTCGAATTCGCGGGCACCCTGACCGACATCAGCGAGCAGCGCTCGCTCGAAAGCCAGCTGATCCAGGCGCAGAAAATGGACGCGATCGGCAAGCTCACCGGCGGCATTGCGCATGACTTCAACAACCTGCTCGCCGCGGTCATCGGCGGCCTCAGCCTGATCGAGCGCCGCGCCGAGCTTGGCACCGAGCAGCAGCGCGTCCTCGCAATGACCAAGCGCGCAGCCGAGCAGGGCACCGAGCTCGTGCGGCGGCTGCTCGCATTCGCTCGCCGACAGCGGCTCGAGCCCCATCCGGTCGACCTCGTCTCGCTGCGCGAGGCGGTGTCGGACCTGCTCACCCACACGCTCGGCGGGCTGGTCAACATCAGCTGGCAGGTGGAAGACGGCATCTGGACAGTGTTCGCGGACCAGGCGCAGCTCGAGCTGGCGCTGGTCAACCTCATCATCAATGCACGGGACGCGATGCCCGATGGCGGGACGGTCACGATCGTCGCCGAAAATCGACAGCTCGCCGAGGAGGATATGCCCGGCATCGGCGCCGGCGATTATGTCCGGGTCGCGGTGTGCGACACGGGGACGGGAATCTCCGCGGAGCATCTCGAAAAGGTGATGGAGCCTTTCTTCACCACCAAGGAACTCGGCAAGGGCAGCGGGCTTGGCCTCAGCATGGTCTATGGGTTTGCCAAGCAGTCGAACGGCGCGTTCCGGCTGGACAGCGAGCTCGGCCAAGGGACGAATGCCGAGCTATGGCTGCCCCGCGCACCCCATGGCGCGGTGGTCGAGGCGGTCGCCGAGCCGGAGGTGAGCAGTCGTCAGCTGCCGGCGCTCAAGGTGCTTCTGGTCGACGATCACCCCGAGGTTCGAAGCACCACTGCGGCCGTGCTTGAAGATTCCGGCCATGACGTGGTTGAGGCGGCCAATGGAGCGGACGCTCTCGCGCTCCTGAAGAAACGCACTTGCGACTTCGACCTGCTGATCACCGATTATGCGATGCCGCGTCTGTCCGGCACTGATTTCCTGCGCGAGGCGCGGCTGGTGTGCCCCGACGTCCCTGGGCTGCTGATCACCGGCTATGCCGAAGCGGATATGATCCGCGACAAGCCCGAGGGTGTGGAGACCTTGCTGAAGCCGTTCACAGCCACGGCGCTCGAGGCGGCAATCGGCCGGACGCGGCGCCCCGAGCCTGTGACTTCCTGAATATTCGGCGGGCAATTCCAACCAACGGGGCGCCAGAAGCGGCGAACGGTGAAACCGGCACGCTTCGCAAAGGTTAAGGTGCGATTGCCATAGCAGACGGGGGCACCAAGTGACGGGTGATGACGAACCGCTCAGCGCGGATTTCGAAGAAGAAAGTTCGAAGCTGAAAGAGGCGCTGAAAAGTTGCCGGACGGTGGTCAACAACTACCGCGCAATCCTCGGCGGGCAGCAGAGCGGCAGCAACGCCAGGAGCGACTCCGGCAAGGATGGCTCCGGTCCGTCTGGAGACCGCGCGCGAGGGCGTGACGTGATCGCTCAAGAAGGCTGGCGCACCCAAGAGGATTCGAACCTCTGACCTCTGCCTTCGGAGGGCAGCGCTCTATCCAGCTGAGCTATGGGTGCGTGGCCCCGACTTAGCGACGGCGACAGTCAGCGGCAAGGCGTGAGGAAGGCGCCGAGCTCCTCGTGCAGGAGCTTCCGCGCCGAGCCGACGATCATTCCGACGTGGCCGGACGGAATTGCCACGACCTCGCCGCGGGGCGCCGTCGCGGCCGGCGCGATGCGGTCGTGAGCGGCGGTGAGGTGGATTGCTGGCACGCGCAGCTCGTCAGAGATCGCCCGGGCGCCGACGCGCCAGGCGCCTGAGCCTGGCAGGTCGTTGGCGAACATCTCCTCGATCAGCTCTTGCGCGGCCGGATAGGGCAGGGCCTCGCCCTCGTTCGCCCATTCCTCGAGCTCGACGAAGCGGCGCGCCTCGTCGCTCGCCGGATCGAGCCGCCCGAACTCCGCGAACTTTCGGACTGTCCGTTGCGGGTCGAGCGACCACAAAGCGGCCTGGAGCACCTCCATCGGGAGCGCACCGAAGCTCTTCGCGGCGGCCTCGGAATGGTGCCACATGTCCTGGAGCGCGCTGCTGGACGCTTCCGGGTAGTGCGCGAAAGTCCACGGCGCTGCGAGCGTCACCACGCGTTCGGTGGGCGCCAGATTGGCAGCGGCGATCGTCATCGTGCCACCGAGGCAATAGCCGACCAGTGCCGGGGGATCGCCGATGCTGCGCAGCAAAGGGAG
>JBJMVJ010000115.1:0-15119 GCA_045810685.1 Sphingomonas sp.
CGGCCCTGAATGAACTGGGTCAGGTTCTTGAGATTGCCGTACTCAGGCGCCGCGTCGGGGTTCACCGCATAGCTGAGCTTGAAGGTTCCTTTCGGCTCTTCGCCGGCGCTGACGTCATAGGCCCAGATTTCCTGGATCGGCGTCTCCTGAGCGACGTTCGTGAAGCGGAGGCGCCCGCCTTGCCGCTCCGGGAAGGTGTCGACGCTCCGCACCACGCCCTGCGGACGGCGCGCGATGCGGCTCCAGTTCTTCCGGTCTGCCGACCAGCTAAGATCGCCATAAGCCGCGCCCCGGATCTCGACGCGATTGACCTTCTCGTCACCGGGAATGGTGAGGTCGTAGTCCTTGCCGCCCTCGACATAGGTGTTCCAGTCGGGGAGCTCGAAATAATCGTCGCGTCCGGGCAGCCGCGAGCGGTTGTAGACTCCGGGCCAGGTCGTCTCGTTGATCCCATCGACGCCTTTCCACATCCATTCCTTCAGATCCTTCGCATCTGCGAACTCGACCTTGCGGAAACGCGTCACGGGAGAGGTCAGAACAGGCGGGCTCGTTCGATCCCAGCCGAAACGATGCAGCCAGGCCTGCCGCCGCGCGGCATCGATTACGGGCGCATCCGCAGCCGGCTCGCCCTGATTGGCGACCGCCAGGACGCCCTCTGGCGTCAGCATGCGGTCGTAGATCCGGATCTCATCCACGTCGCTGCCGCGCATGAACGAGTAGCGGCTCTGGACCTGGTGCGGAGAAACCACACGTCCGGCGAGCCCGAACTGGTCGAGGCCCGTGTCATAGTCGGCCTTGGCGTCTTTGCGGGCAACTTCGCGTCCATCGACGTAGAGGCGCACGCCAACGGTCTCGTCCCAGGCGAAGGCGATCTGGTGCCATTCGTCGGCGCGAGGCGTTCGGGGTATCGCGAATGAGACACGCGTGCGGGCGAGGTTCGCGTCCGTGACGAAGGCATCGAAGCCGTGCCCGTTCCAGTCGATGCGGAGCCACGCCATGTCCCAGCTGGAATGATCCGCAAAGCCGACCCGGAAGATGTTGAACGGCGCTTCGCCGACCGGGGTGCGCGAGCGCCAGAAGAAGGACAAAGTGCCGCGCTGCGCGTAGATATTCCCGGGCGCATTCCAGGTGACGACCCCATCGTCTTCCCACTGAATCGCGCCGGTGCCCCCGATGCCTGTTGGAACGATCTTCACCTTGTCTTTGAAATTGGGCACAGCGTCGCCGGCGGCCACGTCGGCGGTGAAGCCCTTGTCCGCCGACAGTCGGAACAGGAGCTTCGGCGCGTCTGCGCTGGCGCTTGCGGCGCTACCGAGCGCAAGTGTCGCCGCCGAAATCAGAAGTCCCGCTCGCACGGCCATGCACTTCAACCGCATTCCAACGCCCTCTCGTCTCGAATGACTGGCGTGCGCGTCCTGCGCTACACCGCCCCTCGCCTCTTCATAAGCGACCTTTGACACCGGTATCAATGGAAACATAGAAGGACTGCGATGAGCGGTGAAAGCTTCCTTCTCCTGCGGCGACGGGAGGTCCTCGCCGGCTTGGCCGCGGCCGGGCTCGTTCCGCAAAGCGCGCTCGCCTTGGCGGGCTCGTTGTCCCTGCGCGCATTGTTTGACCGAGCGGCCGCCGCGCGGGAGCCCGGGCGGATGCTGGCGATCTTGCGGGCGTTCGATGCCGGACGGCTCAACCGTGATGATTCGGTCATCTACGCGATGGTCGTTCGCGGCGTCGAGCGAGACGAGGCGCTCCGCGCAGCGTTCCCTTTCGGCAAGGCGGACGGCAGTTCGCCCTACGTGGTGAGCCAGCGGCACGGCGCCTATCTCGACCTGCAGGGCAAGCCGGCCACGGCGGATATTGCGGCGCGACTCGACCAAGAGACGGAGCGGCTTCGCGCTGAAGCCTCACGCGGGATTGCCCCGCCATCCTTCGTGCTCGATGCGGTGCTGGAGGTTGAACGAAGTATGTTCGCCGCCGGGCGGTCGCCCGATGCGGGCGCGGCCCTTGCGCGGCAGATTGCCGAGCTCGAACGGCTCCGCAAGGCAGCCTCTCCGGCGCCCGGCGTGTGGCGTCTGCCCGGCGGCGGCGAATATTACAGGCTGCGGCTTGGCTGCACTACAGCCAGCGACATCACTCCGGCGGAACTGGATCGGCAGGTGGCGGCGGAGACCGGCGCCCTCCTCGCCCGCGCGGACCGGCTGCTGAAGAGCCTCGGCCTTACCCGCGGGACCGTTGGCGCACGGCTGCGCGCGCTCAAGGAACGTCGTGATTATCTCTACACGCCGGACGACAACGGCCGCGCCAAGGCGATCGCCGACATGAACGCCGCGCTCGACCGGCTGCGGCCCCATCTGCCGACCTGGTTCAACCCGCCCTTCGAGCCGCAATCGTCGGTCAAGCGCATGTCGCCAGCCGACGAGCGCGCGGCAAAGCGCGGCTATCGCAACGCGCCCACCGCCATGCGGCCGGGAGCTTATTACCCCGACCTCAGCATGGTCCACGATCGCCCCGCCTGGACGCTGACCACGGTGGCCTATCACGAAACGATCCCCGGACACCTGCTGCAGCTGGGCCGGCAGGCAATGGCCGACCCGCACCCGCTGCAGGTTCGATATGCCGGAGGCTATTCCGAAGGCTGGGCGATTTACGCGGAGGGGCTCGCCGACCGAATCGGGCTGCTCTCCCCGATGGATCAGCTCGGTTTTCTCCAGTCGCTCCTGTTCCGCTTTGCACGCGTCACCGCCGACATCGGCATCCACCTCCGCCGCTGGGACCGTACGCGGGCGCTGCGCTACCTTCAGGAGACGGTAGGGTTCGAGCTGTTTTTCCCGTTCGCGGTCGAAGTGGATCGCTACGCGGCCGAGCCAGCGGGCTTTGCCGGGGACGCGCTCGCCGCGCTTGCCTTGCGGCACAAGGCGCCGGTTACGCCGGCCGCCGCGCGCAATTTCCACGACGGCGTGCTAAACCGCGGGCCGTTATCGACCGAAGCGATCGCCCGGCTGCTTTCGCACCCCTGAGCGCGGCCGTGTTGAGACGACGGAGGAAAGGCTGATGCGCTATCTGCTCCTGCTCCCGTTGATCTTAGCGGCTTGCGCCGCGCCCGGCCCGCGAGACACGGAGCAGCAAGCTCTCGCCCGTGAGCTCGCCGGGCGCGCCGCCGGCGCCCCGCAAAGCTGCATTTCGGGCGGTCCGGCGCAAAACCTTCGCGTCGTGGACGCGCATACTATCGTGATGGCGACGGCGGGGACGATCTGGGTCAACCGGATCGCTTCCGGTTGCCCGGGGCTGCAGCCGCTCGATACGCTGATTATCGAGACGCACGGCAGTCAATACTGCCGCGGCGACACTTTCCGTACCGTTTCGTTCGGCGGTGGAGCAGTCGCTGGGCCGATCTGCGTCCTCGGCGATTTCACCCCTTTCAGCCGCCCCCGCTAGCGTATCCTGTCCTCGATCTCCGGGGGTCGCGGCGTGGACCGGGATCTCCGCGAACAAGAGAACGAACCCGAGCAGCCGCGACACGAGCTTCACGCGAACAGATGTCTCTTGCGCGCCCACGCCCAGAAAATTTCCTGCCATCCGTCGACGCTCTTGCCACGCGCAAGACGCAGGCCGAAGCCGTGGCCGCCCTCGGCGAAGAGGTGGGTCTCGACCGGGATCTTGCGCGCCAGCAGCGCCTGACGGAGCAACAGCGTATTCGCGACCGGCACGGATGGGTCATCCTCGGCGTGAAGCAGAAAGACTGGCGGCGCGTCGGGCGGAATATTGAGGTGAGGCGAATGGGCGCGCTCGCGTTCAGGCGAAGCGTTCTCGCCGACCAGGTTCCTCCGGGAGACCTCGTGCGCGTTGGGCAGGCTCATCGACACGACCGGATAGATCGGCGCTGCAAGATCCGGACGGGCAGAAATGCGGTCGGCCGCGTCGACCGGTTGGTAGACGCTGGCCGAGAAGCGCGCGAGGAGGTCGGCGCAGACATGGCCGCCAGCAGAGAAGCCGATCGCGCACACCCGTTTGGGATCGACGCCGTAGCTACTGGCGCGGTGCCGGATGAGACGGATAGCCCGCTGCGAATCCTGGAGCGGGGTGTCCGGGCCGGCGGCCCAGCCTTCGTGCGGGAGACGGTAGAAGAGGACGAATGCGGTGACTCCGCGCGCCGCAAGCCAGCGCGCCATTTCATAGCCTTCCTTATCGACCACCACCCACGAATAGCTGCCGCCCGGCGTGATCAGCACGGCAGCGCCGTTCGCGTGCTTGGGGCGGAATACGGCCATGCGTGGCCGGCTGATGCCCAAGACATAGCGGTCGTTGTAAGTGGGGTCTTTGCTGCGCTCCTTGACGGTCTCGATTGGGGGCTTCGGTGGCATGCCCGGCGCTCCGCTCGGCCAGAGATCCATCGTCTCGGTCGGGTCAGGAAACCTCAGTTGATCTGGTTCGGACGTTGCGGGGGCCCTGGTCTGGGCCCCCGCCTTGGTTGTCGCGCCAAGCGCGACTGTGCCGACAAGAACCGACCGGCGATCGATCACGTAGGCCAAGGCTCAATAAGTATACCGGATGCCGAACAGATATTCCCGTCCGGTGTGGTGATAGACCGACAGCATGTTGCGGCTGTCGACATACTGGTCCTGGAATTCGTCGGTCAGGTTGATGCCCTCGAACGTCAGCTTGAGGTGCGGGTTGATGGTGTACTGGATCGACGCATCGATGTTGAGCGTGCTGTTCGTGCCTTGGACGTCGTTCCCGGCCTCTGACGCCGGAATCTGCGTCAGATAGCCGCTGCGGTAAGCAGCCGAGACGCGGGCGCTGAGGCGCTTGTCCTCATAATAAAGCGTCGCGTTCGCCGAGCGGCGGGAGAGCTGGGTGAGGTCGTTGATCGCAACCACCGCGCCCTGCGCGTTCAGATACTTAATCTTTGAGCGTACGCCGGTGTAGTTCAGCAGGACGCCGGTATTGCGCAGGAAGCCCGGCAGGAACTTGAAGGGCTGCTGGTAATTGACTTCGAATCCTTCGACCGGCCCGCCCGGCGTGTTGGCGGGCGAGCTGAAGGTAAAGATCGTCGTCGCGTCGCAGCCCGAGATGGTGCCGCAGGCCGCCGTCATCAGGCTCAGCGGCAGGCCGAACGGGTTCTGGTCAAACGTGCCCTTGCTCTGCAGCGTCGTGATGAAGCTGCTCACGTCCTTCTTGAAGAATGCCAGCGAGATCAGGGCTCCCGGCTGGAAGTAATATTCGAACGCGAGATCGTAGCTCTTGGCGCGGAACGGCTGCAGGAACGGATTGCCGCCCGATACTGTCCGGTTAGAGCCGGACACGCTGATCGTCGCCCCCGGGTTCAGATTGCCGAGGCTCGGCCGCGACATCACCTTTGCCGCCGCAAAGCGGATGTCGAAGTTGCGCAACGGCTCCAGCACCAGGTTCGCTGACGGCAACCAGTCGTGATAGCTGCTGCCCACGGTGATCTGGTTGATCGCATTGTTGACGATCGCAAAGCCCGTGGAGTCGGTATGCGTGTCGACGTAGCGCACGCCGACATTCCCGCGGAACGTCACGTCGCCGAACTCGTGGTGCCACGAGCCCTGGATGAACCCGCCTTCGTCGCGTTCCTTGACCGTTGCATTGTTTCCAAGGGCCGGTCCGGGGCCCAGCGCAAACGCACCGCCGAAGGCAGTGGGATCGCCGAAGTGAAGCTGCGCATCGGAGGCGGCATAGTCGGGAGCGAAGAACGTGTAGCCCGCGAGGGTAATCACGTGCCCGAACTGACTGATGGGCGTACCCGCAATTGCCGCTGGGATGGTCATTTCTTTGTTGGTGCTTGGGTTCAGCGGGTCCTCCCGGCGCAGCTCGGTCGTGCCGAACCCGTATTTCTTCCACTCGCCGCCGCCGTCGATCTGGAATTCCTCGCTCGGGCGCCAGTTGAGCGCGGCCTGGAGGTTGTCGTACACATTGTCAGCGGTCGCGGCGCGCAGGCGGATCTGCGAAAGCACCCACGATCCGGGATTGGTCAGATTGGCCGTGCCGAAATCGAAGACCGGATTGCGGCCGTTCGGAGAGCCGTAATCGTAGCTGTAATTGTCGACGTTGAACTGGTCGAACGTCAGCGTGTTCTGCACCGGGTTGCGGTGCTTTGACGACGAATGTCCGCCGAGCACGTTGAGGGTGACGTGCTCGCCAAATTTTTGCGAGCCTTCGAGGGTCAGCTGCTTGAACTTGGTGTCGAGCCGGTCGAAGCGGTTCTCGACGCGCAGATCGACGTCGTTGAACGTGCCCTTGTACATGACGCCGTTCTGGATTTGGTAGCTCAGCACATCCGTGTCGGCGATGCCGCAGCTGTTGTTGCGATTCGACGCGAGGCACCCGCCGCCGACGCTGAACGACGGCGCTTCTAGGTAACGCTCCTCGCGCGTGCCCTTGAAGTCGGCGTAAAGCGCATCGAGGCTGATCAGCGTGTTGTCGGACGGCCTGAACTGCAGCGACGCAGTCATGCCGAGCCTCTGCTGGTCGTCATAATACCAGTCCTGGCGCGGGAACCGCGGGTGCTGCGCCGCGTCGACGATGCCGCAATCGCCGGGCGCCGGACTCAAGGCAGCCGCGCCCGTCTGGTTGTTGTTGGCAGCAGCGTTCTGGCAATTGACGCCGCCGACGCTTTGGAAGCCCGGCAAGAAGCTCGTCGCTGGCGCCCAGCGCACCGTGCTCGGCCCCTCCTCGAGCAGCTTGCGCCTCGTATAGGCGACGGAAAGGAGTGCGCCGATCGTCCCGTTCGCGAAGATGTCGGAGATCAGGAAGGCGCCGCGCGGCGTCGCCTTCTTGTTGAGATCGTTATAGTCGGCCTGCGCCGAAGCAGTCATCGTAAAGCCGTGATAGTCGAACGGACGAGCCGTACGAAGATCGACGGTCGCGCCGAGCGAGCCTTCCTCAACCGACGCCTCGGGCGTCTTGCGCACCGTGATCGCGCTAAACAGGTCCGACGCGAAGACGTTGAAGTCGAACGAGCGGCTGCGGTTGGTGCCGCCCGATGCGTCGGCGCCGCCGGCGGTCGTCAGCGCCTCCATTCCGTTGATGCGGACGCGGGTGAACTGCGGGCCGAGGCCGCGAACCGTGATCTGACGACCCTCGCCGCCGTCGCGCTGAAGGGCGACGCCGGGGATGCGCTGGATCGACTCCGACAGGTTAAGGTCGGGGAACTTGCCGATGTCTTCGGCAAGGATCGAATCGGTGGAGGCATTCTCGTTGCGCTTCATGTTCAGCGCCTTGGCGAGGCTGCCGCGGAAGCCCGTGATGACGATCTGGTTTTCGGGGGCTGCGGGCAACGCATTCGGATTGGCCGGTGCCACGTCGGGAACCTGGGCCGGGGGAGTCGCCCCCGTCGGAGGAGTGGATTGGGCGGGCTGATCGGCTGGCCCCGCCTTCGCGTCAGCCGGGGTCGCCATCGCAATGGCCAGGACGGCGAGCGAAACCGCTCCGGCGAGGCGGCCGAGGCCGACGCGCGGCGCGTTATTGAAATTCGAAATCATTGCAGCCTCTCCCAATCCGCGGTCGGACGATGCGCTCCGAGCCCCGGTGACACCGGTGTCTAAAATGGTCCCTCAGGTGGCGGCGATTGCGCCGCATTCGGGTAGGTTGAGAGCACGCCTCTCAGGCGCGCGTCGTTCGTCTCCCCGGGACCGCTCGACTATTGCTGCCGAGTCGCCCCCACCCATCACTCCCATTGAGTAACCGGTGTCATTCGTCTGCCGCGCTGCGCCGCGGCTGTCAAGCGCCGGCGCAATCGGCGCTGCCTTATGCCGGTCAGGAACCCGGCTGAATGTATGGCACGCGGGCGAAAAGCTCCCGCTCCCAACGGCGCGGATCGGCAACAGCGCGGCTGTGCACGTCGAAGATCATCGTGTCGCGATTGGGGAGAGTGTAAACGGGCCAGCGCGGCGCACCGGGATGGTTCGGATCGCCGCTGCGCGCAAACCCGACAAAGGCTTGCATCACGCGGCGGCTGACTCCGTGCGCCTCGGGACCCGTGCCGGTAAACGAACCCTCCGCGCCAAGCGTGCCGAACGAAAGCGCGATGTCCATCGTGTGCGGCGCGCCGCGACGCGGCTGCGTCGGCGACTGGAAGTCGACCTGGTAGACCCAGGTCCGAGTGCCGGCGCGAGCCCGCGCGTCGGCTTCGATCACCTGCCCCGGCCAGCTGCGTCCGGCGGTGGTGGCGGCGTAAAAGACCCGCTCGGGGTTCCAGGCGGGAAAGTGCGTACGATATTGTGCAACGACCCATTCCGGGCTGATGTCGACCCGCAGCTCCGGCGCCATCCGCTCCGCAAGGTTGGCCCAGTTGAGCGTGCGTATCTTCTCGCTGTCGGGGTCGATGAACGCTCGGGTTTCGTCGTGAGTGTTGCCGAGGATCATCGGAAGCGCGTTCGACTGCGGATTGGCATCGGGCCAGAACGGATGCCGCGTGAGCCATTTCATGTCGAGCACGGGACCCATGTAAACCCCGCCGCCGAGGATCGGATCGGTCGCAGCGAGTCCCTCGACCAAGCGCTCGGTCGGCAGCGTCAGGAGGTCGGTCGTCGTGGCCTTGAGAGCTGCCAGATACGCTTTGGCACGCGCGGTGGCGTTGAGCGGACCGGAGGCGGTGACCTGCTGGCCGCTCATCGTGATGGCGCGATGGAAGAGACCCTTGGCCGCCGGCATGCCCATCATCGTGGCGATCTTCGCGCCGCCTCCCGATTGACCGAATACCAGGATTCGTGACGGGTCGCCGCCGAAGCTCGCGATATTGTCGCGGATCCACTGCAGCGCGAGCACCAGGTCGAGCTGACCTGCATTGCCGCTATCTGGAAAGCGCGGATCGAGCCGCGATAGATAGAGGTAGCCGAACGCATTGAGCCGATGGTTGACGGTGACCACGACGACGTCGCCGAACGCCGCGAGATGTTGCCCGTCGTTCAGGGGGTCCACCGACGAACCGGTCGAATAAGCGCCGCCATGGATATACACCATCACCGGCCGGCGGCCGCCGGGCCGCGCTTCCGGCGTCCACACGTTGAGGTACAGGCAGTCCTCGCTCTGGTTTTTGTAGCGGTCGTTCTTTTGCGGAGCGGACGGGCCGAACGCCGTCGCCGCAATCACCCCCGCAGCGGGCGTAGGCGCCGTGGGTGCCTGGAAGCGGGCGGCATTGCCGTATCGAATGCCGCGGAACACCGACAGGCCGCCTTCGCGGGTCCCGCGGATACGGCCCCCTGTCGTGGTTACGAGCGGGTCTGACTGGGCGAGTGCGGGCGCGGCGGCGGTCACGGCTGCCGCGGCCAGGAACGTACGGCGGTCGATCACCGGCGGACATCCAGTTCGCCGCGAATGAAAGCGTCGATGTCGCGCTCGGCGAACAGACTCGCATCACCCGGCAAGCTGTGTTTCAGCGCGGTGAGGGCCAGGCCGGCGCGCACCGTCCAATCGAGATCGCGACCGGTGCGCAACCCGTGCAGGATACCGGCCGCGAACGCGTCGCCTGCGCCGATCCGATCGATGATGCCGGCGATGGTCACCTCCTCCGTCTGCGCGCAGGCGTCGCGGGCGTCGACCCGCGCAGCGACGCCGTGCGTGTCGGCGTCGATCACGTGGCGCGCGGTCGACGCGATCAGCTTCAGCTTGGGAAAAGCGGCGAATCCGGCCTCGGCAGCCTCGCGGCGTCGGTCCTGCCCTTCGCCGCTGAACTCCTTGCCTAGGAGCAGCGAGACGTCCCGGTGATTGCCGAACAGGATCTCGGCGTGCGCGACGAGCTCGGACAGGATTGCGCGCGCATCGCCGTCCCAGCGCTGCCACAGCTGCGCGCGATAATTGCCGTCGAACGAGATGGCGATGCCCTGTGCGGACGCGGCTTCCGCCGCGGCGAGCGCAAGCGCGGCGGACTCGGGCCCGAGCGCGGCGGTGATGCCCGAAAAATGGACGAGATCGGCGCCTTCGAGCAGCCGGCCCCAATCAAAATCACCGGAGCGCGCAACCGCGAAGCTGCTTGCCTCGCGGTCGTAGACGATCTCCGATGCGCGCAACCCCGCGCCGGCCGACATGAAATAGAGGCCCATGCGGCCTGGCCCGGTCGAGACGCCCGTGGTGTCGACACCGTAGCGGCGGAGGTAGCCAATCGCCGCCTCTCCGAGCCGATTGTTGGGAACGCGACTGACCATTGCCGTTTCATGGCCGAGGCAGGCCAGGCCGACGGCGACGTTTGCCTCCGCTCCGCCGACGTGCACATCGAGCCGCCCATTCTGAAGCAGAAGCTCGCGGCCGGGCGCGGCGAGCCGCAGCAGCATCTCGCCGAAGCAGACGATCCTGGGCATCAGCGTGCGAGCCACCCGCCGTCGACCGCGAGGATGTGGCCCTGGACGTAATTGGACGCGTCCGACGCCAAGAAGACGACCGCTCCTGCAAGGTCGGACGGCTTGCCCCAGCGGCCGGCGGGAATCCGGTCGAGGATCTGGCGGTTTCGGATCTCGTCCGCTTGGAGCGCGGACGTATTGTTGGTTGCGATGTAACCGGGCGCGATTGCGTTCACGTTGATTCCGCTCGGCGCCCACTCATTGGCGAGCAGCTTGGTCAGCCCGGCGACGCCGCTCTTGGACGCGGTGTAGCTCGGCACCCGGATTCCGCCCTGGAAGCTCAGCATCGAGGCGATGTTGATGATCTTGCCCTTGCCCTGTCGCACCATGTGTCGCGCGGCCGCCTGGCACAGGAAAAACACTGACTTGAGATTGGTGTCGATTACCGCGTCCCAATCCTGTTCGCTGAATTCGAGCGCGTCGGCGCGCCGGATCGTCCCTGCGTTGTTGACGAGGATGTCGAGTCCGCCGAGCTCCGCGATCGTCCGATGGACGACCTCCTGCACCGGCGCAATCGTCGACAGGTCGGCGCCGATGATCGCGGCCTTGCGCCCGGCGGCGCGCACTTGCTGCGCCGTCTCGCCCGCAGGCGTCCGGCCGACCAGTGCGACGTCCGCGCCGGCCTCGGCAAGAGCGATCGCGAGCCCTTGGCCGATCCCGGTGTTGGCGCCGGTGACGACGGCTACGCGGCCGGTGAGATCAAACAAACCACTCATTGCAGCTGGCAGATGTCGAGCACGTTCATGTCGGTATAGTCTTGGTTCTCGCCGGCCATTGCCCAGATGAAGGCGTAAGCCTTGGTCCCCGCGCCCATGTGAACCGACCACACCGGGCTGATCACCGCTTCCTCGTTGGCCATGACGATGTGCCGGAGCTGGTCCCCTTCGCCCATGAAGTGGAACACGCGGTCGTTCTCGCCGTCGAGCCCGAAGTAAAAATAGATTTCGCTGCGGCGCTCGTGAATGTGCGGCGGCATCGTGTTCCACACGCTTCCGGGCTTCAGCACGGTGAGGCCCATGACGAGCTGCGCGCTGTCGCACACTCCGGGGATGACGAGCTGGAAAATGGTGCGCTCATTGGATTCCTCGAGGCTGCCGCGCTCGAGCGCGTTCGCCTCGGCAATCGACAGCTTGCGGGTTTGGAACGCCTTATGCGCCGGGCAGGAGGCGAGGTAGAAGCGAGCTCCCTCGCCGGAGAATACCACGTCCTTGGCGCCCATGGTGACGAACAGGCAATCCATGTTGCCGAGCTCGAACGCTTCGCCGTCCACGGTGATGGTGCCCGGGCCGCGGCCGACGTTGACGATCGCCAGCTCGCGCCGTTCCAGGAACGGGTGACCGGCCGCTGAGGCGGGCTCCGTCTGATCGGGAAGTCGCACGTCTGCCGCGCCGACGACCACGCCGCCAATCACGAAACGGTCGGCATGGGTATAATTCAGCACGCATTCGCCTTCGCGGAACAAGCCCTGCACCAGATAGCGATCGCGCAGCTCGTCGTTAGAGACACACTCCATCATGTCGGGGTGGGTGGCGTAATAGGTGCGGTCGAACATTCGGGACTCCGTCAGGCTGCGAGGGTTTGCGGCTCGTCGAGGCGGTAGGCGCGCTTGACGAGGCCGTAAGTGAGGTCGTGCGCCAGCTCCGCGGCTTCCCAGTCCTGGAGCCGCCCTTCGGCGACGAGCCGGCCGAGGAAGGCGCAGTCGACACGCCGGGCAACGTCGTGACGCGCTGGAATCGACAAGAAAGCGCGGGTGTCGTCGTTGAAGCCGACGGTGTTGTAGAAACCAGCCGTCTCGGTCGTCATCTCGCGAAAGCGGCGCATGCCTTCGGGGCTGTCGTGAAACCACCAGGCAGGCCCGAGCTTCAGGCATGGATAATGGCCGGCGAGCGGGGCGAGCTCGCGCGCATACGTCGTCTCGTCGAGCGTGAAGAGAATGATCGAAAGCCGCGGCTCGTTGCCGAAGCGGTCGAGCAACGGCTTCAAGGCATTCACGTAATCGGTACGTGTCGGGATGTCCGCACCCTTGTCGCGCCCATAGACCTCATGGAGACCAAGATTGTGGTTGCGGAACGCGCCTGGGTGGATCTGCATGACCATGCCGTCTTCGACGCTCATCGCCGACATTTCGGTCAGCATCTGCGCGCGGAACATCTCGGCGTCCTGCGAGCTCCAGTTGCCGCCGACGATGCGGCGGAACAAAGCCTCCGCCTCGCCCCGCGGGAGATCGGCGGTCCGGGCGGTCGGATGGCCGTGGTCCGTCGCGGTCGCCCCGGCGGCGCGGAAATCGGCGCGGCGCTTGCGGTGCGCGGCGAGATAGCCAGTCCAGCTGTGCACATCCTCGCCAGTCAAATCGGCAAACCGCGCCAGCGCGTCGCCGAATTGCTCGTGCTCCGGGTCAATCACGGCATCAGGCCGGTAGGTCGTGACCACCCTCCCAAGCCAGCCCGAGGCGCGGATCGCCGCGTGGTGTCCAAGGTCCTCGTGCGGCCCTTCGGTCGTGGCGAGCAGCTCGATATTGAAGCGGTCGAACAAGGCGCGCGGCCGAAAGGCGGCTGTGCCCAAGGCTTCGCCGATCCGGTCGTAGTAGAGGTCGGCGGTGGACGGATCGAGCGCGACCTCGATCCCGAACAGCTCGGCGAAGACCTGGTCGAGCCAGAGGCGCGACGGAGTGCCGCGGAACAGGTAATAATGAGAGGCGAACAGGCGCCACGCCTGGCGCGGATCGGCCGCGGAAGGGCCGGCACGGCTCGCCACTCCGAGCGCGTCCAGCGGCACTCCCTGGCTGTAGAGCATCCGATACAGATAGTGGTCGGGGGCGAGCAGCAGCTCGGTCGCATTGCCCCACGGCGCATCGGTCGCGAACCACGCCGGATCGGTGTGCCCGTGCGGACTGACGATCGGCAGATCCCTTACCTCGTTGTACAGCGCGCGCGAGACCGAGCGCGTCGCCGGGTCCGCGGCAAACAGCCTGTCTGGGTCGAGCTTCAAAGGCCTGGGCATGCGCTTATTTCCCGTAACGCGTCGCCGCGCCGGTAGTCTCCCCTACCTGTAGAACGAGGGTCGGTAACCGGTGTCATGTACGATTGCAAGTACACCTTGCGCAGGTCGGGCAGTGCGACGGAATGAGTCGCTGCATCACCAGCCGAGGCGCCCCGCTCAGCTGCGCGGCGGTGCGACAGAGGCCCGTCGGACGAGGCGCGAGAGGAACTTCGACTCGGCAACTTGCGGCCGACTCGAACCGGCGCCGTCGCCGAGGAGCTTGAGCGCGGCGGCGCGGGCCATCGACACGATCGGCCAGCGTACCGTCGTCAGCGGCGGCCACAGATGACCGGCAATCGGCGTGTCGTCGAAGCCGACAATCGACAAATCGTCGGGGATGGAAATGCCGCGCTCCCGAGCGGTATGGATGACGCCAGCAGCCATCTCATCGTTGCTCGAAAAGATGGCGGTCGGACGCGGGGCGCGGTCAAGCAGCTTTTCGGCGGCGGTGATTCCCGATTCGAATGTATAATCGCCTTGCGCAATCAGGCTGCGGGGCAAGTCGATTCCGGCGGCGGCAAGCGCATCCTCGAACCCCTGGCGCCGCTCGGAGGCGGAGCGGAAGCCGTGCGGTCCGGCAATCAGGCCGATCTCGCGGTGGCCCTGCTCGATCAGATAAGCGGTCGCCGCGCGCACCGCCTCGCGGTCGTTCGAAGTGACCATGTGGTCGGGATCATCGAGCTCGGCTGAGCCCATGCGGACGTAGCGGCAGCCGACCTCGTCGCACAGGCGCGCGAGCGCATCATTCTCGCTGATCGGGGGAAGCAGGACGACGCCGTACAGGCGCTGGCGCTCGAGGAAGTGGCGGACGTCCTCGAGCAGCGCCGACGAGCCGCGATCGACCGGGCGGACGACCATCGCGAAGTCGGTGCCCTGAAGCGCCTCGAGGATGCCTTGCTGGACGTTGAGCACCATCTGCGCGTTGGGATTGTCGTGGATCAGTCCGATCAGGAAGTTGGTGCGCAGCGCGAGCGCGCGCGCCTGCGGGTTGGGAACATAGCCAAGGTCGCGAATGACCTGCTCGACCCGCTCGCGCGTCTCTTCGTTGAGGAGCGGCGACCGATTGATCACGCGGCTAACGGTCTTCTTCGACACGCCCGACAACCGAGCGACGTCGTTGATCGTCGGCTTGCCGGTGCGGCGGCTGCCCCGCGCCCGCTGGTCGTCCGCGCTGGTGCTCAAGCTCTTCTCCCCCTCACACGGACTATCGGATGCACGGCCGCGGCGAAAGTGCCGCAGCGCCTTGCCGATGGCTTGCAGAGCCGATATATGACACCGGTTACCACATGACACAAGTCGATCTCATCGATACGCCCGCAAGCACAGGCCCTCTGCTTCATCTCGACCCGCGCGATGATGTGGCGGTGGCGCTGCGCGCACTTACGCGCGGTGAGCGGTTCGAGGTCGCCGGCCGCCAGATCGAGGTGCGGGAGGACATTCCCAACGGTCACAAGGTTGCGCTGTGCGATATGCCCGCTGGCGAGACGGTGCGGAAATTTGGCTGGGCCATCGGCGAGCTCACAGCTGCGGTAGTCGCGGGCGGGCACGTCCATACGCATAATCTCAGGACGCAGCTGAGCGGAGTCGAAGGCTACAGCTACGCGCCTGCCGCGACGGAGCCGCTCGGCATGGCGGAGACGCAATCCTTCGACGGCTATCGCCGCGCCGACGGCCGGGTCGGGACCCGGAACGAGATCTGGATCCTGCCGACGGTTGGCTGCGTCGGGC
>JBJMVJ010000116.1:0-7610 GCA_045810685.1 Sphingomonas sp.
GTTCCTGGGAACGGATGCGTCGCAGATCGAGATCAACCCACTGGCGGTCACCGACAAGGGTGAACTGATGGTGCTCGATGCGAAGGTCGGCTTCGACAACAATGCCGAGTTCCGCCACCCCGACCTCGAGCAGCTCCGCGACCTTTCCGAAGAGGACCCGATGGAGATCGAGGCGTCGAAATACGACCTCTCGTACATCAAGCTCGACGGCAACATCGGCTGCATGGTCAACGGCGCCGGACTGGCGATGGCGACGATGGACATCATCAAGCTTGAGGGGGCGGAGCCCGCCAATTTCCTCGACGTCGGCGGGGGCGCCAACAAGGAGAAGGTCACCGCGGCGTTCAAGATCATCCTCAGCGATCCAGCGGTCAAAGGCATCTTGGTCAACATCTTCGGCGGGATCATGCGCTGCGACATCATCGCCGACGGCATCGTCGCCGCAGCGCGCGAAGTGTCGCTGAACGTGCCGCTGGTGGTGCGGCTCGAAGGCACCAACGTGCAGCAGGGCAAGGACATCCTCGCATCGTCCGGCCTGCCAATCATCGCCGCCAACGACCTTGGCGACGCTGCGCGGAAAATCGTCGCTGAAGTCAAAAGCCCAGTCGCGGCCTAAGCCTGGAGTGAACCCATGAAAGTGCTGGTCGCGGTCAAACGCGTCATCGATTTCAACGTGAAGCCGCGGGTCAAGATGGACGGCTCCGGCGTCGATCTCGCCAACGTCAAGATGAGCATGAACCCGTTCGACGAGATCGCCGTCGAGGAAGCGATCCGCCTCAAGGAAAAGGGCGTCGTCACGGAGATCGTCGCGGTGTCGATCGGCCCGGCAAGGGCGCAGGAGACGCTGCGCACGGCGCTTGCGATGGGCGCCGATCGTGCGATCCTCGTCCAGACCGATGAGGAGGTCGAGCCGCTCGCCGTCGCCAAGATCCTCGCCAAGATCGCGGCGGAAGAACAGCCGCAGCTGATCATCCTCGGCAAACAGGCGATCGACGACGACAACAATGCGACCGGGCAGATGCTCGCGGCGCTCCTCGGCTGGCCGCAGGGCACATTTGCCTCGAAAGTCGAAGTCTCGGATGGCGCCACCGTCACGCGCGAGGTCGACGGCGGGCTCGAGACGGTCAAGCTCAAGCTCCCTGCGGTGGTCACCACCGACCTGCGCCTCAATGAACCACGCTACGCCTCGCTGCCCAACATCATGAAGGCCAAGTCGAAGCCGCTCGCGACCAAGTCGCCGGGCGATTACGGGGTCGATGTCGCCCGGCGGCTGGAAACGCTCAAGGTAGTCGAGCCGGCCAAGCGCCAGGCCGGAATCAAGGTTGGCAGCGTTGACGAGCTGGTCGAGCGCCTCAAGGGTCTGGGGATTGCGAAATGAGCGTATTGGTCCTGGTCGAGCATGACGGCAGCAAGGTCAAAGATGCGACACTCGCAACCGTCACCGCGGCGGCGAAGCTGGGCGAGGTTCATGCTCTGGTCGCCGGCAACAATGTCGACGCGGTGGCGCAGGCCGCGGCGAAGATTGCAGGCGTCGCCAAGGTCTATTCGGCGAGCTCGCCGGCGCTTGAGCATCAGCTTGCCGAGGCGGTCGCGCCGGTCGCAGCGAGGCTGATGGAAAGCCACGACGCGTTTGTCGTGCCGGCGACGACGACGGGCAAGAATATCGCGCCGCGCGTCGCGGCTTTGCTCGACGTGATGCAGGTGACGGACATCTTGTCGGTCGAGGGGCCGGACACCTTCACCCGCCCGATCTACGCCGGCAATGCGATTGCGACGGTCAAGTCGAAGGATTCGAGAAAGGTGATAACCGTCCGCACAACGGCGTTCGAGAAGGCCGCTGCCGAGGGCGGAACCGCTTCGGTCGAGCAGGTCGACGCGGGCGGCGATCCCGGCACCAGCAGCTTCGTTTCCGCGGAAGCATCCGAAAGCGAACGGCCAGAACTGACCAGCGCCAAGGTGATCGTCTCGGGGGGCCGGGCGTTCGGCAGCAGCGAGCAGTTCCATGCCTTGCTCGATCCGCTCGCCGACAAGCTTGGCGCCGGGGTTGGAGCAAGCCGGGCGGCAGTCGATGCAGGTTATGCGCCCAACGACTACCAGGTCGGTCAGACCGGCAAGATCGTCGCTCCGGAAGTGTATATCGCGATCGGCATTTCGGGGGCGATCCAGCACTTGGCCGGAATGAAGGATTCGAAGACGATCATTGCGATCAACAAGGATGAGGAAGCGCCGATCTTCCAAGTCGCCGACATCGGCCTCGTCGGCGACCTGTTCAAGATCGTCCCGGAGCTGACCGGGAAGCTCTGAACTACGGGAAATGACTGCCCGCCGCGCGCGACAGGGAGGGGGCGGTGCGCGGCGGGCAGATACTCGACCGCGGAATTACTGGCGGTCGTTCCGCGCCTGTCGCTCGTGGTTGCCCCGCGACTTGGCGGAACCGTGGGCCGAACCCTGGGCCGAGGCGTTGGCCGAACCATTGCCGCTGCCGTTCAGGCTGGCAGCGCCGAAGCCGTTGGTAGCCTGGCCACTGGCGGCGTAGGCCGAGTTGACCGCACCGTTCGCCGAGCCGGCCGCCTGGGCGCCAGCGCCATAGGCTGTCGAGGTCGCGGCATTGGCAGCGCCTCTCGCGGTCCCGGCAAGCTGGCCGGCGATTGCGCGGCCCTGGTTGGTGCCGACGCCTTGGACGCCGAAGCCGACATTCTTGCTCGCCGAGGCGCCGCCCGAGGCCGAGCCATTGCCGTTGAGGTTGGTCCCGGCGAGCGCCGCTGAGGTGGCGCCGTTGACTGCACCGGTGACAGTGCCGGCAAGGCCAACATTGCCGCTCGCGGCGCCGTTGCGGGCGTTGACCGATTTGGTCACCGACCCATTGGCCGAGCCCGAACCGACGGCGCTGACGCTGTTGGCGATCGAAGCCGGGCCGCTGAGCGCGCCGTTCACGGTGCCGCCGACATTGCCGACGCTGTTCAGCGTGCCGCCGAGAGCGCCCGCGCCGTTCAGCGAGCCGCCGAGCGTGCCGTTCAACGCGCCGCTAACGGTGCCGCCGACATTGCCGAGCAGCTGGGCCTGTGCGGGGGCCGCGCCGAGCACGAGTGCCGAGGCTGCGGCCAGCAGGAACTTGGTCATGTGATTCTCCTTTGAACGTCACTGGAGCTTCAACTGGCTCCTGTGAAAGAGAACGACACGAGCCTGCGGCTTCATCCCGGGCGAGGCGAAATTTAGCGGGCGCCCACGGCGCGCGGGTCGATTCGGCAGTCGCTGCAAACGATGCCGCGGCCAACCCGGCCCTTGCCCGGCCGCGCTTCGGCCGCGAGGCGCTGCGGCGAGCCGGCAACCAGCAGCCGGGCGGCGGCGAGCGGAGCGGCGAAGCTGGTGCCGCGCACCCGTGCATAGCCCTGTCCGGGAACTGCCGCGGCCATGTCTGCGCCCGGCGCTGCGAAATCCAGGTGCGCGGCCTTGCCGGCTTCGGGAAGCGCGCGCCCACCGGCATCGACGGCCGTGACCGAGATCACACCGGGATAAGAAGCCGGATATTGCGGCGGCGCAGCTGGGCCGTCGTTGCCGACCGCCGCCACCACCTCCGTGCCGCGCGACTGGACGATCTGGATCGCGCGTTCGACCACTTTGTTGGGCGGCCCAACGAGGCTGATGTTGATCACCTGGGGACGGTGACTGGACAGCCAGCCGAGGGCGCGGACGATGCTGGTCGCCGAACCGGCAGCGCGATTACCGCCATATACATCGGCAACGAACAGGCGCGCGCCGCTGGCCGCGCCCCGAAAGGGCCCTTGGCTTCCGACCAGCAGCGAGGCGACGGCGGTGCCGTGCCCGGTCGGTTGAGGCGTGCCGGCAAAGCCGTTCTGCTCGATGTTCTTGCCGGCCAGCGACGGATGCGAAGCGACTCCTCCGTCAATCATGCCGATCACTCGCCCGCCGCTCAGGCCCTCGCTCGCAGCAAGTGCGCCTGCAATGGGCGCCAGCGGGCCGCCGGCGGGTTCGTACAGATGATCGAAGTCAGCCTGGAGCTCGGGCGCGACTTTCTGCAGCAGCTTGAGGCCCGCCTTGGCGCTGAGGCCGCCCGGCACCGCGAGGGCGATCACTCGCATGCCGAGGCTTGCGTCCTGGTCATCGGCGGCAATCCGGAATCCGGCAGCCGCCGCGCGCTGCAGCCCGGCCTGATCGGGATCGATCACGGCAACGATGCCGCGGCGCACCGGCAGCCCCTTCCCGTCATTCTCGACCGTGGAGCGGTTGGTGCGGATCAGCTCGTCGAGCCGGGCGCGCCTGAGCTCGAGCAGGTTCGGCGCGCCGGACCGGGCAAGGTTTTCGGTGAGGCCACCGACGGAGTCGAGGGTCGGCGCGATCGCCTGCTGCGCGCCCGGCTGCGCGAGGATATTTTGAAGCACCGGCCCCGCGACGGGGAGGTTGGCGGCGGGAACGGGCAAGCCGATCGGGGGCAGGGCGCCGACGCCGAGCAGCTGCGCGCCCGCGCCTGCAGAAAGCATCAATCCGGCCGCTGCGGCACAAGCCAGGTGACGGACCAATCTGGACATCGAGCAACCCTCTTTTACATGCGGTTCTACGGATGAAACGTGCGAGGCGCGTCGTTTCATCCTCATGGAGCGGAATGGATCAATCCCCGTCGTTCGAGACCGAGCTCGCCGCGCTCCTGCCGCGGCTGCGACGGTTCGCGCACGCGCTCAGCCGCAATTCGGCCGACGCGGACGATTTGACGCAGGCGACGGTCGAGCGCGCGCTGCGTTCGCGCGAGCAATGGGAGCCGGGAACCCGGCTCGACAGCTGGTCCTACCGGATCATGCGCAACCTGTGGATCGACACGGCCCGGTCTCGTTCCCGGAGGAGCGCGCACGAAGTCCCAGAGGAAGAGGGCGCAAGCGTCGGGGAGGACCCGCGCGACGCGATGGACGCGTCGGTCGACCTGAAACGGGTCATGGACGCGATGGCGCGACTTCCCGGCGAGCAGCGCGAGATCGTCGCGCTGATTCTGGTCGAGGGATTCGGCTACCGCGAGGTTTCGGAAATGCTCGGCCTGCCGATCGGCACGGTGTCGAGTCGGCTGGTGCGCGGACGCACCGCACTTTTGGCTATGGTGGGTGAGCAATGACCGACGACGAGAAATTCTTCGCATGGCTCGACGGCGAGCTGGCGCCGGCCGCAGCCGCCGAGATGGAGGCGCGCGTCGCCGCCGACCCTGATCTCGCGCGGCTGGCGGAGCGGCATCGAGCCTTGGGCGCCCAGCTGCGCGGCGCATTCGATCCGATCGCGGCGGCACCGGTCCCCGAGTACCTGCGAACTACGGTGCGACCCACAGCCGATGTCGTCGACTTCGCTGCCGCCAAGCGCGCCCGCACGATGCCGGGGGTGCCGCAATGGGCGGCGATGGCGGCGACCCTGGCAGTCGGGGTGCTCGTCGGGACCATGGTGCCGCAGCGCAGCACCGCGCCCGTCGAGGCCGACGCGGGCAGGCTCTACGCGGCGGCATCGTTGAACCGCGCGCTCGAGACGGAGCTCGCGAGCGCGCCCGCTGGTGACGTGCGTATCGGCGTTACCTTCCGCGACCGGGCGGGCGAGATCTGCCGCAGCTTCGCGGGGAACGGCTCGAGCGGCCTTGCCTGCCGCAACAATGGGCGCTGGCAGGTCCAGGGCTTGTTTGCCTCACCCGAAGGCCAGGCGAGTAGCTACCGCATGGCCGCTGGAATGGACCCGAACTTGGCGGCGCTGGTCGATTCCTCCATGGCCGGCGAGCCGTTCGACGCGGACCAGGAGAAGGCAGCGAAAGCGAAGGGCTGGCGCTAGCCGCGGACGTGCTCGGCTTTGCCCTTCCGTTTGGTCGAGGCCATTTTCTCGAGCTCTTTCTCGCTCATCGAGCTAGCCATCGACTTGGAAGCTCCCTTGAGCTTGCTCTTCGGGGTTTCGCCACGTTTCGCCGATAGCGCGGCGCCCGCTGCCTTCTGCTGAGCGGCCGATTTTGCGGGCATGGGACTGCTCCTCCTCGGTTGCGCGAATAAAACGCTCGAGTGCGGCGAAGGCTTCGTCGTCGGGGACCTGGCGCGGCGGGTGCTTGCAGAACGCCGATGCCGCGGCGTGGACTGGCCCCCCGAGGCCGCGGTCCATGGCTAACCGGGCACAGCGGATGAGATCAATGGCGACGCCCGCGCTGTTCGGCGAGTCTTCCACCGACAGGCGAAGCTCGAGGTTCATCGGAACGCCGCCGAACAATTGCCCTTCCATGCGCAGGAACGCGACCTTGTTGTCGTTCTGCCAGGCAACATAGTCGCTGGGGCCGACGTGGATGTTCTCCGGGTCGAGCCGGTGCTCGGCGACCGACTGAACGGCCTCGGTCTTGCTGATTTTCTTCGACGCGAGCCGCGCGCGTTCGAGCATGTTGAGGAAGTCGGTATTTCCGCCGGTGTTGAGCTGATAGGTTCGGTCGAGCTTGACCCCGCGCTTCTTGAACAGATCGGTGAGCACGCGGTGGACGATGGTCGCGCCCAATTGCGACTTGATGTCGTCGCCGATCACCGGGACTCCGGCCTCCTCGAAGCGCCTCGCCCAACCGTCATCGCTGCCGATGAAAACGGGGATGCAATTGACGAATGCAACGCGCGCTTCGAGCGCGCATTCGGCGTAGAATTCTGTCGCCTGCTGCGAGCCGACGGGGAGGTAATTGACCATAACGTCGGCGCGCGTGTCGCGCAGGACGTCGACGACCTCGTCCCTGGTCGGTTCTTGCTGCGCGTCGGCGAGGATGAAGGTCCGCTCGTCGGGAAAGTTCGTCATGTGCTCGGCGATTCCGTCGAGCAATTTGCCCATCCGCACCTTCGTGCCCGTCTCGGGCACGTGGCCGCAGAAGGTCGCGGTGCAATTGGGCGGCGCGTAAATCGCTTCCGCAACGTCGCGGCCGACCTTGCGCTTGTCGATGTCCCAAGCGGCGACGATCTTGAGGTCCTTGGGCCGGTAGCCGCCGAGATCCCAGTGCGACAGGCCGATCTGCTCGTTGGCGCCGCCATTCGAATAATGAGCAATGCCCTGGACAAGCGAGCTCGCGCAATTGCCGACGCCGACGATGGCGACGTTGACGTCGGTGCGCTTGGGATCGTGCAGGCTCATTCGGCGGCAACCCTTTGTTCAATGCGCGGCGCATAGCGTTCGATCATCCGGCCGCAGAAATCGGCGAACAGTGCGGGCTCGCGCGGCGGGCTGGTGTGATGAGGCGCGATGCCGAGATGATCGGGGGTGAAGCAGAAGGTGACGGTTGTCGAAAACGGCTCGAGCGCGTCCATCTGCCGGTCGAACCAATCTTCCCAGCCATCGCGGTAGCTGTCCCACCAGCTAAGGCCGGTGCGCAAATGCCTGACGCCGAGCTCGTGCAGCCAGCGCACAGCGTCGTGGAGCCGGTGATCGTGCCAGTGGAACCATTGCATGATGCCCATCTCGGGCGCGTATTTGCGGAAATCATCGAGCGCGAGCTTGGGCGTCCCATCTTCCTTGATGAGGCCCATGTAGAAGTGGCGATAGTAGGACGAGCCCTCGGCCTCCTTGTGGCGCGTCGTCGCTTCCCAGGTGCGCGGCAGGTCGAACAACGAATACCAGAA
>JBJMVJ010000117.1:0-4458 GCA_045810685.1 Sphingomonas sp.
GGCGAACGTAGAGCTGGCGCCGGAGGTCCTCCCCACCGTCGGCGAGCGGCTTCGGGCGGCGCGCGAACAAAAAGGCATCAGCCTCGAAGATGTGGCGGCGCAGACGCGCATTCCGCAGCGGCACCTCGCAAGCATCGAAACCGCCGAGTGGGACAATCTGCCGGCGCCGACCTACACCATCGGTGTCGGCAAGAGCTATGCCACGATCGTGGGCCTCGACCGTGCCGAGATCGGCGACCAGCTGCGCGAGGAAATGGGTGGCCAGCGCTTCGCTGCGACCTCGGCCGATGTCTTCGAGCCGGCCGATCCGCGGCGCGCCATGCCCAGGTCGCTGGTCATCGGCGCGTTCGTCGCGGTGGTCCTGCTGATCATCCTGATGACCTTCATCAGCCGGCGCTCGCTCGATCAGCCGGATGAGACGGCGGCCAATTCGACCGCTAACGCGGCCGCCGGCCGGGCCGCCGCCCCCGCGCAGGCGCCTCCAGCCGCGCCGCCGGCCGCCACAGCGCAAGGACCAGTCGTGCTGACGGCGATCGCGCCAGTTTGGGTGCAGGTCAGCGAGCGCGGCGGGGCGAGCCTCTTCACCGGCATGCTCCAGCCGGGCCAAACCTACGCAGTCCCCGCAAACGCCGCCGCGCCCGTGCTCAAGACCGGCAAGCCCGAGGCGCTCAGGATCGCGGTCGGCACCACCGTCATTGGCCAGGTTGGGCCGTCCGCAACCACCATCGCGAATGTGAGCCTGCAGCCCGCGGACCTGCTGAAGACGCCGACTCCTGCGGCACCCGCCGCAATCGCTCCGGCTCCGGCTCCGCCTCCAGCGCCCGAACCGCGCGCGCGCCGCGCTCGCCGAGCTCACGCGCCGGCAGCCGTCGAACCGGCTCCGCCGGCGGCGGCCACGCCACCGACAACCAATTCGGCGCAGTAGATTCATTGGCGGGCAAGGCGCGGCGGCCCACTGTCAATCTCGCAACACATGCAAGCGTGGGGAAAGCCAAGTGAAGTCTCGCCTATTCACCGCACTCGCGGCCAGCGCCGCCGCGGCATTCCTTCCCTCGATCGCAATCGCGCAGCGCCAGCCGCCGCCGTCCCCGGAGCAGCGCATCGAGCGTCTCGAAAAGCAGGTGCAGCAGGTGCAGCGGCAGGTGTTCCCAAAGGGCCGTCCCGCGGATACCGCCGGCTTCTCCGACGATCCCGCCGCGACCCAATCATCGGTGGTGACGCTCGACCAGCGGCTCGATGCGCTCGAGCGGCAAATGGCCGACCTCGTCCGCCAGTCGGAGGAGAACGGCAATCGACTGCGCAATGTCGAAAGCGGCCTGGGGCAGCTCAAGACCGACCAGGACCAGCGCATCGGCGCCCTCGAACAGCGCATGAGCGAGGCGACGGCGGCCCCGGTACCGGCACCCGAAGTGGCCACGCCGCCGGCGCCTCCGAAATCGAAGCCGTCTACAGCCAAGCCCCCGAAACCGAGCGCAGCCGCCGCCCCCGCCGTCCCGCCGCCCGTGACAACCGCCGAGGCCTCGCCCGCGACCGACCCCGGCGAGGACGCCTACACGCAGGGATTTCACCAGTGGGAAGCCGGCCAATATGACGAGGCGATCACCTCGCTCAAAGCCTTCACGGCCGCTTATCCCAAGCACCGCCGCACCAGCTACGCGAACAACCTCATCGGGCGCGCTTTGCTCGACAAGGGCGATGCGCGCGGGGCCGCCGCTGCGTTGCTCGCCAACTACCGCAGCAATCCGAGTGGCGAGCGCGCGCAGGACAGTCTCTTTTACCTCGGCCAGGCGCTGATGAAGCTCGGCCAGCCGGGGCAGGCGTGCAAGGCCTATGCAGAGCTCGACGCCGTCTACGGCGCCAAGGTTCGGCCCGATGTCAGGAAGCTCGAGAACGACGCCAAGGCACAGGCGCAGTGTAGCTGATGCGTCGCTGAACTTGCTCCAGCATCCATTTGTGGAGACTCCGGCGAGCTTCTCGTAAACGGACGCTGAAACAAGTTCGGGGGGACCAATGGAGGAAAGGCTCCTCAGCAGGTTCAGCGACGATCTCGACCCGCTGATCGCGCCTGGCGCGCCAATCGGGCTTGCCGTTTCGGGCGGGCCGGACAGCCTTGCGCTGCTGCTCCTCGCTGCGGCCGCCCGTCCCGGTCAGGTCGAGGCAGCAACGGTCGATCACGGCTTCCGCGCCGAGGCGGCTGCAGAAGGGGAGATGGTCGCTGCCGTCTGCGCGCGCCTTGGTGTGCCGCACGTCGTCCTCGCGGCGCGCTGGGCCGAAAAGCCCGAGACAGCGATCCAGGAGCGCGCCCGGCGCGAGCGTTACCGACTGCTCGGCTTCTGGGCCGAGGAGCGGCGCCTCCCCGGCCTGGTGACCGCCCACCATGCCGACGACCAGGCCGAGACCTTTCTCATGCGCCTTGCTCGCGGCGCCGGCGTGCGCGGGCTCGCGGCGATGCGGGCGCGCTCCGTTGCTCCCGGGGCCCACGTCAGGCTGGTTCGTCCGCTGCTTGGATGGCGCCGCGCTGAGCTGGAGCAGATCTGCGCCGATGCCGGCCTCACGCCCGCGCTCGATCCCAGCAACGGCGACGATCGGTTCGAGCGCGCGCGGGTCCGCCGTGCTCTCGCCGAGTGCAGCTGGCTCGATCCTGCTGCGATCGCGCGCGCGGCGGCAAACCTGACTGACGCGGACAAGGCCTTGGACTGGGCCGCCAAGCGCGAGTGGGACGAGCGGGTGAAAGAACGGCGGTCGTCGATTCTCTACCGTCCCAACCAGGCACCGAGCGAAATCGTTCGCAGGATCGTGTCGAGCGCCATCCGAAAGCTCGCCAGCGAGGGCGATCGCGACTTGCGCGGACCCGAGCTCGCGCGCCTCATTTCGACGCTTGAGGAAGGCGGCACCGCGACGCTTCGCGGCGTGCTTTGCAGCGGTGGGAGCGAGTGGCGGTTTGTTCCGGCGCCGAACCGGACTCGACCTGTGGATAACTTGCGTTAGATTTGGGCTCACGACTCGGGCGAGTCGGAATTGGCGGGTGGAGGTTGGGGTGGACTCCGATGAGCGCTATTTTCGCCGGAGGGCGAGCGAGGAGCTGGCCGCCGCGCGACGGGCGGTGACCGACGCCGCTCGTGAGCGGCGGATGATGATGGCCGATATTTTCCTCGAGAAACTGAAATTGGTCGAAACCGCCTGCGCCGACTGAGCGCCGGCTAACGCAACCGCTTCTGACCGCGGCCGTCCCGCGGCGGCACAATGTTCATCTCATTCTAACGTCACATTGTTATTGGGCTGAATGCGCCTATTTTATTCGGCGGGCGCGCATGCCCTGAAAGACGAGCGATGAACGACAAAGACAAGAAGCCGGGCAATCCATGGACCAAGAACCTGCTCATCTGGGCCGGCGTTCTGTTCGCGCTCGTCCTCTTCGTCCAGATGCTCGACGGCGGCTCGCGCGCGGCGACCGGCCAGGCGATCCCTTATTCCGAATTCGTCCGCCAGGTCGACGAGGGCAACGTTCGCACCGTCATCATGGCGACGAGCGACAATCGGGACTCCTCGATAACCGGCAAGCTCGCCAGCGGCGAAGACTTCCACACCATTGCGCCGGCCGGCTCGAATGTCGCTGACCGCATGATCCAGAAGGGCGTCGCGGTCCAGGTCAAGGCCGAGGAGCAATCGAGCATCTGGCTCTACATGCTCTACAATTCGCTGCCGTTCCTGCTCATCCTCGGCATCAGCTTCTTCGTCATGCGTCAGATGCAGAAGAACGCCGGCTCAGGCGCGATGGGCTTCGGCAAGAGCCGCGCGCGCATGCTGACCGAGAAACAGGGCCGCGTGACCTTCCAGGACGTCGCCGGGATCGATGAGGCTCGCGAGGAGCTTCAGGAGATCGTCGAGTACCTCAAGGACCCGGGCAAGTTCGCTCGGCTCGGGGGCAAGATCCCCAAGGGTGCGCTGCTGGTCGGTCCTCCGGGCACCGGCAAGACGCTTCTCGCTCGCGCGATCGCCGGCGAGGCGGGTGTGCCGTTCTTCACGATTTCCGGCTCGGACTTCGTCGAGATGTTCGTCGGCGTCGGCGCCAGCCGCGTGCGCGACATGTTCGACCAGGCCAAGAAGTCGGCGCCGTGCATCGTCTTCATCGATGAAATCGACGCGGTCGGCCGCCATCGCGGCGCTGGCCTCGGCAACGGCAATGACGAGCGCGAGCAGACGCTCAATCAATTGCTCGTCGAGATGGACGGGTTCGAAGCCAATGAAGGCATCATCATCATCGCCGCGACCAACCGTCCCGACGTGCTCGACCCGGCGCTTCTGCGCCCGGGCCGTTTCGACCGCCAGGTCGTCGTTCCGCGTCCCGATATCGACGGCCGCGAGCAGATTCTCGCCGTGCACATGAAGAAGGTGCCGCTGGCGCCTGATGTTGACGGGCGTGTCATCGCTCGCGGTACGCCGGGCTTTTCGGGCGCC
>JBJMVJ010000118.1:0-11010 GCA_045810685.1 Sphingomonas sp.
CGGCTTCGATGAACGCTCGCCGAGTGTCGAGCTGGGTGTTCGCGGCGCGCAAGGCATTGGTTTGCTCCTCGAGCCGCTCGGTCATGCGGTTGAACGCGGCGGCCAGCGTCTGGACCTCGTCTCCGCTCTTGGTGACGGGGACTCGCGCCGAAAAATCGCCGGCCTCGATCCGTCCCGCAGCAGTGACCAGTTCGCCGACCGGACGCACGAGCCGGTCGGCGAGCCGCAGCGCGGTCAGGATCGACAAGCCGACGATAATCAGCGCACCGAGCAACAGCGCCGCATTGAAGCGCAGTTGGTTGACGCGCGATCGGGCAAGCAGCGAGTGGTAATCGCGCAACACGTCGTTCGAGCGCTGGATCTGGTCACGGAATTGGGGATCGAAGACCCGCGCGGCGTACAAATACGTGTCGGGCCCGTAATTCAGCTTTGTCACCGCTCCGACCCGGTCGGGCGAATTGAGCGTCACCACGTCCCGGTGCCCAAGCTCGGACAGCGCAGCTTGCGGAATCACCTTGTCCAGCTGCCGGTCGTATGGATTAACCAGCGCGATCGTGCGGATCACCTTGTCGGGGCCGTAGGTGAAGATGATCGCCTCGGAGAGGCCGCGGTTGAGCACCTGAAGCTTGGCGAAGGCTTCGGCGAACCGCGGGTCTTCGATCGGTACCGAATGCAGATATTCGGCAAGGTTGCCACTCGCCGCCACGGTCTCGGCTGCGACGCGGTCGACCTCGCGATCATAGCTCGAGCGGGCAACCTGGACCGTGTTCTCGAGCATCGTTCGAGCGCGAGTTGAGAACCAGAATTCAAGGCCGCTCTGAAACAGGACCGAAGCGAAGATCGCCACCAGCACGGTGGGGATTGCGGCGATCGCGGTGAACAGCGCCACCAGCCGAACGTGGAGCCGCCCGCTGCCCAGTCCCCCTTGTTCGGCGCGGCGGACCGCGACCCTGCGCGCATAGAGCGCCATCAGCGCAATCGCCGGCAGCAGGATGGCGATCAGCAGCCCCGCAATCAGCGGCGGCGACAGCAAGGTGCCGGGCTCGGCCCCGCGCCGCAGCACCCACACGCTCAACGCCATCATGGCGGTAAGGAATGCCGCGATGAGCCATGCGGCTCGGTCGTAAAATCGACCGCTCGCCCGCTCCCGCTGAAGCCAGCTTTCGTGTCCTGAGAACATCGGCGATTCGGCCGTACGCGCGTCCATCCGGTGAGTGCCCTAGCACGACCGTTGCAGAATCAACACAGTTCTTCGGGCGGGATTTTGTTCACGCCGCAGAGCGGGCGAGCCACGGAGCGTAGAAGTCTTGCAACATCCGTACGACGACCTCGGGATCATCCTGCTGGTTCACAGTGTTGCGCAGGTCCGCCGAGTCCGGAAGGCCTTTTGTATACCAGCCGATATGCTTGCGGGCGAGGTTGACGCCCGTATGCGTGCCGTAGAGCCTCAGCATGTCGTCATATTGTTCGAGCATGGTCGCGAGCTGCTCGTCGAGCGTCGGATCCGGCCGGTGACCGCCCCCGCCGAGCTCGCTCATCACCTGCGCGACAATCCACGGGCGGCCGTAGGCGCCGCGGCCGATCATCAGCCCGTCCGCGCCCGATTGGCGCAGGGCTTCACGGCTGTCGGCGATTGAGCAGATATCCCCGTTGACGATCACCGGAATCGACACCGCCTCCTTGACCCGCCGGACGAACCCCCAATCGGCCTCGCCCTTGTACATCTGACAGCGGGTGCGGCCGTGGACGGTAATCATCCCGATTCCGAGCTCCTCGGCGATGCGCGCGAGCTCGGGCGCGTTGAGGCTGGCGTGATCCCAGCCCATGCGCATCTTCAGCGTCACCGGCACCTTGACCGCCTTGACGGTCGCCTCGATCAGCTTCGCCGCCAGCGGCAGGTCGCGCATCAGCGCCGATCCGGCCTCGCCGTTGACGACCTTCTTCACCGGGCAGCCCATGTTGATGTCGATGATCGCCGCGCCGCGCTGCTCGTTGAGCTTGGCGGCTTCGGCCATGACCTGCGGCTCGCACCCGGCGAGCTGCAGCGACACCGGCTCCTCCGCCTGGTCCCACAGGCTTTTCTGGAGCGATTGGCGGGTCTCGCGGACCATCGCCTGGCTGGCGATCATCTCACTCACCGTCAGCCCGGCGCCGTAGCGCTTGACGATGCGCCGGAACGGCAGATCGGTGACGCCAGTCATCGGCGCCAGGATCACCGGCGCGTCGATCCGGACTGGTCCGACGTTGATGGCCTTCAGCAAGTTCATGGGAAGCCGCGGCTTTACAGGACCGGCTGTGGAGGGGCAAGGCGCCCCGCGATGACCACCACCGCACTGATCGTCGCTGCCGGCAGCGGATCGCGCCTCGGCGGCGACGTGCCCAAACAGTTCCGGCTGCTCGGCGGCAAGCCCGTGCTGCGCTGGGCCGTGGAGTCGCTGATCCGTCACCCGGCTGTGCAATCCACACGCGTGGTGATCGGCAAGGGACAGCAGGAGAGCGCCGCGGCCGCGTTGGACGGGCTCGATGTCGGTGATCTGATCGAGGGCGGCGCCGAACGGTCGGACTCGGTTCGAGCGGGTCTTGACGTCATCGCGTCGGACGCGGTGCTGGTCCACGACGCCGCCCGGCCCTTCTGCCCTTCGGCAGTAATCGGCCGGCTGCTTGCCAGCTTGGAATTCTTCGAAGGTGCCGCGCCGGTGCTCCGTGTCGGCGACACCTTGTCCCGGGTCGATGATATGCTGCGGGAACCGGTCGACCGCACAGGCCTTGCACGAGTCCAAACTCCTCAGGCTTTCCGCCTCGGCGCTCTCAAGTCGGCCTATGAAATATGGTCCGGCTCACCCCCGACGGACGAGACCAGCGTGTTGAGGGCGGCGGGCATGAGCGTTGCCGCGGTCGACGGCGACCCCTCGCTTGAGAAGCTCACCCTCCCCGCCGACTTCGATCGCGTCGAGCAATGGCTGGCCGGACGACTAAGTCCCCGCACCGGCATGGGCTTTGACGTTCACGCCTTCGCCGGCGAGGGCCCGATCATGCTTGGCGGGATCGAAGTGGCGCATTCGCGTGGTCTTGCCGGGCACAGCGATGCCGACGTCGTCCTCCACGCAATCACGGACGCGCTGCTCGGAGCCGCGGGCCTCGGCGACATCGGCGAACATTTCCCGCCGTCAGACCCTACATGGAAAGGCATGTCCTCCGAACGCTTTCTCGCCCACGCCGCCGAGCTCCTCCGCTCGAGGGGAGCAATCATCGACCATGTGGATTGTACGATCATTGCCGAGGAGCCGAAGGTGGGTCCGCAGCGGAACGCAATGCGTCAGCGCATCGCCGAGATCGTCGGCCTTTCACCAGACCGGGTGAGCGTCAAGGCGACCACGACCGAAGGCCTCGGCTTCACCGGCCGCCGCGAAGGCATTGCCGCCCAAGCGGTCGCGAGCATCCGGATGGGAGTTTGAGCAACGTGCCCGACTCCCTTCTCCCCGACAATTTGGTCAACAAGGCCCGCGAGGTCGTCGACGCCAACCGCGCCGCCGGACGCCGTATCGCCATCGCCGAAAGCTGCACGGGCGGGCTGGTGTGCGCGGCGCTCACCGAAATCCCCGGCTCCTCGGATGTGTTTGAAGCAGGCTACGTAACCTATTCCAATGCTGCGAAAATCAGTGAACTTCGAGTGTCCGAGGAAGTGGTCGACACCTTTGGATCGGTGAGCGTAGCGACGGCCTGGGCGATGGCCCGCGGTGCGCTTGCGGCATCTGACGCCGACGTCGCCGTTGCCATCACCGGCATCGCCGGCCCGGGCGGCGGCACGCCGCAGAAGCCGGTCGGGACCGTCGTCTTCGCTCGGGCGGAGCGCGACGCCGACCCTGCCAAGATTATCGCCGACCAGAAATTCTTCGACGAGAACACCCGCTCGGGCGTGCGCCTTCAAGCGGCGCTCTGCGCGCTTGACCTGCTGATGCCGTAAAGCGCCGCGGCGCGCTGCTCGAACGCTCCGGTCATCCGCCTCAGCGCGCGGTCGAACATGGATCCGGCGAGCGTCTCGAACAATCGCGACTTGAACGCGAAATCGACCGAGAAACCGAGGTTCGTTCCACCGTCCGCGGCGCGCTCGAAGGTCCACTCGTTGTGGAGATATTTGAGCGGCCCCTCGACATAATCGACACAGATCCGCGTCGGCCGCTGTTTCACGACACGGCTGGTGAAGCGTTCCTTGAACGCATTGAAGCCGACGACGAGGTCCGCGATCGTTTCCTTCTCGCTCGACGAACGGACGCGGACCGCGACGACCCAGGGCAGGAATTCGTCGTAACGTGCAACATCGGCCACGAGGCCGAACAATTGCTCGGGCGTGTAAGGCAGGTGCCGCGTCTCGCTATGCCGCGGCATTGCCTTCCCTTGCCAGCTGCGCCGAGCGCGCCTCCTGCATCTTCCGGAAATCGTCGCCCGCATGATAGCTCGACCGCGTCAGCGGCGAGGCCGCCACCAGCAGGAAGCCCTTGGCGCGGGCGATCGCCGCATAAGCGTCGAACGCCTTGGGGGTGACGAACTCCTCGACCTTCGCATGGCGCGGCGTCGGCTGCAGATATTGCCCCATGGTGAGGAAATCCACGCCGGCCGAGCGCATGTCGTCCATCACCTGATGGACTTCGAGGCGCTGCTCACCAAGCCCGACCATCAGCCCTGACTTGGTGAAGATGTGCGGCGCCTTGCGCTTGACGCTCTCGAGCAGGCGAAGCGACGCATAGTAGCGCGCCCCCGGCCGGATCGTGGGATAGAGCCGCGGCACCGTCTCGAGATTATGGTTGTAGACGTCCGGCCGGGCGGCGACGATCTCCTCGACCGCCCCCTCGCTCTTGTTCCGGAAATCAGGCGTGAGGATCTCGATGGTCGTCGTCGGCGTGTTGCGCCGCAACGCCTCGATCACCTTGACGAACTGGCGCGCGCCGCCGTCAGGCAGGTCGTCGCGGACCACCGAAGTAATCACGATATGCTCGAGGCCAAGCTCGGCCGCCGCGGTCGCCACATGCTCCGGCTCGAGCGGGTCCACCGCACGCGGCATTCCCGTCTTGACGTTGCAGAAAGCGCAGGCCCGCGTGCAGGTGTCGCCAAGGATCATCACCGTGGCGTGCTTCTTGGTCCAGCACTCGCCGATGTTGGGGCAAGCCGCCTCCTCGCACACCGTCGCGAGATTGAGCGAGCGCATCAGCTTGCGGGTCTGGTGGTAGCCTTCGCTGACTGGCGCCTTCACTCGAATCCAGTCGGGCTTGCGCTGCCTGGGCACTGTGACGGGCGCGTTCATGCGGGGCAGATAGCGATTGGCGGCGAGCCTTGCCACCCCTGCCCTGCTGCCGCTAGCGGCGGCTGATGCCTTATCTGTCGCAGCTGATCGACGGCTATCGCCGCTTTCGCGAGAAGGACTGGGCGCGGGAGCGGGAACGTTGGGCGGACATGGCCGAGGGCCAGAGCCCCAGGGTCATGATCCTGTCCTGCGCCGACAGCCGGGTCGACCCGGCGCAGATCTTCGACGCACGGCCGGGCGAGATGTTCGTGGTGCGCAACATTGCCGCCCTCGCCCCGCCGTACGAGACCAGCCGCGGCTATCACGGCGTCTCGGCCGCGCTGGAGTTCGCGGTCACCCAGCTCAAGGTCGGCGAGATCCTGGTCATGGGCCACGGCCTGTGCGGCGGCTGCGCCGCGGCGCTGACTGGCCAATTTGACGACACCGAGCCCGGCGAAGGGCACTTCATCGCCGACTGGGTGCGGATGCTGGACGATGCCCGCGACCATGTCCGCGCGAATCATCACGAACTCGACCCCGGGGCTTTTCTCGACATGGAACGCGAGGCGGTGAAGGTCAGCCTCGCCAACTTGCGCACCTTTCCGTGGATCGCGGAGCGCGAGCGCACCGGTGAGCTCATGCTCCACGGCGCGCATTTTTCAATCGCCGAGGGACGCCTGTACCTGCTCGACGAAGCGGAAGAACACTTCCGCCCCGTCTAGCAGCTCAACCGTGGGTCAACCTTTCGGCTAGCAGCGAACGTCGTAGCTGTAATGCGGCTGGCCGTACTGGTCGACGTAATAGCAATAGCCGCTGGTATCGCGGTAATATTGCCGCCCGTTGATCGACGCTCCGAGCACGCCGCCAAGGATCGCGCCGGCCACTGCGCCGCCGATGGCGCTGCCGCCGAGCGCCTTGCTGGCGATGGCGCCGCCAACCGCGCCGACCGCGGCGCCGGTGGCGACGTTCGCGCCCTGCTGGTTGTAGCCGCTGCCGTACGGCGAATAGCCGTAGCCGTTGTTGTAGTAGCCGTTATTGTAACCGTACGGATCGTAGCCGTACTGGTTCGGGTAAGTTGCGCAGCCGGTCACCGCAACGCTGGCGGCGAGGGCAGCCGCAAGACCAAGCTTCCTCATCGTCTTGTCCTTCCTCAAACTCGCCCCCTGTGCCGCCATTAGCGGTTAGAACGGCATTTCGTTCCGGCACCGATCATCTGCCGTTCAGCTCCGGGACCGGGTAGCGCCAAACGGTGGTCATTCCGCGACGTCGCGCTAGAGAGACTTTGAAAAAGGGACTCGGGAATGCGCGACCGCCTGCCAGAGCAAGAAGCCAACATCGCCCTGCTCATCGACGCCGACAATGCCAGTCCCGAGCATCTCGACGAAGTGCTGCTGGTGCTGGGCGAGCTCGGCACGATCAACATCCGCCGCGCCTACGGCAATTGGGCCAAGGCCAGCCTCAAGGGCTGGGGCGCACAGACCGGTCCGCATTCGATCATTCCGATGCAGCAGTTCGACGTCGTCAAGGGCAAGAGCGCGACCGACATGCGCATGACCATCGACGCCATGGACCTGCTCTACCGCGGCAATGTCGACGGCTTCGGGATCATGTCGTCCGACAGCGATTTCCTCCCCCTCGCCCAGCGAATTCGGGAGGATGGGCTGCAGGTCTACGGCTTCGGCACGGCCAAGACTCCGCTCTCTTTCCAGCAAGCGTGCAGCCGCTTCTTCGATGTCGGCGCGCTCGCCATGGACGCCGATGAGCAGCTCGAGCAGCCCAAGCTCACAGCCGGCACGCGTCCCGTCGACCAGGAGCTGCTGCAAGTGCTCGGCGCGGCCTACAAAGCCTCCAAGCGTGACGACGAGGGATACACGCCGCTGTCCGAGCTCGGCCAGCGCGCCAAGGCGGTGTCGAGCTTCGCCGCGCGCAATTTCGGCTATACGCGCCTCTCCGACCTCATCCGTGCGGTGCCCAACTTCGAGGTGAAGGCCGGCGACGACGGCCGTCTGCTGGTCAAGCGGCTGCGCTGAGCGGCGCGGCTGTGGATGGTTCATCCACAGATATTTCGCAGCCGTAGCGAGTCGCCGACTGTTGCCGAGCCGACACAAGGCCATAGTTTCGTCTCGACGAGCGGGAACGGCACAGCGCCCGACCCGTTGTCGCCCCTAACTTCAATTAGACTCGCGAGCGATGCTGGCCCGACATCACCCCGATCAAATCCTCGACACCGCCCTCGACGCCCTTGCCGCCGGCCGCGACGGCCACGGCGTCTTGGATGAGCTCCCCGCGCCCATCTACACCACCGACGCCGAGGGGCGCGTGACTTATTGGAACCAGGCCTGCGTCGAGTTCGCCGGGCGCGAGCCCGTGCTCGGCGAGGACCGATGGTGCGTCACCTGGCAACTCTACACGACCACTGGCGACTTCCTCGCCCATGAAGACTGCCCGATGGCGCAGGCGATCCGCGAACGGCAGCCGATCCGCGACGCGATTGCCATTGCCGAGCGGCCCGACGGCAGCCGAGTGGCCTTTCGCCCCTACCCGACCCCGCTGTTCGACAAGCACGGCAACTTCACCGGCGCCGTGAACATGCTGATCGACGTCAGCGACGAACAGACCGAAGCGCTGAGCGAGCAGGCAAGCCGCTGCCGCCGCCTCGCCAGCGCCATGTACGACCGCGAGACCTCGACCGTGCTCGCGAGCATGGCCGAAGGCTTCGAGCGCACGGCCAGGGACCTTAGCGACCGGCGCTAGCGCGGCTGCGCCAATTCGACCTTGAGCGGCGGAACCCCGACGATCTCATAGGTGCCCGACGCGACCTCGATCTTGGCCCGGTTGAGGCCGTCGAGGATCTCGCGGCTCATCGCATCCTTGATGTTGCGAATGCCATGGTCGGGGGCGAGGAAGCGTAGCGTAAGCTCGACCCAATTGTCGGTGAGCCGCCAATAGACCCGCGGGTCGATCTCGCCGACGTTGATGCCGAACTCGTCCTTCAGCCGCTGGACCTCCTCGTCGCCGATCTTTTCGTGAGTCAGCGCGTGGCGCCGCGCCGCGGCGAGGAGCAATTCTTCGACCTTGCCGGCATCGTCGCCATATTTGGTCGGGATGTTGATCTCGTCCCAGATGTACGGGAACTCGCGGGTGTAATTGTACACCGGCTCATCGAAGACCTTGTCGTTGGTGACCGTGACGATGCGGCCGGTGAACTGGCGGCTGCGCACCCACATCGAAGGCGCGTCGCCCTGCTCCTTGGGCGACTGGCCCATTTCCATGATCCGCGTCTGCATGAATGACAGGTCGATGACGTCGCCGCGGACTCCGCCCATGACGATCCGGTCGCCGACGTTGAAGGTCTTGCCCCTAAGGATCACGAAATAGCCGGCAACGGCGGTGATCACGCGCTGCAGCGCGAAGGCGATGCCGGCGCCGATCAGGGCCAGCGCGCCGGCAAGCCGCGCCGGATTGTCGAACCAGATCGACATCACGCCGAGGACCAGGATCGCAGCGACGATCAGGCTGACGCCCTGCTTGGCCCAGAACTGGAAACGCGTCCCGCTGCGGCTGCCGATGAACAGGCCGAGGATGAAGCGCAGCAGCCTGGTGATCAGCCACGCAGCAAGGATGAAGCCCAAGGTCAGCAGCAGCTTGCGGAAATTGTCGGGCGTTGCGCCGATCAGGGTCACGCCGGCGACATGAGCGCCCTCGACGTGAGCCGCGGTCGACGAGTTGCTTGCCGTGTTCTGCGCGGTGTTCTGCGCCGTGTTCAGGAGGTCGGTCAGGCCCTGCACGCGCTGTTAACCTGAACGGCGGCGGAAGGGTTCCGAGGCGCGGAAGTTGCCAAAGTTGGCACCGACACGTGCGCGCAGGCGTGCGCGTACGCGTGAGGCGGCCGTCCGAAACGCAGTGAACGCAGCGAACCTACGCGTACGCGCGCGAGACCTCTGCCTAGGCACAACGATGATGGGGCGGAGCGATGGGCAGCACAGACCATCGAGCCCAGCTGACAGCAGAATTCCTACATTTCCAGCCTTTTCAAAGCAGGTCAAGCTGGACCGTGACCTCGTCCCCTGCGCCGATGCCGGCCTTGCGGCGCACGTCGGCCTTCACCGGCAGGAAATAGCCGCCGCTCTTCATCGGGAAGACAGAGGTGCGCCAGCTGACGTCATTGATCGTCGCCTCGACCCGCGCCGACTTGAACCCGCGCATGCTCGCCAGGCAGTGGGCGCGGATCTCATTGGACTGCTCTTCGGGCACGGTGATGAAATGCCAGCTCCCGCTCGCGCCGGTCCACAGCCACAGCGGAGCGGTAACAGTGATCATCTTGTGTACCCCTGCGCAGGCAGGGGCCCAGGCAGGCTCCCGAAGGAGCCTTCAAGCAGCGATGGATAAACATACCCGGCTTTCATCGGTCGAGAGCATTACCGAGCTTCCGCCAAAGCTCCAGCTCGGGTCTGAGCCCCTGCCTTCGCAGGGGTACAACTGCGGCGCCTGCGCCAGTCGATCGGCGGTTTGCCGCTTACCTCGTCAGCTTCCGATACGTCATCCGGTGCGGGCGGGTGGCTTCCTCGCCGAGGCGGCGGATCTTGTCTTCCTCGTAGGCCGCGAAATTGCCCTCGAACCAGGTGACCTCGCCGTCGCCCTCGAACGCCAGCATGTGCGTCGCGAGGCGGTCGAGGAAGAAGCGGTCGTGGCTGATGACCACGGCGCAGCCGGCGAAATTCTCGATTGCCTCCTCGAGCGCGCCCAGAGTCTCGACGTCGAGGTCGTTGGTCGGCTCGTCGAGCAGGAGGACGTTGCCGCCGCGCTTCAGCATCTTGGCGATGTTGACGCGGTTGCGCTCGCCGCCCGACAGCTTGCCGACATTCTTCTGCTGGTCCTGGCCCTTGAAGTTGAACGCGCCGACATACGCGCGGGTCGACTGGTCGTGGCCGTTGACCTTCATGTAGTCGAGCCCGTCGGAGATCTCCTCCCAGACGTTCTTCGAACCATCGAGGTGGTCGCGGCTCTGGTCGACATAGCCGAGGTGGACGGTCGGGCCGATGTCGACCTCGCCGCCGTCGGGCTTCTCCTGGCCGGTGATGATCTTGAACAGGGTCGACTTGCCGGCGCCGTTGGGGCCGATCACGCCGACGATCCCGCCCGGCGGGAGCGTGAAGCTCAGGTCCTCGAACAATAGCTTGTCGCCATAGGCCTTGGTCAGGCCCTTCGCTTCGATGACCTTGCCACCGAGGCGCTCGGGCACCTGGATGAGGATCTCGGCCTTGCCGGGGACGTGCTTCTCCTGCGCGGCGACGAGCTGGTCGAACTTGGCGATCCGCGCCTTGGACTTGGTCTGACGCGCCTTGGGGCCCTGCCGGATCCACTCGAGCTCGTCCTTGATCGCCTTCTGACGCCCCGATTCCTCGCGCTCCTCCTGCTCCATCCGCTTGAATTTCTTCTCGAGGTAGGTCGAGTAATTGCCCTCGTATGGGAAGTATTTCCCGCGATCGAGCTCGAGGATCCAGCTCACCACATTGTCGAGGAAGTAGCGGTCGTGGGTGATCATCAGGACCGCGCCTGGATATTCCTTGAGGTGGTTTTCGAGCCATTGGACGCTTTCGGCGTCGAGGTGGTTGGTCGGCTCGTCGAGGAGCAGGATGGTGGGCTTTTCAAGCAGCAGGCGGGTCAGCGCGACGCGGCGCTTCTCACCGCCCGACAGGTTCCCGACCGGCGAGTCGGATGGTGGGCAGCGC
>JBJMVJ010000119.1:0-38510 GCA_045810685.1 Sphingomonas sp.
ACAAACATTAACTAAACGACCCACATCCTATCTAACCAGCTGAAGATTTAGACGCCGGTCGGCACGGCGATGATCATGGTGGCGGCGGTGAAGTACATCTTCTCGTCGACGCTCATTCCGGTGGTGAACATGTGATGCGCCCAGACGACGAAGCCGATCACGCCGATGGAGACCATCGCGTAAGCCATGCCGAGATAGCCGAACACCGGCTTGCGGCTGAACGTCGCGACGATCTGGCTGACCATGCCGAACGCCGGCAGGATCATGATGTAGACCTCTGGGTGGCCGAAGAACCAGAACAGGTGCTGGAACAGGACGACGTTGCCGCCGCCTGAGGCGTCGAAGAAGGTCGTGCCGAAATTGCGGTCGGTAAGCAGCATGGTGATCGCGCCGGCGAGCACCGGGAGCGCGAGCAGCAGCAGAAAGGCGGTGACCAGGATCGACCACACGAACAACGGCATCTTGTGCAGCGTCATGCCCGGCGCGCGCATGTTGAAGATCGTCGTGATGAAGTTGATTGCGCCGAGAATCGAACTGGCGCCGGCCAGGTGCAGCGCGAAGATCGCCATGTCGACGGCCGGCCCTGCCGAGCCCGACGTGGATAGCGGCGCATAAATCGTCCACCCGGTGCCGGCCCCGAGACCGGTGCCACCACTGACGAAAGTCGAGCCGAGCAGCAGGCAGAAGGACGGGATCAGCAACCAGAAGCTGATGTTGTTCATCCGCGGGAAGGCCATGTCGGGAGCGCCGATCATGAGCGGCACGAACCAGTTGCCGAACCCGCCGATCATCGCCGGCATGACCATGAAGAAGATCATGATTAGACCGTGGGCAGTGATCAGCACGTTCCAGTGGTGGGTCCACTCGTCGAAATTGGCGGTCCCCGATCCGAGCGGCCAGGCACGGTTCAAGACCTGGATCCCCGGCTCCATCAGCTCCCACCGCATGACCCCGGAGATCGCGCCCCCAATCACGCCAGCGACGATCGCGAAGAGCAGATAGAGCGTGCCGATATCCTTGTGGTTGGTCGACATGAACCAGCGGACGAAGAAGCCCGGCTTGTGGTCTGCGTCGTGATGGGCGTCATGCGCCTCGTGCGGCTTCAGCTGCAGGGAGTCGGCAGTGGTGCTCATGAGACTAAAGATCCGATCGATTTAATGGCCAGGCGCGCGGTTGGCGACATTCTTGTTCTGAGGAGCGGGTGCGACGGCGTTGCTGTTGGCGGCGCCAGGAACGGCAGGAGCGGGCGGCGCGAGGCCTTGGGCCGTTCCTCCAGTCGCTGGCGCCGGACCAGCACCGGCCGGAGCGGGCATATGGCCGCCCTTCTGCGCGATCCACTGCGCGAACTGGGCGGGCGACGTGACCTCGACGGCGATCGGCATGAAGCCGTGGCGCGCGCCGCAAAGTTCGGAGCACTGACCGAAATAGACGCCCGGCCGGTCGACCTTGGCCCAGGTCTCGTGGAGCTGTCCGGGGTTTGCGTCCTGCTTGATCCAGAAGGCGGGGATCGCGAAACTATGGATCACGTCGTCGGCCGTGATGATGAACTTCACCACCTTGCCTTGGGGGATGACTAGCCGCTCATCGACCGCGAGCAGCGGTGGCCCGTCAGCGTCGGTGCGGGCGCGCTGGTTGGCCTGGCGGGTCGGGTCCTGCTTCTCCTTCAGCATGTAGCTGTCGAAGCTGACGCCATAGTCGGGCAGCTCGTACGACCAATACCATTGGTGGCCGGTGACCTTGACAGTGAGGTCGGCGGGCGGCGGCGTGTACTGGTGACGGAGCAGCCGGATCGAGGGGATCGCGATCGCCACGAGAATAAGGACGGGCAGCAAGGTCCAGACGACTTCGACGGTCGTGTTGTGCGAGTTGCGCGACGGCACCGGATTGGCGCCGCGGCGGAATCGCACCATCGCATAGAGCAGCAGCGCGAGCACGACGACGCTGATCACGGCGCACAGCAACAGCAGCCAATTGTTGTGGAAGGCGGCGGCTTCACGGCCGATCGGAGTCACCTGATCCTGAATGCCCATGCGCCCGGCCGAGGGCTCACCGACGCCGACCGTGGGCAGCATGTGGCCGACGCTTCCGGGAACAACTGCGGGCGCGGTCGGCGCGTCGGGCTTGCCTGGGTTCTGCGCAGTTCCTGCAGCGGGAGTGATGGTCGGGGCCGTCTGGGTGGGGGCGCTTGCGGGCGCTTGCGCCGCTGCCGGTGTGAGCCCGGCCGCAGCCAAGGCGATCGCCCATCCAATCAGTCTCATCAATACCCCTGACAGCGTGGAGCTGGAGGCGCGGGTGCGCCGCCGATTTGCGAGGCTCTATAGGCGCGGGTTTCTGGAGCCTCAAGCGCCTGCGCCAAGATGTAATTGAAGGCGCTGGCCGGGCAGCCTAAATGCCGTACCTGCCGATGATCACGGACGATGAAATCCTGGCGGAGTTCCGCGCCGCCGATGCCCTGCTCGAGGGGCATTTCATCCTGTCGTCCGGGCTTCGCAGCCCGAAATACCTGCAATGCGCCCGGGTCTTGATGGATCCGGCACGTGCCGAGCGGCTGGCGCGCGCGCTCGCCGCCAAGCTGCCGGCCAACGTTCGTGACCAGGTCGAAGCGGTCGTCTCGCCGGCAATGGGCGGAGTGATCATCGGTCATGAAATGGCGCGCGCGCTTGGCCGTCCGGCGATGTTCCTCGAACGGCCGGAAGGCACGTTCGAGCTGCGCCGCGGCTTTCACCTCGATCCCGCCACCAAGGTGCTGATGGTCGAGGACGTCGTGACGACGGGCCTCTCCTCGCGGGAAGCCATCGATGCGATCGGCCGCGCCGGCGGCGAGGTGATCGCCGAAGCGGCGCTGGTCGATAGGTCGTCCGCGAAGGTGAACCTTGGCGGTCCCTTCTTCCCGCTGATCCGCATCGACGTGCCGGCCTACCCGGCGGAAGCGCTGCCCCCAGAGCTCGCGGCGATCCCAGCGATCAAGCCCGGCAGCCGCGCGGCAGCTTGACCAGCAAGCTCCGCCTCGGCGTCAATATCGACCATGTCGCGACCATTCGGAACGCACGCGGCGGCGACCATCCCGATCCGGTGCGCGCAGCGATCGTCGCTGCCGAGGCTGGCGCCGACGGGATCACCGCCCACCTGCGCGAGGACCGGCGGCACATTACCGACAATGACATCGACGGGCTGATGGCCGAGATCGGCCTCCCACTGAACCTCGAAATGGCGGCGACCGAGGAAATGCTCGCGATCGCGCTCCGCCACCAGCCTCATGCCGCCTGCATCGTTCCGGAGCGGCGCGAGGAGCGCACGACCGAAGGCGGCCTCGACGCCGCGGGGCAGCACAATCACCTCGCTTATTACGTAGACAAGCTCGGGGCCGCCGGAATCCGCGTCAGCCTGTTCATCGAGCCGACCGAGCGCCAGGTCGACGCCGCATTGCGCCTCGGCGCGCCAGTCGTGGAATTTCACACCGGGCGCTACGCCCACGTGGAAGGCGACGAACGATCGAAAGAATTGAAGCGGATCACCGACTGCGCGGCGCTCGCGGCCAAGAATGGCATCGAGCCCCACGCCGGCCACGGCCTCACCTTCGACAATGTTGTGCCCGTCGCCGCCATCCCCCAGCTCGCCGAATTGAACATCGGCCATTTCCTGATCGGGGAGGCGATCTTCACCGGCCTCGACGCCAGCGTGCGCCGGATGCGCGAGCTGATGGACGAAGCGCGATGATTGCTCGCCTGCACCTGATCGCGCGACTTCTCACTTTCGCAGCCGCCTCGTGGATTCTGGCGGTAATTTTTTGGGCGGTTGCGACCGGCGCGAAGGGCATGACGCCGCCGCTTCTGGTTGTCCGTATATTCATCGGCGGAGCTATCACGCAGCTGCTGCTCTGGGTGACCGCAAAGGTGGCGCGCAGGACATGATCGTCGGCATCGGGTCGGACCTGTGCAACATTGAGCGGATCCAGACTTCGCTCGATCGCTGGGGCGATAGGTTCCTGAGCCGCGTCTTCACGGAAACCGAGCGAATGAAGGCCGCCTCGCGCCCGCACACCACGGCCGGCACCCTCGCCAAGCGCTTCGCCGCCAAGGAAGCCTTCTCCAAGGCGGTCGGCACCGGCTTCAAACGGGGCGTCTACATGAAGGACATCGGCGTGGTTAATCTGCCATCAGGCGCACCTACGCTACGCCTCAGCGGCGGCGCCAAGGCGCGGCTTGACGCCCTTGCGCCGGAAGGCCACGCCATCGACATACATCTGACGATGACCGACGATCACCCTTGGGCGCAGGCCTTCGTTATCCTGACCGCCCGCAAGCTGGAGCCCTGAGTGTTGAGCGAAATCACTCCCGACGCGAGCGCCGCCGAGCCGGCGCCCACCGCGAAGAAGGAAGACAAGGGCTCTGCCCTCTGGCGCGAGATCAGGGGCCTGCTGTGGGTGCTGGTGGCCGTCCTCGCCTTCCACAGCTTCATTGCCAAGCCCTTCTACATCCCGTCGGAATCGATGATGCCCGGGCTGCTCACCGGCGACCGGCTGGTGGTCAGCAAATATCCCTACGGATGGTCGTGGGTCAGCCCGAGCTTCCACGTGTTCGGGCCGATGAACGGAAGGCTGTTCGGTCATATGCCGAAACGCGGCGACATCGTGATCGTCACCCCGCCCGGAACCCGCACCGATTATATCAAGCGTGTCATCGGCCTTCCCGGCGACACGCTTCGGATGGTCGAGGGCCAGCTGTACATCAACGGCCAGGCGGTGAAGCGGCAGGCCGAGGCGCCCGACATGGTTCCGATCGACATCAATTCGCCGTGCGGCTCGCCGGCCGACCCGGCGCTGTACGATTTCCGGGTGCGCGGAGCGGATGGCAAAATGGTCTGCCGCGTGCCGGTGGTGCGCGAGACGATGCCCGGTGGCCGCACCTATGAGACGGTTGAGCTGGGCCGTTCGGCGGAGGACAATTTTGGCCCGGTGACGGTTCCGCCTGGCCACCTCTGGCTGATGGGTGACAATCGCGACGATTCGGCGGACAGCCGGGTGCCCGAATGGCAGGGCGGCCTCGGCGGCCCGGTGCCATGGGAGAATATCGGCGGTCGCGCCGAGTTCATCACCTTCTCGCTCGATGGGTCGAGCCGGTGGTGGAACCCGCTGAGCTGGATCGAGGCGCTTCGCGCGGGACGCGCCGGACGCTCGCTCCGGAATAGCTGATGGCCGGCAAGCCGCCGACCACCGAGCCTCATATCGAGCGGCCGGGTCCGGCGGAGTTTCGAGATCCGCTGGTCCGCCGCGAGATGCAGAAAGCGGCCGTATGGTTCGGCATGGCCCTCGCCATCGCCGGCGTCATCGTGCTCGGCCAGCCGCTGCTGCTGATCATTGGCGGAGCGATCTTTGCCGTCTTCCTCGACGGCGGCGTCCGGCTGCTCGGCAAATTCCTGCCGATTGGGCGCGGCTGGCGGCTGCTGCTCGTGCTGCTGCTCGGCTTTGGCTTCCTCGGTTGGGTCGTGTGGTTCGCCGGGACGACGATCGGCGCGCAATTCGAGGTCTTGCGTGAGGTCGTCACCGCCCAGTTCAATCGCCTGCTCGGCTTCGTCACTTCGCTCGGCCTCATGCCCAAGGCACAGCCAACCGACCTTGGCAGCCAGCTGCTCGGCGGGGTCGGCCGTCTGACCAGCGCGGTCGGCAGCGTCATCGGCGCCGTCGCCAGCGTCATCGCCATGATCGTGATCGGCATCTTTCTGGCGTCGGAGCCGCGGCTCTATGACCGGGGCATCGCCTGGATGCTGCCGCTGCGCGCCCGCGCCGGGTTCTACCGGATCGCGGAGCACGCCGGCTTTACTCTGCGCCGGCTGTTGTTTGGCCGGTTGATCGCGATGCTGTTCGAAGGCGTGTTCGCCTGGTTCCTGCTGACCATCGGCGGGGTGCCGATGGCCGGGCTGCTCGGGCTCGTCACCGGAGTCCTCGCCTTCATCCCCAATATCGGCGCGATCACGTCAGGGGTGTTGATGATCGCTGTCGGCTTCAGCGCCAGCTACGGACACGGGATCTGGTGCATCATCGTCTATTTCCTGGTGCATAATATCGACGCTTATGTCGTCGTGCCCTATGTCGCGCGGCGCACGGTCGACATCGCGCCCGCGGTGCTGCTTGCGATGCAGCTGTTGATGGCCGCCTTGTTCGGGATCCTCGGCGTCCTGTTTGCCGATCCGATACTCGCTACGCTGAAGGTCGTGCTGATCGATGTCAGCAAGCAGCGCGCGAGCCGTGACGATGAAGGGCCGGAGCTTGTCTCCGGCGAGGCCGCTACTGCTCCGGCGGCGGCTGCTGCTGTTGTTGCTGCTGCCCCTGCATCTGTTGCATCTGCTGCATCATCGCGGCGCCGCCGCGCACGATCTTCCGCACCCGCACCTCGAACGTAAGCGAGCTCGTCTTGGGAAAGCCGGGCGGCGGCGGATTCGCGCCGAACGCGAGCCGTTGCGGCATGGAGAAGCGATATTCGCCGCCCTGCTGCATGCGCGCCATCGCCTCGGCAAAACCGGGGAAGACCTGGTCCATGGCGAAGGGCTGCGGACCGTTGTGGCTCTCGCTGCTGTCGATCACCGTCCCATCATCCGCGGTCAGTATATAGTCGAGGAGCGCGGCGTCGGCGCGCGTGATCGGCTCACCCTTGCCTGCCTTGATGGTGCGGAACTGAAGCCCGCTTTCGGTGACGATGGGCCGAAGCGAACCGGCGCCGATCCAGGCGAGGCCTATTCCGACGGCGATGATCAGCAGGAAGCCGAGCCCCAGCGCGACCGCCCTGCCGCTCTTGGCGGGGCGATGGGCGGCTTCGGCGACGGACATATTCTGGTCGCTGTAAGCTTAGCGGGAGCCTTCGCGCTCGGCGCGCTTGCGCTCGAGCTTGCGGGCGCGGCGGATCGCGGCGGCGCGTTCGCGCGCGCGCTTCTCCGACGGCTTTTCGTAATGACGGCGCAGCTTCATCTCGCGGTAGACGCCCTCGCGCTGCAGCTTCTTCTTAAGCGCGCGCAGCGCCTGCTCGACATTATTGTCGCGAACGATGATCTGCATAAATGCCCGTCACTCTCCTTATGTGTGGCCATTGGCCTCAAGACACAGAGGGAGCCGTTCGGCTCCCGTCCTCGTCAGCAAAAATCTAGCAGCAATAGTCTAGCGGCCTCCGAGGAATACCGCGGCGGCGCGCCCCCTTAGCAGCGCCCGCACAAGCGTTCAACCCGTTGCCGAATGGTGAAGCGTGCGACGAACCGTTGGCCGGGGACGACGGAATCCGGAACATGAAGATGTGGGTTATCCCCCATTAACCCTTTGAATGATATACAGTCCGCTTCCATTCGGGAGGGTATGGGGTGTCGTTGAATCGTCGCGAGATGTTGCGGCTTGCTGGCTATGGGGCCACGGCCGCGGTCCTCTGTTCTGCTGGTAGTTCGAGCGTGATGGCGCAATTGCTGCCGTCCGCCGCGCCGGATCCGCTCGCGCCGTTCGCCCGTCAACCGCAGGCACAAGTGCTGACGCCAAGCGCGCCGGCGGGTATTGATCCGCAGCTGTTCGCCAAGGCCAAGGCCGCGCTCGACCAGCACCGGGTGTGGCCGCGCGACACGATCGGCATTGCCGATTTCTCGAAGCCATCGAGCGAGCCGCGCTTCTTCGTCGTCGATCTCGCCAGCGGCAATGTCGAAAGCCACCGCGTCGCGCACGGCCGCGGCTCGGACCCTGCGCATTCGGGCTATCTTGAGCGCTTCTCGAACGACTTCGGCTCCTACGCAACGTCCAACGGCGCCTATGTCACCGGCGATTATTATGACGGCAAATATGGCCTCTCGATGAAGGTTCGCGGCCTCGACTGGAGCAACAACAACGCCGAGGCGCGGGCGATCGTCATCCACAACGCCTGGTATGCCGAGGACGACATGGTTCCGCTCCACGGCATGCTTGGCCGCTCCGAGGGCTGCTTCGCCATGTCGCGCCAGAGCCAATATGACGTCATGCGCAAGCTCGCGGGCGGCAGGATGATCTACGCCGATAAGCTGGCGTAGCACCGAAGCGACGATCAACGTCGCGCGGATTCATTGCGGCAGCGTTCCCCTCGGAGTCACATGACAATCGTGTGACTGGTAACCACTCGGCAATCAGTCCGACCTACTTTGTGCTGAATCACAACGTGGAGCGCCATTGATGGCCGATGTTTTGATGTTCGAGCGCACCTCACCCTCGTTCGCGACGGCCTTGGCGAAGCGCGGGCACCACATCGTCTACCGGGCAAATGTGTCGAACCACTGTCCCGGCTGCGGCCGCTCGCAATGGTATATCGGCCGCGTCAGCGCCGAATGCGGCTTCTGCGGGACTGCGGTGCCGCTTGCCGAAACGTCGCGCCACGAAGCGTCGAGGCCCGTTCCGAGGCCGAGAAACGCCTCGACAACGGCCGACCAGCGCAGCTTCCCGAGGATGGCGGCGAAAGGGCGCAAGCTGAAGCTGCTGATCGATGGTTCGCCGAGCAATTTCGCGCTCCACAACATCTCGGAGAGCGGTGCGATGGGGGCTCAAGTCCATGACCTCGCACCCGGTGCGAAGGTCCATGTCCGGTTTGAGGGCGGCATCCTGGTCCCGGCCGTCGTCAAGTGGAGCGAGAACGGGCTCGTCGGCCTCGCCTTCATCAATCCCATCGTCCTGGATCGGTCCGCGCAGCGTTCCGCCTGAGCTGGTGCCGGTCGCGCCTCAGCGCGCCGCCACCTCTTCCGCCTTCGCTTTGGGTATTGCGAGGCTCGCCCCGCCATCCTTCATGTTGAGCGCAGCCATCGCCTTTGCATCACGGCCGTACAGGTCCTTGTAGTCGACGATCCGCCCGTCGAGCAGCGCGGCCGCGCTGAAATAGACGATATAGACCGGCACCGGCTTCACAAAGCTCGCCTGGACCGTCTTCTTGCTGTCGAGCGCCTCCTCGATTCTGTCGGGGGTCCATTCACCACCGTCATCGCCAAGCAGCTGGGTCGCGAGATCGAGGATGTGCTCGGTGCGGACGCAGCCATGGCTGAGCGCCCGCGTCGCGTCGTTGAAGCGGCTGCGGGCATTCGTGTCGTGAAGATAGATCGCCTTCGAATTGGGCATCACGAACTTGATCTGGCCGAGCGCGTTGGTCGGCCCGGGCGGCTGGCGCCAGCGCTGGACTGCGCCATTCGGGCCGGTGACCGGGACGAAGCCCTTCTTGCCCGCGGCCTCATGCTCGATGCTCTTGGGTACTTCCCACCACGGATTGAGGATCACGCCAGTGGCGAGGGCGTTGAGCTGAGGTGTGGGCGTCGACAGCTTGCCGGCGATGGCGCGCTGCTTCCACCGATTGACTCCGTTTTCAACCAGCGTCGCGTGAAAGCCTGGCACGTTGACGATGATGTATTTGGCGCCGAGATCGCGCGGCAGCCAGCGCCAGCGGTCGAGGTTGAGGCGAATCCGATCGCGCTTGGCTTCGTCGCTCGCCGGCGTTCGTGCAAGCGCCTCCTTGAGCGCCGCATATTGCGGATGCGTCGGCAGCAGGCCGTTCAGCGCCTGCGTCATATTGTGCTCGGCGAGCGCGGCGCGCAGGAGCGCGTCCTGCTTCGCGGCATTAAGGTCATTATCGGCGACCCACCAGTCGATCCGGGCCGGCTTTTTCACGTGGCCGAGCGCGAGATCGGACGAGAGGAGATTGAAGCGCTCGGTAGCAGCCGCGGAAAAAACTGCGATATTGCCGGACTGGATCGCGGCCTGGAGGCCCGCCGGATCATAGTCCGCCGGATTCAGTCCCTCCGCTCCAATCTGGCCGATGTAGCGCAGCAGCTCCTCGGCGCTGACCACGTCCCACACCGCCGGCGGGAGCGGCGGTGGCACGGGCGCTGTCTGGGCCGTGACCGGCTGATCGGCCTTGAAGTCCGGATTGGCAGGGTTGAGCGTGTCGGGGCCAACCCTTGGCGTTCTCACGACCGGGATCTCGCGGGTAGGAATCGGAGGTCTGGACTGAACCGGAACCGTCGCTCGGGGCTGCTTCGCCGGCAGCGGCGCTGCCGGGACGCCCATGGGCGCGACCTGGCTAAGCGCCGGACCGCTTACCATCACCGTCAATGTCGTCAACCACAATGACGAGCTTGAACGCCACTTCATCGGCCCACCAACCTGTTCATTTCAAACGATAACCCCGCCTGCTCAAAGTTCATACATGGCTCACCCGGCGACCGCCAGCCGCTTCACGTCAGCTTGCCCATCGATAACCGGCGCACTTTTGCAAACCAATCATTAAGCGACGCTGGCTAAGCTCATCCGGCTCAAGTGGGAGAGCGAAGTGGCGTCGAGTTTTTTTCTGGATGGATCGATGATTCCGCGAACCGAGCAGCGCAGCATCGACGAGCGCGCCGAGCTCCGCCACCCGCCGCTGTCGAACACGGCCGTGCTCGAATTCCGGGGCAACAAGCACATCGTCCAGCTCGTCAACGTCTCCCCGTCGGGAGCGATGGTCACGTTCCCGCACATCCCCAACATCGGCGAGCGGCTGCCCGTGCAGCTGCCCGACCGCGGGGCGGTTTCCGCACAGGTGAGATGGGTCCGCGACGGTCGTATCGGCCTGTCGTTCGCAGCGCCGATCGGTTAGCCGCGGATGGAAATGAATTTCGGACCGTTCAAGGCGCGGATCGCGGAGCAGGAGAGCGACGAACGGCGCAGGTCGTCCCGCCTGCCGGTCACGGTCGAGGGGAAGATGCGCGAACTCGGCACCAACGGGGTCCAGGCCCAGGTGCTCAATACCGAGCGGGGCTTCATGGCCGTGACCAAGGCGCACTTCGCGGTCGGCTCCCGGGTGTGGCTGATGCTCCCCGGCCGCGATCGCGCCAACGCGGTCATCAAATGGACCGTCGGTGACAAGATCGGCGCGGAATTTGCGGAGCCGGTAACGCTCGCGACCTTCACCGCCTGAATAGCTCGGCTGGTCCGGCCGGACCTTCGTCGCGCCGTTAAGCTGCCCTCGATTGGCCGATCAACTGCGTCAGGCCGTGCAACCGCTTCCCATGCCGGTCGTTGGAATCGCCCGAAAGGAAGCACTGCCATGCCGATCAGTTCCGACGAAGCGTGGAAGCCCTACGAGCGGGGCTATCACGCGGTTTATCGCGAACATGAGATCAACCATTGCCCGGGCTGCGGCCGGACGCACTGGATCATCGGCCGGGTCTCGGCCGAATGCGCCTTCTGCACGACCGCGCTGCCGCTCGCCGAGGCAAGCATGCGCTCGCACAACGGTCCAGTGATCATCCAACACAAGAACCGCGACGCCCACGCCTGGGCAGCCTGACCTCAGCTCTTCTTCCTGACCGGCACCTGCACGTTGCACAGGTCCACCCCGCCGGCCGGCTGGTCATAGAAAGCATCGTGCCGGTTGGCTCGGAGCTTCAGATATCGCGCGAACGTCGAGCTGCCGGTGTCCATCACCTCGTAGGAAGGGCGCTGCCCGGCAGGCATTTCGCTCGCCAGGCGGACCGCCGCGATCCGCGCATATTGCGCCTTGTCCTTGTAGAAGCCGAGCGCCTCGGTCCCCCGTGGCAGCGAGCTTAACCGATCGATCCCGTCGACCACCCGGCCCACCAATGCGATATTGCGATCGAGCTGCCGCGGCGCGTGCCCGATGACCGCATAAAGCTCGCCGCCGGTCCCCGTGTCCGGCGACAGGTCGCGGCCAACGCCGACGCTGGCGTAGCAATGGGCGAGGTTCGCCCACCCTGACCTCGTCGAGTAAGCCACCGGCCAGCCTGCCGCGAAGCCGGCTTGGGGCGCGTACGGATCGGCAGAGCCGAGCGGCTTGATCGATAGGCCCTTCAGCGGCCGCCGGTACTCTGCGGGCGGCTTCGCGATAACGCCGGCGGGCCATGGCTTGCCGCTGTCGTTGTGGCCCCATTGAGCAACATAATTGTCCTGCACGCGATAGACGGTCGCGCCGTTCGAATAGCCGTTCCGCGCCAGCGCCTTGATGTTCGCCACATGGACCGGCGCGAAGGCTGGCGCGAGTTGCACCACCACTCGACCGCCGCTGGCAAGGTCGATGACCATCAGATCGTCGGCCGCGATCGGCTTCCATGCGCTCGCCGGCGCCGCTTCGACGATGTCGTTCGGCGTGAGCAATTTCTTGGCCGGCGCTGCGCCGACCAGCGGCGCCAGGCCAAGCACGAGCAACATATACCGCATCCATCTCTCCCCTCTGCGCCCGGTCTAGCCGAGCATTCCTCGCGTCGCTATCGCCCCTGCGATGTACCTCGCCACCTTGATGCTGCTCGGCTCGGGCGAGCTCGGGCGCGAGTTCGCGATTGCCGCCAAACGGCTCGGCTGCCGGATCATCGCGTGCGACCGCTACGAAAATGCACCCGCAATGCAGCTCGCCGATTGCTGGGAGGTGTTCCCGATGCTCGACGGCAAGGCCCTCCGGGCCGCGGTCGAGAAGCACCGGCCCGACGTCATCGTCCCGGAGATCGAGGCGATCGACACGGCGACTCTCGCCGCGCTCGAATCGGAAGGATGGCGGGTGGCACCATCGGCGAAGGCGGTGCAGCTGACCATGAACCGCGATGGGATCCGCGACTTCGCCGCAGGTGAGCTCGGCCTCGTCACCTCGAGATATCGCTTCGCCGAGAGCCGCGGCGAGGCGCTCGCCGCCGCGGCGGAGGTCGGCCACCCGTGCGTCGTCAAGCCGGTGATGTCGAGCTCGGGCAAGGGACAGAGCATCGCCACCTCTGCTGACGAGGTGGGCGACGCCTGGGACTATGCCGTCGCCAACATGCGCGGTGACCGGCCGCGCGTGATCGTCGAGGAGTTCGTCGCCTTCGACAGCGAGATCACCTTGCTCACGGTCGCGACGAGCAACGGCGTGCTGTTCTGCGCCCCAGTCGGGCACCGCCAGGAAGCGGGCGACTATCGCGAGAGTTGGCAGCCGGCCGCGATCCCGCGTGAGGCGCTTCAATCGGCCCGGTTCCAGGCGCGCAAGGTCGTGGAAGCGCTCGGCGGCAACGGCATTTTCGGCGTCGAATTCTTCGTCCGCGGCGATCAGGCGATCTTCTCCGAGCTCAGTCCGCGCCCGCATGATACGGGAATGGTGACGCTGATCAGTCAGTTCCCCAATCAATTCGAGATTCACCTGCGCGCGATCCTCGAATTGCCGATCCCGGCGATCGAGCTTGCCGGCCCCTCCGCATCGGCCGTGATCCTTGCGGCCGAGGAAAGCGAGAGTTTCTCCTATGAAGGAATCGCCCAGGCACTCGCTCTCGGCGCGCCCGGCTATCCCGTCGATCTCAGGATCTTTGCGAAGCCGAAAACGCTCAAGAACCGCCGCATGGGCGTCGCCCTGGCGCGCGGGCAGGACGTTGAAGATGCGACCGAGCGCGCCAAGGCCGCAGCCGCGCGCGTCGAAATTCGTTATTGAGGCTGAAGGAGAACGTCATGCGCCGAACCGCGACGATCGCCGTGGCAACGGCTCTCACGCTCACGGCTTGCAATGAGGACCCGTCACGGCAATCCAACACTCGGCCGATCAGGGTCCAGTCCGCCGAACAGGTGCAGCTTCACCAGCTTGACGCCTTCAACCTGGCGATTGGGCTCAAGCGCGCGATCTATGACGCCGGCTATACATGCAAGCGGATCACCGATGCCGGCTTCGTCGGGACCTGGAAGAATCTCGACATGTGGATGGCGCATTGCGTCTACGACAAGGGCGCCCCGGTCGACTGGGCCGTCTTTGCCGGCCCCGACGGAGGCGCGCAGGTCCGCAACTGCCGCGACGTCCCGGGTTCGGGCCTCCCCGACTGTGTGATCAAGCAACGCCCGAAAGGCAGCTTCAGCGACGTGAAATAGACCTCAGCGGGGATTGCATTGCTGAGTTTCCCTGTACTCGCCGGTTGCCGAGCGTTCCTTGACGGTCACGCAATTGCCCTGCCGGACCTCTTCGCGCCAGCTTCCGTCGGCTTTGGTGACGCGGGTGCTCTTGGGGACTCGCTGGCCGTTCTTGTCGATCGTGTAGCTCCAGTTCTTCGGTGTTTCCTGAGCCTGGGCGAAGGCCGCGGACGCGATCCCGGCCACGCCGAGAGCGGCGGCACTGACCAACAGGGCCCTTCGAGCCAACTTCATCACACGTCTCCTCATGCGCGTCTTTGCACCTCGAGCGTGAACCAGCCCTGAAGTCGTTTCGCAGGCGCAAGTGCCTCTAGTCGACGAGGTGTACACGGCCATGTTGGATCAGCGCGACCGAATCGCAATGGTGAAGCGTGGACTCTCGATGGGCGACGACCAGCGCGGCGGGTCGCGGCTCGGCCGCCTTCAGTCGTTCGATCATCCTTGCCTCGCTGTCCGCGTCCAGCGCAGCCGTTGCCTCGTCGAGGATCAGCAGGCGCGGCCGCCTGAGCAGCGCGCGGGCGATCACCAGCCGCTGGCGCTCGCCGCCGGACAGCAAGCTCCCACGGTCCCCGACGCTCTCGTTCAGGCCCGCGGCGAAGGCGCGGATTCTCTGTCCCAAGCCGACCGTTTCGAGCGCCTGCCACAGATCAACCTCGTCCGCGCGCGCGCCTTCCGCAAGCAGGTTGCCGCGGACCGTGTCGTTGAACACGGCCCCTTCCTGGCCGACGTAAGCGATCGCGGCGCGCCAGCGCTCGAGCGTCTCGCCCTCAAGCGGGTGGTTGTCGACGGTCAGCCTGCCGCTGTCCGGTACGAGCAGGCCCGCAACCAGGTCGAGAAGCGTGGTCTTGCCCGCTCCGGAGGCGCCTCCAATCCCGAACCACTCACCCCGTTTAAGCTCGAGCGAAGCATCGGTGACCCCCAGCCCCGGCTGATGCTCGAAGCTGACCGCCTCGAGCTCAACCCGGTCCCACTCGAGCGGCTGGTGCGGCACATGCTCAGCTACCGTTGGTTCAAGTGAGCCGAGGCGCCGCTCGATCGCCGCGAATGCCGGCACATAGGCCGCCGTGCGCACCGCGCTGCTCTGAAGCTGCTGCGCCGGCCCGCTCATTCGTGCGAATAGGACCAGGCTCGCGATCAGTATTGGAAACGGCAAAGCGAGCAGGCGCACGCCGACGAACAGGAGTACCGCTGCGGCCATCGCGGCTCCGAATGCCGCCGCCTGCTGCGCCACCGCATAGTCGCGGGCGAAGCGTGTGAAGTGCCCGACCGCCGAGCTGAGAGTTGAACGATATTCGGCGAGGAATGCAGGCACCGTGCCTTGGGCCAGTGCGGCCTTGAGGCCGGCATGCAGCCGAAACCCCGAATCGGCGCTGTCCTCCATCGCATCAGCGATCGCGAGGCCGCTCCGCACGCCGCGGCGCGTGAAGCGCAGCGAGATGAGCGAACCGATGCCGAGGAATGCAACCGCGACCATGGTCAGGGCAGGCGAGAGGAAGAAGGTGAGGGCGAGCTGCACGCCGAGCATCGTCGCGCCGACCGCCATCTGCTGGACGAAGCCGATTGCGTCACTCGCGCGGGGCACGTCGTTCAGCAGCAGCGACTGCATCCCGGCCTGTCCGATACGGCTGGCGAACGGCCACCCGCGCCGGGCCAGCGTTGCCGCCGCGCGCAGGCGAAGGCTCGCGTCATAACGGTTGTGAAGCTGGGCGAGCAGGACGTCGCGCGTAAACAGCAGTAACGAGCGGGCCCCCATCGCTCCAAGGAACAGCGCCAGCGCGAGCATGAAGCGCCGTCCCTCGGACGATGACGCCAGCCACGGTGCGAACCTTAAGTAGGTGGAATCGGCGCCGCGAATTGCGATCGTCGCCAGCGGCACGATCATCAGCAGGCCGAAGCCCTCGGCCAGCGCGCCGAGGACCATCAGCGCGAGCACCAGCCACAGGCGGGTGCCGGCAAAACGTCGGTAATCCGAAAGGAGAGCGGCAAGGCCGCTCGACTGGGCCCGCTCCGTGTCCGTCGCCGGCGAGCGCGTTGCTATTTAGCCTTGCCTTGCCTTGAAGCGGCGGTTCGTCTTGTTGATGACGTAGGTCCGGCCGCGGCGGCGGATGACGCGGCAGTCCCGGTGGCGCGCCTTGAGCGACTTCAAGCTGTTACGAATCTTCATGGCCGGGCGCCTGCCTCGTTCTGCAATTTCTGGTTGTTCGGAATGGTCCAAGAACCGGCGGCCCACCTAGAGAGAGGGCCCCGCCAAGTCAAGGCGTGCGGCTGTCCGCGGGCACTTAACGGCCGTTTCCTCGTTCTGCACCGGTGGCGCTCGACCTGATCCTGTTCCTCGCGGGCGTTGTGCTCGCATGGCTGACGCTGCGCGACGTATTCGACACCGTCGTCGTCCCGGGCGGGAGCCGTGCCTCGCTCCAGGTCACGCGCCGTGTCGGGATCATCCTGCTGGCGCTCTACAAGCTGGCGCGCGGTCCGAAACGGGGCATTTCCAGCACGTTCGCCCCTCTCGTCCTCGTCAGCTCGTTCAGCATATGGATGAGCCTGCTCGCGCTCGCCTTCGGCCTCATGGCATTCGCGGCTCGCGCCGCCTTCCGGCCTTCGATCGGAAGCTTTGGCGATGCCGTCTACCAGGCTGGGACCGCGCTCGTGACGGTCGGACTCAGCGGCCATTATCCCTATGGCGCAGCGCGCTGGATCATTCTCGCTGCCGGCTTCTGCGGCCTTGCCGTCATGACCATGGCGGTAACCTACTTGCTCGAAGTTCAGAGCAGCATCACCCGGCGCGACACCGGCATCATCAAACTGAACACCTCGGCCGGGGACCCGCCGTCGGCGCTGACCCTGCTCGAACGCTTCGGCGCGATCCACAACGAAGCCGCGATTCCCGCGGACCTGCAGGAAGCGCGCAATTGGTGCGCCACGGTCAGGCAAAGCCACAGCGCCCACCCGTCGCTCACCTATTTCAAGTCGACCTCGACCGGGGCCGGCTGGCCGGCGGCACTTGGCACGATTCTCGACCTCGCCCTCATTGCTGAGCACCTCATCGACGATGAGGGGCTCTATGGGCCCGCAGTGCTGCTGCGCGAGGAAGGCGCCCGGATGGCGAGAGACTTGGCCCAAATGGCTCGGCTTCAACCCAAAGACGTGACCACCTCTGAGGCCGAGCTCGAGCAGCTGATGCAACGTCTCGCGAGCAGCGGCTACCGGCTCCGCGCCCATCCGAACCTGCTGGCCATGGCCAAGCAGCGCGAAGATCATATGAGCTGCGTCGACGCACTCGCCGAGCATCTCGGCAGTCCCACCACGGTGCTGGTGCGGCAGAACTAGGCGGCGCTCCGCTCGAGCAGCTTCCGCTCCCACGCCAGCGCATCCCCGACGATCCGGTCGATGTCGGCAAGCGCGGGCCGCCAGTCCAGCGTTTGGAGAAGCCGTGCATTCCCGGCGACGAGCGCCGGCGGGTCGCCCGCGCGCCGGCCTTCGATCACCCGTCTGAGCGGTGCCCCGCTGGCGCGATCGACCGCGTCCAGCACTTCAAGGACGGACAGGCCGTGCCCGTAACCGCAGTTGAGGACCAGGTTTTCTCCCGGGTGCCGGGTGAGCCAGTCGAGCGCCGCGACGTGCGCCGCGGCAAGGTCGCTGACGTGGATATAGTCACGGATGCAAGTCCCGTCGGGCGTTGCATAGTCGGTGCCGTACACAGCAACATGGTCGCGCTTGCCCACCGCCGCCTCGACGGCGACCTTGATGAGGTGGGTCGAACCTTTGCCCCTCTGGCCCGCGCGACCTTTGGGATCCGCACCGGCGACGTTGAAGTAGCGCAGCGCACCATAGTTGAACGGATACGCCGCCGACGCGTCCTCGAGCATCCGCTCGGTCATCAGCTTGGACGCGCCGTAGGGATTGATTGGCAGCTTCAAGTCGTCCTCGGCGATCGGCACGCGGTCCGGGGCGCCATAGACCGCCGCGGTGGACGAGAAGAGAATATGCTTCACGCCCGCGTCCACTGCTGCGCTGATCAACGCGTGGCTGCCGAGCGTGTTGTTGGCATAATATTCAAGCGGTTTCTCAATCGACTCAGGAACGACGATAGAACCGGCGAAATGCATGATCGCGCCGATCCCCAGCTCGTCGATGATTGAATCCACGAGAACACGCTCGGCGATCGACCCTTGATAGAAGGGCACGTCTTCGGGAACTGCGTCGCGCGTTCCGCTGGACAGATCGTCGATGACGGCGACGCGCCAACCGGCGTCCTTGAGCGCGAGGACGGCATGGCTGCCGATATAGCCGGCTCCGCCGGTGACGAGGACTGGGACCGAGGCCATCAGCGGGCGCTAGCGAACGTATAAGACGAATGCCAGCCGGACGCGCTGACCAGTGGATGTCGCGTTTCCGCGTCCCTTGCCGCCATTACGATGCCGACTATCCTGGAAGTGATCGCGAGACTGTCCCGGACATCGCTATCGAAGGCGCTTTCGGGCAGGACGTCGACTTGATGAATTTCACAAAGTCGGTGCCGTGCCTGGCAAATAGCTTTGGCGGGGTGAGCCAGAGAAGCCATGATGCGAACAGTCGATCGAGAACTTAAACCCGTTCCTATCTTCGTGATCTCGTTCAACCGGGGCGAGTATCTGAATCGAACGATAAAGTCCTACCGTGCGCAGAACATTCCCGTCGAAATAATCATTCACGACAATGGCAGCGACGAACCAGCAACTCTGGAACTCCTCAGAGAGTTTTCATCAGCTGGCGTTAAGATCTACCGGTACGAGCCAATTCATCAGCCGGACGACCTGAACAATGTTGAATTGTCCGTACGCAGGCATGCAAGGGAGACTGGGCATGGTGGACCCTATGTCGTAACCGATTGCGACATTGATCTTTCTATCGCGCGCGCAGATGCTCTTCGGGTGTACATCGAGGTTCTGGACATGTTCAAAGACGTAGAGTGCGTCGGCCCGATGCTCAGGATCACTGACATCCCGAAGTCCTATCCTTTGTTCAACCGGGTAATGGCGCGGCACATCTCACAATTCTGGGGCAGAGAACCGGAATGGGCGAACCTGAGCGTTGGAAATGTTGCTTACTTGAAGCACAGGATTGACACGACTTTTGCCGTTCATCGCCCCGGCTCGGTCTTCCGGAGACTAAAAGCGGGAATCCGCTTGTATCATCCTTTTGAGGCTAGACACCTGGACTGGTACGCATCACATCCTGGGTCAACGAACTATAGCAGGACCTCCTCGCCGGCGATTTCTCATTGGAGTAATGAGGCTGGGTTCGCTGAATATGCATCGTTTCCAGATTGCCCTCTGAATTACACCGTTGTCGAAGGAGAGATTGGAGCCCTTCGAACTGTCATGAGGTCAACATCGGACAACCCTGCATAGTCTCCAAAGAACAAGTCGCACGGATGAACTAGCTTGGCGTTAGCGTGCGTCGTGATCACATCCAACACGCCTCGGACGAATTCGAGGCTTTCCCGCGTCTGGACCAAGTGATGCGTTAGAATTCCCGTACCTTCCTCGCGATCGTTTCCGCTCCGCCGGCGCTTCAAATGGTTGACGAGCTGCCCAATATACCGCGCAGGATTGCCAAACCCGGGCGGCGTTGACCATTCGATCGGAATGCAATGGATGTTGTTCTGGACGACCCCAGCGTCTGCAGCAGCCGCGCGACGGCCCTTTGATGATAGCCCCTTCAGCCCGGCGGCCATCAAAAGCCCCAGATATGCGCGGTCGAATCCGTGCCAAGGCGGTGTAAATACTGGTGCGAACTGACCGCCGAACAACTCCGAGAGCTTTGCGCTGCCATCACTAATCTCCCGCGCGACAATATCCGTCGGACGCCCCGGTGGATATTCGCTATTCGGTCCTTCTGCCGCATGGTTTTGATGTTTCCACCCATGCTGGAATATCGTCACGTTAGGTTCGTTTGCTATCCTCCTGGAGAGCGCTTCGCTCGCGTAGAACGGAACGGTAGCAAGAGCGAGCGGGCGGCCATGCGCAATATCGAGTAAGCTGTCCAATTCATTGGAAGGTGCGACCGCGTCGTCATCGCGCCACCAGAATGTGGCTGGAGCTGGCTCGGTAGACCAATTGTCCAACTCGGCGATGAGCGGCCGAAAATCAGTATTCGTCATCAACGCTGCGTTCTGCTGCAATCACGTCGATGCGCCACTTCAGCCCCTTTTCCGAAGTAACCACTTGGCACCCGGCCAAGCTCTTGAACTCCCCGTCGGCGATGGCGGCATCGAGCAACTGGGAGAACATCGCGGCATTCGATCGTGGATTGGGGTTCTGATATGTGGAAATCACGACAATCCCGTTCGGCCGCAAATACTCAAGGTAGCGCGCGAGTTCTCCCAGCGGATCGTCAATGTGAGGCAGCACCTCATTGAACACGACAACACCGAACGCTTCTCCGGGCGGGGCGTAGTCTGAAACATCCAAAGCGTTGAACTCGGCTCCGGGGAAACGCGCACGCGCCTGCTCAATCGCGGCGGACGAGAGATCGATGCCTGAATATCTCACGCGCGAGTGATCGAGGTAACGCAGCAAAATACCGGCGCCGCAGCCGACATCCAGGACACTGATCGGCGGTGGGCGCCGGTGAATATATCCAGCGATCAGCGCATAACGTGCAGCTTCGCCGAGACTATCCAGATAGTCCCACTCTCCTTCCGCAAACATGCGGTCCCAATCAGCAATCGGCGTGTAGCGGGTCTTCCAGGCCCCTGCAGAACGAGCGCCTTCCAAACCGTGCTCCTCAAGTGCTCTCGGCTGCGTTCTAAGGCGCGGCATCCGCGTTCGCAAACCGGTCGTGCAGAGCACTGACAACAACCCGAAGGGTTCCGCGCCCGATCGACTCAGGACTGCTAGTCACCCCCAGCAGCTAAGCGCCGGAACGCCCTTGTCGTCCCGTGCCGAGATTACCCGCGCCTGATCGCCACTCCGCCCGTTTGCCTGATTGGCAGCGCCGCTCTATCAGCCGCCCGAATTCCACCTCAGCCGAGTAGAACCATGACCCTGTCGATTTCCAGTTCGTTCGACGCCGGCAATATCCGCGTCACCCGCCAGGACGGCGACAGCGCCGACCTGGAGATCGTCCACGATCACATGAGCGATTTCTACCAATGGTTCTATTTTCGCGTCGCCGGCGGCGCCGGGCGCGAGGTCACTTTGCGCATCACCAATTGCGGGGCTTCGGCCTACCCGCATGGCTGGCCCGACTATAAGGCGGTTATGTCGCTCGACCGCGAGGAGTGGGTGCGGGTCTCGGAGACCAGCTATGCCGCGGGCGTGCTGACGATCAAACTGACGCCGCCGCAGGACCCGGTCTGGATCGCTTATTTCGCGCCTTATTCGATGGAGCGCCACCATGACCTCGTCACCCAGGCGGCGGGACTTGCGGGCGTCGGCTATCGCTCGCTGGGAAAGAGCCTCGACGGGCAGGACATCGACTGCCTGCAGATCGGCGAAGGACCGCTCAACGTCTGGCTCTACGCGCGCCAGCATCCGGGCGAGACCATGGCCGAATGGTGGATGGAAGGCGCGCTCGAGAAGCTGGCGGAGGAGGACGATCCGGTCGCGCGGATCCTGCGCCGCGAATGCACCTTCCGCATCGTCCCCAACATGAACCCGGACGGCTCGCGCCGCGGCCATCTGCGCACCAATGCCGTGGGCGTGAACCTGAACCGCGAGTGGCACGCACCGTCGCCCGAAAAGAGTCCCGAAGTGCTGTGCGTCCGCAATGCAATGGACGAGGTGCCGCCCGACTTCGCGATGGACGTCCACGGCGACGAGGCGATCCCTGCGAATTTCCTCGCGGGCTTCGAAGGCATTCCATCATTGAAGGATGGGCAGCTTCGGCTGTTCAACCTGTTCAGCGAGACGCTCGAAAGGCTCTCGCCCGATTTCCAGCGCAGCCAGGGCTATGAAATTCCCAAGCCCGGCGAAGCAAACATGTCGATGTCCACAACCCAGCTCGCCGAGCGCTATGGCTGCGTCTCGATGACGCTCGAAATGCCCTTCAAGGACAATTTCGACCTGCCTGACGAGGTTTATGGCTGGTCGCCGCAGCGCTCCAAATATCTGGCCTGCGCCTGTCTTGACGCGCTCCACGCCATCCTGCCCGAGCTCAAGGCGGCCCAGGCCGAGCGCGGGCAGGCGAAGCGCGAGAAAGTCACCGCCTGATGCGGACATTGGTCCTCCTGCGACACGGGCAGTCGCAGTGGAACCTGGAAAACCGCTTCACCGGCTGGTGGGACGTCGACCTCAGCGACAAAGGCATCGCGGAAGCCCGCAGCGCCGGCAGCCTGATGCGCGACAAGGGCGTCGACTTCGACTGCTGCTTCACGAGCCTTCTCACCCGCGCGATCCGCACGCTCCACCTCGCGCTGCACGAGATGGATCGGCTGTGGCTGCCGGTCACCAAGGACTGGCGCCTCAACGAGCGGCACTACGGCGGCCTCACCGGGCTCAACAAGCAGGAGATGATCGACAAGGTCGGTGCCGAACAGGTCAAAATCTGGCGCCGCTCCTACGACATCCCGCCGCCGCCGCTCGAGCCGGACAGTCCGTGGAACGTCAGCCGCGACCGCCGCTACGCCGGGGTCGAGGTGCCGCGCACCGAGAGCCTCAAGGACACGATCGCACGCGCCGTCCCTTATTATGAGCAGGAGATTGCCCCGGCGCTCGCAAGCGGCAAGCGGGTGCTTGTCGCCGCCCACGGCAATAGCCTGCGCGGCATCATCAAATATCTGTCGAACATCAGCGACGACGAGATTGTCGGACTGGAGATTCCGACGGGGAAGCCGATCGTCTACGAACTGGCGGACGACCTCTCGGTGATCCGGCGCTACTATCTGGGCGAACCCTAAACTGTCATTGCGAGGAGCCGTAGGCGACGCGGCAATCCAGACTGGATTGCTTCGCTGCGCTCGCAATGACGAGGAACTAAGCCGCGGCCTTACGCCGGTACATCGCCTCGTCGGCGCGCTCCATCACCGCTTCCGCCGTGTCGAGCGCATCGATCATCCCGACACCGATCGCGACGCTCAGGGGCAGCACTTCGCCGTCGTGCGTGAACTCACATGCGCAGATCTGGTCGACCAGGCGGGTGGCGGTCTCGTGCGCGTCATTCTCGTCCGACGCTTCGAGGAGGACGCCAAACTCGTCGCCGCCGATCCGCGCCACTACATCGCTGTGCCGCACACCCTTGGCGAGGAGGCCTGCCACCAGGATCAGGGCCTCGTCGCCGGTGCGGTGGCCGAAGGTGTCGTTGATGATTTTCAAGCCATCGAGGTCCACGAACAGCATCGCGGCGTCGATTCCGTAGCGATCGACGCGCGAGATCAGCCGCTCGAGTTCGCGCATGAAGCCGCGTCTGTTTGGCAGGTTGATCAGCGAATCTTGGTGCGCGAGCTGGTCGAGCTGCTCCACGCGCTCCTGCAAGCGCGCTACCGTGCCCCTCAATAGACTGATCTCTTCGATCAGCCGCTGGCGATCCTCGACGTCGACGACGTCGCTTACATGATCAGACATTGCCCCTGAGCCTTGCTCTTGTCTGTAAGCTTGCCATAGCGCGATTCTAGACACCTGAAAACGCGAGAATTTCCTCGCTCGTACGATTCAACGCGAGTCGTTGCCGGAAAGCTCCGATTGCGTAGCCAGAATCGGCTCCTTAAACGATGCCGCTTCCTACAACTGATCCAAGGCGGGACAATGACGGAGCCGCTGGTCGGCATCATCATGGGCAGCAGCTCCGACTGGGAAACCATGCGCCACGCAGCCGACCTGCTCGACCAGCTCGGCGTCCCGCACGAGACCAAGATCGTCTCGGCGCACCGCACGCCGAAGCGGCTCTACGACTATGCTCATTCGGCCAAGACGCGCGGGCTCAAGCTGATCATCGCCGGCGCGGGCGGCGCGGCGCACCTTCCGGGCATGACCGCCTCGATGACCGAGCTTCCGGTGCTCGGCGTGCCGGTCGAGAGCCAGGCGCTCAAGGGCATGGATAGCCTGCTCTCGATCGTCCAGATGCCCGCGGGCGTGCCTGTCGGGACGCTGGCGATCGGCAAGCCGGGCGCGATCAACGCCGCCTTGCTTGCCGCGGCGATCCTGGCGAACCAGGACGCGGCACTCGCCGACCGACTTGGGGCATGGCGGGAGGCGCAGACCGGATCGGTGGCCGAAGCGCCGGAATGATCCCTCCCGGCTCGACGATCGGAATCATCGGCGGCGGCCAGCTCGGGCGCATGCTGTCGGTCGCCGCGGCACAGCTCGGCTACAAGTGCCACATCTTCGACCCGCACGATCATTCGTGCGCGAGCGACGTCGCGTCTGCTGTCACGTGCGCGCCGTTCGAAGACATTGCTGCCCTCGAGCGCTTCGGCACGACCGTCGACGTAGCCACTTACGAGTTCGAGAATTTGCCGGTCGAGTCGCTGATTGCCCTCGCCGACAAGCTCCGCCCGGGCATTCGATCTCTCGCCATCGCCCAGGACCGAGCGACCGAAAAGGAGTTCATCGAGCAATGCGGGGGGCGAGTCGCGCCGTGGCGGATCGTTTCGTCGCGTGGGGATGTGGAGGCCGCGCTGGGGGAACTCGGCACGCCTGTCGTCCTCAAGACGCGGCGCTACGGTTACGACGGCAAGGGTCAATCATGGATCCGCGCCCAAGCGGACTCGGCCGAAGCATGGCGAGCGATCGGCGAGGAGCCGGCCGTCGCCGAAACCGGAGTTGGCTTCTTCGCCGAATTCTCGGTCATTCTCGCGCGCTGGGCGAACGGCCGGCACGCTTTCTGGGACTCGCCTGAGAACGAGCATCGCGAAGGCATTCTCCGCCGCTCGAGCGTGCCGTGTAGCGACCGCGTTGCCGTCCAGCTGACGGAGGCGCGCGAGGCGGCGCTCCGCATCGCCGAGGCGCTCGATCACGTCGGCGTGCTTACGGTTGAGTTTTTCGCCAGTGCCGAGGGTCCGCTGATCAACGAGATCGCTCCGCGCGTGCACAACAGCGGCCACTGGACGATCGAGGGTGCGGTGACCTCACAGTTCGAGCAGCACATCCGGGCGATCTGCGACCTACCGCCGGGCGTGACGGGCCTCACACGCGGCCGTGCCGTCATGGAAAATCTGATCGGCGCCGATGTCGAGCGGTGGCCCGAACTCATGGCCGAACGCGGCGCACATGTGCACATCTACGGCAAGGGCGAGGCTCGCCCGGGCCGCAAGATGGGCCACGTAACCAGGGTATTGCGTTAGCCTGCGCGATGCCCATCAATGCTGTTGGCTACGGTGCCACCGAGCATTGACAGCCGGGTTACAGCCCATCAACTCGGAAGAAGTTGCGTGAAAGGAAGATGATGCGCCTGGGTCGATTTGCAAAGCGTCATCTTCGGCTGCCGATCGCATGCGTGGGCGCGTTGTTGCTGTCCTCGGCAGTGGCGCCGGCGTCGCCGGCATGGGCAGCAAGCGCGCGCCCCGGCGTGGTCGCGGATGTTACCCGCGCGACATTGGCAAACGGCCTGCGAGTGGTGATCATCCGTGATACGCTCGCTCCCGTCGTAACCACCGAAATGAATTACCTCGCCGGCTCGAACGAGGCGCCCGAGGGGCTTCCCGGCACCGCACACGCCGTCGAGCACATGATGTTCCGTGGCAGCCCTGGCCTCAACAAGGACCAGATCTCCGCGCTCGCCGCCAACATGGGCGGGCAGTTCAACGCCGACACCAATGAGAGCGTGACGCAATACTATTTCACCGTACCGGCGCAGGATCTGGACATCGCGCTTCACATTCACGCCATCCGGATGCGCGGGGTCGATATGGCGCCGCAGGAGTGGGCGCAGGAACGCGGCGCGATCGAGCAGGAGGTGTCGCGCGATCTCTCCAATCCGACGTTCAAATTTTACACGGAACTGCGGTCGAGCCTGTTCGCGGGAACCCCCTATGCCCACACCCCGCTTGGCACTCGGCCCTCGTTCGACAAAACCACCGCCGCCGACCTGAAACGCTTTCACGAGACCTGGTACGCGCCGAACAACGCGATTCTTGTGATCGCCGGCAACGTCGACCCGAAGTCGACGCTCGCGAAGGTGCGTGCGCTGTTCTCGGCAATCCAGGCCAAGAAACTTCCAGCGCGGCCGGCCTTCTCGCTCCAGCCGGTCGAGGCGCGAACGCTGACGTTCCCGTCCGACTTTCCTTATGGTCTCGCGCTCATCGCGTATCGAATGCCCAGTCTGCACGATCGCGATTACCCGGCCGCTCTGGTGCTGTCTCAGGCGATGGGCTCGAAGCGCGGTCAATTGTTCGAAATGGGCTTGACCGGCAAGGCCCTGTTCGGCGGCTTTACCGGTGACTTCTTGCCGCAAGGCGGTTTCGGTTACGCGGTCGGGGTCTACCCGCGCGACGGCAAGCCGGACGGCGTCGTGGAAAGCATGCGCGGCATTCTGGCCCAGGCCGCCACGAGCGGCATTCCCGCCGAGCTGGTCGAAGCGGCCAAGCGACGGGCGATCGCCGACCTTGAATATGAGAAGAACTCGGTCGACGGCTTGGCCAATGCCTGGTCCCACGCGCTCGCCTTTGCGGACCAGACTTCGCCCGACGCGGTGAAAGCGGCTATCGCAGCGGTCACGCCGGCGGAGGTCGACGCGCTCGCCAAACAGATCTTCGATCCCAATCACGCGATCACTGCGATCCTGACCCCTCAGAACTCCGGTCAGCCGACAAGCAGCAAGGGTTTCGGCGGCGCGGAGACCTTCTCCGGCCAGCCGAATGGTCCGGTGATACTGCCAACTTGGGCACAGTCCGCCTTTGCGAAAATTCCCAGCCCGCAGTCGGCCATTCACCCCGCGGACTTCAGGCTGCCCAACGGCCTGCGCGTAATCGTGCAGCCGGAGACGGTCAGCAAGACCGTCGAGGTGTTCGGCCAGGTGAAGACCAACCAGGACCTGGAAGCCCCGGCGAATCAGGAAGGCGTAGCGGACGTGCTCGGCGGCATGTTCGCCTTCGGCACGGCTCATCTCGACCGACTTCACTTCGAGGCGGCGCTCGATGCCATCAGCGCCCATGAAGAGGCGGGCGAAACCTTTTCCCTCTCCGTGCCCGCCGCCAGCTTCGCAGCGGGCATGCGGCTGCTCGCCGACAATGAACTGCACCCGGCGATGCCGCAGGCGGCGTTTGAGGTGATCCGCCAGCGCGAGGCCGCCGCCGCCGCGGGATCGCTCCAGTCACCGGACTTCCTCACCGAGATCGCGCTCGGCAAGGCGCTGCTCCCGGCCAAGGATCCTCAGCTGCGCTTCGCGACTCCGAAAAGCGTCGGCGGCCTGACCCTCGCGGACGTCCAGAACTATTATGCCCGCGTCTACCGGCCCGATGTGACGACGATCGTCATCGTCGGCAACGTCACGCCCGCCCAGGCGCGCAAGGTGGTCGAGCAGACGTTCGGCGAGTGGAAGGCGAGCGGGCCGAAGCCGGAGACGGACTATCCGGCGGTGCCGCCCAACGCCGCCGCAAGCCAGTTCAATACGCCTGCAGCGACGGCGCTGCAGGATTCCGTGACAATGGCCGAGCAGGTTGCGGTCGATAATCACAGCGAGGCCCGATACGCGCTCAACACCGGGAATCTGGTGCTCAGCGGCGGGTTCTACGCAGCGCGGCTCACGCGCGACCTGCGCGAGCAGCGCGGGCTCGTCTATACCGTCGACAGCCGCTTCGACCTCGACCGGCACCGGGGACGGTTTGAGGTGCAATATGGGTGCGATCCGGACAAGGTCGGGCAGGCGCACGATCTCATCATTCGTGACCTGAAGGAGATGGCGGACGCGCCGATCTCGACAGGCGAGCTGCATCAGGCCAAGGGCATGTTGCTTCGCCAGCTGCTTCTCGGCGAAGCGAGCTTCAACGGAATCGCGGGGCGGCTCCTGCAATATTCGCGCGAAGACAAGCCGCTCGACAGTGATCTGATCGCTGGCCGGCGGTACAGTGCTCTTACCGCGCCTGAGATCCAGGCCGCGTTCCACACCTATCTGCGGCCGGACGCCTTCGTCACTGCAGTCCAGGGCCCGGCGCCGACCAGGTAGAGCTGGGTCTGCAGCTCACGGCAGGTCGCCGCCCCCGCCTGCCGCGGGGACCGCCAGCTCGGCCTCACCGGGCACCAGCACCGGCGCGAGGCGGGCCGCCGCGAGCCCGCGATTGAGGCTGTCAAGGTCGGCGGCGCGCACCTGCTGCCACCTGTTCCACTCGGCGTCGATCGCGGCGATCGTCTCGGCGGCGGTAGAGCGCATCGCGGCGCTCGGCGCGAAATCGCTGCCCTCGGCCGCGGTCTCCAGCGCTGCCAGCGTGCCGCTTTCGCCGGCAAAGCCGCTGTTGGGCACATCGGACGGCTCGAGCTTTGCCGCGAGGGCGCGCGCCTCGCTCAGGAGCGTCGGGTCCGTGATCCGAGCAATGCGCTTGGCCAGCTCCTTGCGAACCGCCTCCGTCTCGGCATAGCCCCGCCACGCCTTCGCCATCGGTCCCGCAAGCGACCTCGAGAACGCCTCGGCAGCGGCATAATCGGCGCCGCTGACGCGGGGATCGGGAAGCACGTCGAAACTGGCACTGTGCGCGCGGTCGTCGACGTCGAGCACCGCCGTGTAGCGGCCCGGCGGTACCAGCTGCCCTTCCGGAAGCAGCGGCGTGTCGGTCCCCAACACCGCCGCAATGCTGTAATTATATTCGACCGCCGCGGGTCGATCCTCGCGCAGGTCCCAGATCCACCGGTGCTTCCCCGGCGCCGCGCCGAGCACTGGCGTCGGCCTGGTCCATTCCTCGGCGAAATAGCGGTCGGCATTGAGCGCCTTGGGCTTGTCGGCGCTTGAGAAGCGGCGAACGACTTCGCCCGCCGAATTGCGGATTTCGAGCGTCACCGGCTGGCGCGGCGCGGCGCCCAGCCAATAGTCGATGATCGCGCCCTGCGGGGGGTTCTCGCCGACCGGAGTCTCGGGCGCGAGCGGCGTGTCCCTGTTGTTGTTGAAGCGCACGCGATAGGCCGCTGCGGGCGTGAACAAGTGCGCCGGCTCGGACGCCGCGCTGGCTGGCAGCTGCCGGAGCAGCGCAAGGTCGCCAAGCACCCAGATCGCCCGCCCTTGCGTCGCAGCGATCAGGTCGTCGCCGTGCACCAGCAGGTCGCGCGCCCATGCGGTGGGAAGGTTCTGCTGCAGCGGCTGCCAGCTGGCGCCATCGTCGAAGCTGACGAAGGCGCCCGTTCCAGTACCGGCGTAGAGCAGACCCGGCCTCACCGGGTCGGCGCGGACCACGCTGACGACGCGGTCGGGCGGCAGGCCGGCGCCGATCGCCTGCCAGCTCCGCCCGCCGTCGTGGGTCTTGAAGACGTGGGGCGAATAATCGTCGAGCCGCTGCGCATCGACCGCGACGTAGGCGGTCGCCGGATCGCTCGCCGACTGATCGATGCTCGAAATCTTGCTCCACGGCTTCACCGGCAGCGGCAGCTGCGTCCAGTGACCGCCGCCGTCGCGGGTTACCTGAACGAGGCCGGTGTCGGTGCCGACCCACACTTCGCCCGCCGCTTTGGGCGAAGGCTGGATGGTAACGATCGTGCCGTAGCCGCAGGCCATGGCGTCGGCGATTGCGACGTCGCCGCCGCAGCGCTGCGCGCCGGCGGTCTTGCCGGTAAGGTCGGGGCTGATGATCGTCCAATGGTCGCCGCGGTCGAGGCTGCGGAACACGACTTCGCCGCCGAGATAGAGGGCGGGGGCGCCCGCGCGCGAGGCGACGAGCGGCGTCACCCAATTGAAATGGTGCTTCACGAGCGTCGGCCTCGCGCCATAGGCGAAGACGGGCCAGGCAGATACGTCAGCGACCGTTCCGGTGCGCGCGTCCCAGCGGCTGACATGGCCGCCGAGACCGGACCCGTAGACGATGTTGGGATCGAGCGGATCGGGTATGTCGTAATCGCGCTCGTCGCCGCCGACCGGGTGCCAGTCGCGCAAGGTCAGCTGGCCGTAATCGCTGCGGCTGGCGATGGCGACGGTACCGCTGTCCTGCTGACCGGAATAGACCCAGTAGGGGAAGCGATTGTCGGCGGCGAGGTGGTAGAGCTGCCCCGTCGGCTGGTTGTACCAGTCGCTCCATGTGCGCGCGCCGTTGACGCTTACCGCCGCGCCTTGGTCGGAGCCCTCGGCCATCCGCTCGGGATGCAGCGGGTTGATCCAGATCTGGTGGTAGTCATCCCCGCCCGGGCTGCCGCGGAAGATCACGCAATGTTCGCCGCCGCCGGTGCAGCGGCGCATCGACTGGCCGACCATGTAGGTGACGTCGGGGTTGCGGGGATCGACGATCACCCGGCTGAAATAATAATTGGCGAACGCCTTCTCGGGATTGACGAGCCGCCAATGCGCCGCGCCGTCGTCCGAGCGCCACAGGCCACCATGAGTCTTCGAATCGACCACCGCATAGAGGCGAAGCGCGCCGCCCTTGCGGGTCGCGGCAAGGCTGATCCGCCCGAGCGGTCCCGCCGGCCAGCCCTCGCCCGTGACCCGCCGCCAGTGAACCCCGCCGTCGTCGGAGCGGTAGAGGCCACTTCCGGGACCGGATATCTCGGTGAAATAGCTTTGCCACGGCCATTGCCGGGCTTCCCAGGTCGAGGCGAACAGGATCTGGGGGTTGGCGGGATCGCTGACGATGTCGGCGGCGCCGGTCCATTCACCCGGTGCAAGGACGTGCGACCAGGTCTTGCCGCCGTCCGTCGACCGGAAGATCCCGCGCTCGGGATTGGGCCCGAAGAAGTGGCCGACCGCAGCAACCAGCACGAGATTGGGATCGGTCGGACTGACCCAGATGTCGCCGATGTAGCGGGTGTCGTGGAGCCCGAGATCGGTCCACGTCTTGCCGCCGTCGCTCGACCGATAAACGCCGCGCCCGCTTTCGACGTCGTAGCGCGGTTCCGGCTGGCCTGCGCCCACGTAGATCACCTCCGGGTTCGACGGCGCCACCGCGATCGCGCCGATCGCCGAGCTCGGGCCCTTGTCGAACAGCGACGTCCACGTGCGGCCCGCGTCGTCGGTCCGCCACACGCCGCCGCCCGCGGCGCCGAAGTAGAACGTGTCCGGCTTGGTCGGAACGCCGGTAATCACCGACGCCCAGCCGGCGCGATAGGGGCCGAGCTGGCGCCAGTGCAGATCGGCATAGACGCGCGGATCGACCGGAGCGGCCGCGAGCGCCGCCGGGACGACAGACGCGAGCGCCGCCGCCAGGATGCCCAACTTCATCACCACCTCCACGCCGTCGATGCTTTGCGCCAATGCCTAATCGACCAAGCGGCCAATCGCCAACAACGGAATGTTGGGCGCAGCCGAGTCGTTCCCTTCCCGAACCGGTCGCGATGCTGGTAATGGCGGTCGCGTCGTCACGACTCCGAGCGTTCGACCGGACCAGTATCCCGCCCGCTCCTTATCGGCCGATCGCGACCGCCGGGCGCCGGCCCCGCTGATCGGCGAATTCTTGAGCGGAAGGGCACCCCCATGCCATTCATCACCACCCAAGACGGCACCAACATCTTTTACAAGGATTGGGGGCCGAAGATCGCCCAACCGATCGTGTTCAGCCACGGCTGGCCGCTCAGCGCGGACGATTGGGACAACCAGCTGCTGTTCTTCCGGGGCCAGGGTTTCCGGGTCATCGCCCATGATCGCCGCGGCCACGGCCGCTCGGATCAGCCGGATGCCGGCAATGACATGGACACCTATGCCGCCGACCTTGCCGAACTGACCGATCATCTCGACCTTCAGGGCGCGATCCATGTCGGCCATTCGACCGGCGGTGGAGAGGTCACGCGCTACGTCGCTCGCGCGAGGCCTGGCCGAGTGTCGAAGGCGGTCCTCATCTCCGCCATCCCGCCCGTGATGGTCAAGAAGGTCTCGAATCCGCTCGGAACGCCAATCGAGGTGTTCGACGGCTTCCGCGCCGCACTCGCCGCCAACCGCAGCCAATTCTACCTCGATGTGGCGAGCGGCCCCTTCTACAATTTCAACCGGACTGGCGTCACCCCGATCGAGGGGTTGATCCGCAACTGGTGGCGCCAGGGCATGATGGGCGGCGCGGTTGGGGCCTACGATTGCATCAAGGTCTTCTCAGAAACCGACTTCACCGAGGATCTGAAGTCGATCGAGCAGCCCGTGCTGGTGATCCACAGCAAGGATGACCAGGTCGTGCCCTATGCCGACGCGGCGCCGCTCGCCGTGCAGCTGCTCAAGAACGGGCAGCTCAAGACCTACGAGGGCCTGCCGCACGGCTGCATGACGACCCACCCGGACCTCATCAATGCGGACATTCTCGCGTTCATCCGCGGCGAGCAGGTTGGTCAGCCGGCAGAAGTCGCGCCGGCGCTGATCGCCGAGCCGATCGAGTAAGCAGCCTGCCGGGCCGCCGGAGTGGCGGCCCGGCGGCAAACCAGGCAAATGACCGAGCGCTCGAGGGCGCGAAGCTCGCGGTCAGCGAGCGCGCTCAGGCGATCTGGAGCAGCCGCGGTGTCCGCCGGCGGCGCCGCATGAAGGTGCCGATCCCGGCAAAGCCGAGCAGCATCATCGCCCAGGTGGCCGGCTCCGGAACCGTCGCCGTTCCTGTCGAATAAAGGACCGCGCCCGACGCTGCCGGGATGTTGAACGAAATGCTCTGAGTCGGCGCAACGAAATCGAAAGTGAAGAAGCCGGTCGAATTGCCGAACCCCGAACCATTGCCGAAGTGGATGCCGATCACCGTCGGACCGGAAAGGGGCGTGCCGAAGTCGAGCGTGGTGGCGCCATCGACGAGGTCCACTTTCGTGTAGTCGTTGAAGTTGGTGAAATTGACGCCGAGCGACTGTAGCGCGGCCGTCTGGGCGCTCACGTCAGCTGGACTGTTGCTGAGCAGATTGCCTCCGAAGAAACCGGAACAGGTGCTCGCCGCACCGGTAAAGAGGTTGACTGCGTCGGAACACGACACGGTCGCTGCCGACGCCGGACTTGCAATGACGGCCGCCGCAGCAAGCGCGCCGGCGAAAAGGATTCGAATCTTCATTTTGTGGCCCTTCACACGCAACTCGGCCGCAGCCGGTGACTATAGGCGGGCTTAACCGTCTGTTTACCATCAGAGTTCCTACGGCCGTTCACCGTTTGTCGCAGGATTTCCAGCTGCGGCGACGATGTGTGCTTAGGTTGCGCCGGGCGACGGTTCGGCCCGTTGGGGGTTACAAGCGGCGGCGCAAAAGCTATATCGCAGCGGCTACTAGTCGCAATTTGACGGTCTAAAGCGCTTTGCGGCTCTTCATTCCTTCTCTTCGCTGCTCCTAGCGACGATGGGCCGACGGTCGGCCCGCCGCACTTGAAGGAACTGACTATGCCCATCGGCACCGTAAAATTTTTCAACGAATCCAAAGGCTACGGCTTTATCCAGCCGGACGAGGGCGGCAATGACGCGTTCGTCCACATCACCGCCGTCGAGCGCGCCGGAATGCGTAGCCTGCGCGAGAATCAGCGCGTAGCGTATGAGCTCGAGCAGGATCGCCGGGGCAAGATGAGCGCCGTCAACCTGCGCTCGGCCGATGATGCCGCTCCCGCGAGCAGCGGCGGCGACGCCGACGCGGAGAGCCCTGAATAAGCAGCCGCGCTTTGCTCAACAGCAAGACCAACCGCCAGCTCTGCCTTGACCGCGCCGCTTTGGCGCGGGCCGAGGCAGAGTCGGCAACACTTCCCAACGTTCGCGAGCGCTGCCTCCGAGCGGAGGCCGCGTGGAACGAAATGGCGGCGCGCGCCGACCGCACCGAGCAGATGCGCGCCCAACTGCTCCACGAGAAGATGGCCGCCGAGTAAGCCTAGGGGGCGCTGGCCCGCGATGAAAACCGCTCCCGATACGCGCTTGGCGCAATTCCGAAGCGCCGGGTGAACGCGCGGCTGAACGCATCGGCGCTGCGATAGCCGACTGACTGCGCCAGCCGATCGATCGAAACCGCGCTTTCCGCCAGCCGCCGCACCGCTTCGCTGAGCCGCGCGCGCTCGACGAACTCCGCGGGCGGCATGTCGAGTGACTGGCGGAACAGCCGCGTGAACTGGCGCACGGAGAGATTCCCCTTCGCCGCGAGCCGCTCCACGCTGAGGTCTTCGCCAAGGCTCCCCTGGATGAAATCGACGAGATCGCGCAGCTTGGGAGCGCTCGCGGCCTGAAAGCGAAGCGGCTCCGAATATTGCCGCTGCCCGCCCGGGCGCCTCACGTAAACGACCAGCTCGCGTGCGACGTCGAGTGCGACGCCCGACCCGAGATCCTCCTCGATCAGAGCGAGCGCGAGATCGATCCCCGCGGTCACTCCGGCCGATGTATAATATTTGCCGTCGCGCACGAAGATCGCGTCGGAATCCCATTCGATGTTCGGGTACAGCGCCTTTAGCTCGTTCGCGAAACGCCAGTGCGTAGTCGCCCGCTTGCCGTCGAGCAGTCCCGTGCCGGCCAAGGCGAAGGCTCCAGTGCAGATCGACGCAATCCGGCGGATTCGCTGGTGGTTGCGCCGGATCCATTCGACGATCGGCGCCGCCACCGCGGGGTTGCGGAGCCCCGCGCCGCCCGGAATGATCAGCGTGTCGATCGCTTGGATGCTGTCGAGCTGGCACTCGGGCATCACGTGGAGGCCGACTTCCGAGCGGAAACCGCGCCCGTCTACCGAGGCGGTGATCACCCGGTACGCCCGCTCCGGATGTAAATAGCTCGCTGCGTAAAAGCTGTCGGCCGCGGCGACCAGATCGAGCGCCGTATTCCCCTCATATCCGACGATGACGATAGCGCCTCCATTCTTCACAGGTCGTGCATCTCGGCTTGTCCTAAATCGTCGGATCTATGTCCTATGTGACGCGGTGACTTACTGTTAGCAAGCGCGTCGACGCAAGGAGGCGGCTCGTGCTCAGTCGAAAGATGGTTGCGGCAATCGCGATTGCGTTCTCTGCAGGGGCGTGCGGAGGAGGCAGCGTCGGCGCGACCGTCACGCCCACGCATGCCGAAGCGCCGGAGAAGAAATTCCCGGTCAATCCTTCCGGCGTGATGAAGGTCGCCTTTGTCGTTTCCGAAGGCGCGACCTTGATCGATGTTGCCGGCCCGATGCAGGTGTTCGACCAGGTGCAGACGCCCGGCGCTACTGGGTTCGAGACGTTCACCGTCTCCGAATCGCGCAAACCGATCCATGCGGGCACACTGACGATCGTTCCTGACCACAGCTTCACCGACATGCCGGACGCCGACATCGTGGTTGTCCCGGCCCAGAGCGGCAACTCGGAGCCTTATCTGAAATTCCTTCGCGACATGGCGGCGCGCGGCAAGCTCATCCTGTCGGTGTGCACCGGCGCAAGCAAGCTCGCGCAGGCGGGCCTGCTCGACGGGCTGGAGGCGACCAGTCACCACGACTTTGTCGATGGCTTCCAGAAGACATATCCGAAGGTTTCGTGGATCCGCGACCGCGCATATGTCCACAGCGCGCCGATGATCTACACGGCGGCGGCGAAACATCCGGCATCGAGCTCGCGCTGCACATTACCGAACTCTATTTCGACCACGCGGCGGCGGTCAGGACCGCGCGTTACATGGAATACCGCGGCCCCGCCTGGCAGCGCTGAATCGGGGCCTGGCACTAGCGCGCCGCCCGATTCGAAGCCTCGGTCCCGGTAAGGCGCCTCCGCGACTGAACTTTTTTGCGATCATCGGGAACCTTGGGCTGCCGCCGCCATCAATAAGGCAGGTACCGAAATTGCGGCGCCTTCCTCCGAGGGGATGTTTCAATGCTTCCGAAATTCGCTCTGCTCTCCGCCACGCTGATTGCCGGCGTCTCCGCTCCTGCCTTTGCCGCCGCGCCGACCGATCCTCAAATTGCGCACATCGCTTACACCGCCGACGCCATCGACATTGCCGCCGGCAAGCAGGCACTCGCCCGCTCGCACAGCCGCGCCGTCCGCTCATTTGCCCAGCAGATGATCCGGGATCACGCGGCGGTGAACGCTAAGGCGCTCGCGCTCGTCAAGAAGCTGCACGTCACGCCGGAAGCCAACCCGACCAGCGCGGGGCTGCAGAAAGACGCGAACGCGACAATGCGCCGGCTGAGCCATCTTCGCGGCCGCGCTTACGATCGCGCGTACGTCGACAATGAAGTAGCCTATCACAAGACCGTGAACGGCGCCCTCGAATCAACCCTCATTCCATCCGCCAAGAATGGGGAACTGAAGTCGCTTCTCGAAACCGGCCTGACCTTGTTCCGTGAGCACCAGGCGCACGCGGAGCAGGTCGCGAAGGACCTCAAATAGGAATGCGCCTAAGCCATTTCGTCCTGCAAGTGACGGCGGGCGGGGCCCTGCTGCTGTGCGCCTCATCGGCGGCAGCGGCCCCGCGCGCTTATCCAATATTCATCGACAAGATGAAGTTCGGGCCGCTGCCGGCGCAGCTCCACAAGGGTGACTCGATCGTGTGGATCAACCGCGACTTTCTGCGCCATTCGGCGACGGCGGCTGATCACAGTTTCGATGTCGACCTCCCCGCGGGCGCGAAGGGCAAGACCGTGTTCACGAAGAGCGGTACAATAGCCTTCGTCTGCCGCTACCATCCGGGCATGCGCGGCGTTCTGCAGGTGAAGTGAGCTAAATGGGGGCACGGGTCAAAGCGGCGGTCGATTACAGCGCCCTTGGCGATGTCGAGCTCGCGCGGCGCTGCGCCGAACGCGACCGCGAGGCCATCGCTCACGTCATCGCAGCGAACAACCAGCGCCTGTTTCGCGCCGCCTGGAGCATCCTCAAGACTCGGCACGACGCGGAGGAAGCGGTGCAGTCAGCCTATCTCTCCGCATTCGCCGCGATCGGCTCGTTCGAGGGCCGCTCCTCTCTTTCCACGTGGGTGACGCGTATCGTTGTCAACGAGGCGCTCGGCCGGCATCGCGCCGAACAGCGCCGCCGCCGCCATCTTGAACAGGAAGGGGTCGCCGTGCTCGACCAATATCGCGATGCCCTGATGCGCGGCTCGGAGGCGGAAAGCCCCGACGTTGCCGTCGCGCGCGAACAGATCCGCAAGCTTCTCGAGCAGGCAGTCGGCGAGCTTGCCGAGCCTTTCCGGACTGTGTTCGTGCTGCGCGAGATCGAAGGAATGAGCAGCGAGGATACCGCCGAAGTCCTCGGAGTTCCCGTAGCCACGATCAAAACCCGGCTGTTCCGCGGGCGCCGGCGCCTCCAGCAAATGCTGGCGCCCGAACTCGCCACCGTGCTGAGCGGCACGTTCCCGTTCGCGGGAAACGACTGCGCCGAGCTCAGCCGTCGCGTATTGGAGCGGCTCGGACTCTAGCGGGGCTCAGTAGCGGGCGAGGATGAACGCCCGTGCGGCGCGATATTCCTGCGGCGTCACGCGCCCGTCGCCATCCACGTCGGCAAGTTTGCGGAACGCATTGCTGGCCGCCTGCGCCTCGCTCGGCTCGAGCAAGACATCGTGGTCGGCATCATAATATTTGAGCGCCCAGTTCATCAGCACCCAGTCGCGCTCGAAAATCTGCAGCGCGGCAGGCGTCGGCTGCAGGCTGGACCGCGCCGATTGCGCGAGCGCGGGCGCCGCGATGAGCGCAAGCAAGGCAGCAACACGGACCATCGCATCGACAACGCGCGAGCGGCCCGCGCGTTCAGCCGTGACAAACGGCCATGGGAACTCTGACCGCAGCCAAGCGCTGCCATGCCGACCTGTACCGCCCCGTGAACCTGCACCGCGTTCCGGGGCTCGCGTTCGTCTTTCACCGGCGAATCTCTCGACCGGATAGCTGCCAGGGAGGCTGACATGGAACTGAAGCGTGCCGGATCGCGGCCTTTGCAGAAGGGCCCGGCCGAATGGTTCACCGGTGAAGTCACGATCGAGCCCTTCAGCAACCCGCCCGAGCCCTCGCGCATCGGCGTTGCCAGCGTGACATTCCAGACCGGCGCTCGAACCGCCTGGCACACGCACCCGCTCGGCCAGACGCTGGTCGTCACCGCCGGCACCGGCTGGACGCAGTGCGAAGGCGAGGAGCGGGTCGAAATCCGCGCTGGCGACGTGATCTGGTGCCCGCCCAGTCACAAGCACTGGCACGGGGCGACCGACACCACTGCGATGACCCACATCGCCATCCAGGAATCGCTGAACGGCTCGCCGGTGACCTGGATGGAGCATGTCACCGACGAACAATATTTCGATCTCGCAGGAGCAAGCTAAACATGCGCGCAACCGTCATGCCCACGGCGCACGAGGTCCGGATCGACAATGTACCCGACGCGGCCCTCCAGCAACCGACCGACGCGCTGATCAGAGTCACGCGGGCCTGCATCTGCGGCAGCGATCTTTGGCCCTACAACGGAGGCCCGAACGTCGAGGGCCAGCGCATGGGGCACGAGGCGATCGGCGTTGTCGAGGATGTCGGCAGCGAGGTCCGCACCGTGAAACGCGGCGACGTGGTCATCATGCCCTTCGCCAACTCGGACGGAAGCTGCATGTTCTGCGAGGAAGGACTGCAGACCGCCTGCGTCCACGTCGGTTTCTTCGGCAATGGCAAACTCGACGGCGCGCAAGCCGAGGCGATGCGCATCCCATTCGCCGACGGCACGCTCTACCCGC
>JBJMVJ010000120.1:0-12757 GCA_045810685.1 Sphingomonas sp.
CCCGGTTCTTCGCCATCTGGTCGTAGAGCGTGTAGTCGGCCCAGTTCGCGGTGCCGAACAGCGCCGCCTTCCTGGCGCGGAGCTGGGCGATCTCGCTGATCGTCGCGCGCGTGTCGTTGGCATCGCCATGCTCGGCGCGGTTGAGGCTCGCCTCGAACAATTTCTGGCGCGTGTCGTGACGCGTCAGGGAGGCCAGCGCCGGCTGCTGCGTCGTATTCTGCAGTGGAAGCACATAGCCGGGGACCTTGCGCTCCTTTGCCGCGGCCTGCGCCGCGGTGAGCTGCTCCGGCGGCAGGCCCGCCAGCGCGGATGCGTCGTCGACGTGCAGCGCGCCGGCCTTCGCGGCCGCGAGCAGCTTCTGGTTGAACGCCGTCTGCAGCGTACTCAGCCGCTGGTTGAGCACCCTCAGCTGAGCCTGCTTGGCCGGCGGCAGCTGCGCCCCGGCATGCACGAACTGCTTGTAATAGACGTCGAGCAGCTTGGCCTGCTCGGGGTTGAGGTTGAGGGTCGCTTGCTGGTCATGAAGCGTCTTCACCCGCTGGAACAGCTTGGGGTTGAGGAAGATGAAATCGCCGTGCGCGGCAAGCAGCGGCGCCGTCTTCGTGTCGGTCGCCTGCAGCACCTCATTGGTGTTGGCGCTGTTGACGGCGCTGAACGCGAGATTGACGCGGTCGAGCAGCTGGCCCGAACGCTCCAGTTCTACGATCGTATTGTCGAAGGTCGGCGGCGCGGGGTTGTTGGCGATCGCCGTGACCTCGCGCTTTTGCACGGCCATTCCGGCGAGAAGCGCGGGCAGATAGTCGCCGGCCTTGATCTTCGAGAAGTCGGGCGTCTGGAACGGCAGCGTGCTCGGACTCGCGAACGGATTGGACGCCGACAACGTCGCCGACGCGGCGCTCGAAGCCTTGCGGGTTGCCGCAATCGATGGCGCGGCAGTGACGACGGCGAGGGCCGCCGACGCGAAAAGAAGCTTGCGGATCATAAGTCTCCCCGAAACGCTAATTGAACGATTGGCGCCTCTCCAACCCTGTGGCGCCTTACGCAAGCGTGAATATCAACCGTCTTTCGACAAGGCCGCGAGCATCGCCTCTCCGTAGCGCTCCAATTTTATCGCTCCGACTCCCTGAACCTCAGCCAAATCATTGAGAGTGCTGGGTTTCTGTGCGGCGATTTCGCGCAGCGTCGAATCGTGGAAGATCACGTAAGGCGGAACGCCGGCTTCGGCGGCGAGGTTCCGCCGCGCTTCGCGCAGCGCGTCGAACAGCGGGTCGGCCGGACCGTCGGAACGCTTTTTCGATCCGCGCTTGCGCGGCGGCGGGACCGCGACGGTCAGCTGCTGCTCGCCCTTGAGGATCGGCCGCGCCCCCGGCCCGAAGCTGAGGCCGCCATAAGCATCGGCGCACAGCGCATCGCGCGCGATCAACGCGCGGGCAACGGGACGGACCAGCGCCAGCTCCTCGGTGCTCGCAACCCCGAACACCGACAGCCGGTGATGGCCGAAACTCCGCACCTTGTCGCTGTCGTTGCCGGCGAGCACGTCGGCGAGGTGCGCGACTCCGAACCGCATCTCGGTGCGGAATGCGGCGGACAGCAATTTGCGCGCGACCTCCGTCGCGTCGACCGTCGCCGGCGGGTCGAGGCAATTGTCGCAATTGCCGCAGCGCTCGGGCGGCTCCTCGCCGAAATGCCTGAGCAGGATGGCGCGGCGGCAGGTCGGCGCCTCGACCAGCGCGGCCAGCGCGTTCAGGCGCTCGCGTTCCCCCGCTCGGCGGTCGGGCTCGACCTCGGTCTCAATCCGGCGGCGAGCGAGCGCAAAGTCCTCCGCCGACCAGAACAGCCAGGCCTCGGCCGGCTCGCCGTCGCGCCCGGCACGACCGGTCTCCTGGTAATAAGCTTCGATCGATTTGGGGATTCCGGCATGGGCAACGAAGCGCACGTCCGGCTTGTCGATGCCCATCCCGAAGGCGACCGTGGCGGCGATCACCATCTCCTCGGATTTGACGAACGCGGCCTGGTTTCCGGCGCGGACCTGCGGCTCGAGCCCGGCGTGATAGGGAAGCGCCGGCCGCCCCGCGGCGGCGAGCTGCTCTGCAATGCGCTCGGCCTTGTCGCGGCTCGCGGCATAGACGATGCCCGGGCCCGGCTGCTGCGCGGCGAGCAGCTTGAGCTGAGCCGAAATGCCTTCGCGCGGACGAACATGGTAGCGGATGTTGGGCCGGTCGAACCCGGCGATGACCAGCCCGTCCGGCGCGATGCCGAGCTGGGCCAGAATGTCGGCACGCGTGCGTGCGTCGGCGGTCGCAGTCAGTGCCAGCCGCGGCACGTCGGCGCTGTCGTCGAGCAGCGGCTTCAGCCGCCGATAATCGGGGCGGAAGTCGTGGCCCCATTCGCTGACGCAATGCGCTTCATCGATGGCGATCAGCGCGAGCTTGACGCTGCCGATCAACCGCCGGAACGCTTCTCCCGTGGCCCGCTCGGGCGCGGCGTAGAGCAGGTCGAGCTCACCCCGGCGAAGCCGGTCCAGCGTCTGCTCGCGGTCGCTATCGGCGGAGGTAAGCGAAGCCGCGCGCAGCCCGATCGCGTCGGCGCTCCGGATCTGGTCGTGCATCAGCGCGATCAGCGGCGAGATGACCAGGGCGGTCCCCTCCCGCGCGATCGCCGGCAGTTGGTAGCACAAAGACTTGCCGGCGCCGGTCGGCATCACCGCCAGCGTGTGTTGCCCCGCCATCACCCGTTCAACGACGGTCTCCTGGACGCCGCGGAAATGGCTGAAGCCGAAGACGCTTTTGAGGAGGTCCTGCGGAGACTGCATCAAATAGCCATACCGTTCGGGCTGAGCTTGTCGAAGCCCTGTCCTTGTTCCTTGCTGACCCAGAAAGGCAGCCCCCTCAGGGCGAACTGCCGCAGCTACTCCGCAGCTTGCGCAATCTCGACCGCGAGCTGCTCGGCCGCCTGGCGCTGCCACAGCTCGGCATAGAGCCCGCCCAGGTCGAGCAGCTCGTCGTGGGTGCCGCGCTCCACGATGCGGCCCTGGTCGAGGACAACGATCTGATCGGCATCGACGATGGTCGACAGGCGGTGGGCGATCATGATCGTCGTGCGGCTTTCGGCGATTTCGGCGAGCGTCTCCTGGATCGCCTGTTCGGTTCGGCTGTCAAGCGCGCTGGTCGCCTCGTCGAGGACCAGGATCGGGGGGTTCTTGAGTAGCGTGCGGGCGATCGCCACGCGCTGTTTCTCGCCGCCTGAAAGCTTGAGCCCGCGCTCGCCGACCATCGACTCATATTTGTCGGGGAGCATGGCGATGAAGCCATCGATCGCAGCGCCGCGGGCCGCGCCTTCGATCTCGCTCTGGCTCGCGCCCTCGCGGCCGTAACCGATGTTGTAGCCGATGGTGTCGTTGAACAGCACCGTATCCTGCGGGACGATGCCGATCGCGGCGCGGAGGCTCGACTGCTCCACCTTCGCGATGTCCTGGCCGTCGATCAGGATCCGCCCCGCGGACGGATCGTAGAAGCGGTAGAGCAGGCGCGCGATGGTCGACTTGCCCGCACCGGACGGGCCGACGATCGCGCAGCTCGTCCCCGCCGGAATGTCGAGGTCGAGGTCCCTCAAGATATTCCGGCCCGGATCGTAGCCGAAGCGCACATGGTCGAAGCGGATGGCCCCGGAGGTGACCACCAGGGGCGGAGCGCCGGCCTGGTCGACAACCTCTGCGCGCGTGTCGAGCAGGCCCCACATCGCTTCCATGTCGATGAGGCCCTGGCGGATCGAGCGATAGACCCAGCCCAGCATGTCGAGCGGCCGAAAGAGCTGCATCAGAAGGCCGTTGATCCACACAACGTCGCCTGGCGTGAAGCGGCCGCGGCTCCACCCCCAGACGGTGAAGATCATCGCCCCGGCCATCATCAGATTGGTGATCAGCGACTGGCCGATGTTGAGCCAGGCGAGCGAGACTTCGTTGCGCACCGACGCGCGGGCGAAGGCGCCGATCGCCTCGTCGTAACGCCTGGCCTCGCGCTCCTCGGCGCCAAAGTATTTGACCGTCTCGTAGTTCAGCAGCGAATCGACCGCACGGCCGATCGCCTTGTTGTCGACGTCGTTCATCTGGCGCTGGATGTGCGAGCGCCAGTCGGTCACCTTGCGTGTGAAGGTGATGTAGACGGCGACGATCGCGAGCGTCGCCGCGACCAGGCCGGCGCCGAACTTGACGAAGAAGATCACGCAGATCGCGGCCAGCTCGATGATCGTCGGGCCGATGTTGAACAGCAGGAAATAGAGCATCATGTCGATGCTCTTGGTGCCTCGCTCGACGATCTTGGTCAGCGACCCGGTGCGGCGCTCGAGGTGGAAGCGCAGCGACAGGTCATGGACGTGGCGGAAGACCTTGGCGGCGAGGCGGCGCGCCGCGTCCTGGCCGACCTTCTCGAATACGGCGTTGCGCAGATTGTCGGACAGCACGCCGCCGAAGCGCGCGCCGGCGTAGGCAACCACCAGCCCGGCAACGACCGCGAAGCCGGCGTGGGTGCTCATCCGGTCGACGGCGAGCTTCAGCGCGTAAGGTCCGAGCAGGGTCACGGCCTTGCCCGCGAGGACCAGCAGAACCGCAGCGACGACCCGCGCCTTAAGCTCTGGATCCGCCTTGGGCCACAGCATCGGCAGGAACCGCCACAGAGCGGCGAACCCGCCGCTCGGTTTTGCCGGGTTGTTCTGCTCTGCGGCCATGCTGCTTAGGTAGGAGTGCGAATCAGTCGCCGCAAACCCTCGCCGGTCGCAAGCGCAGCTGGAACCGGCTACAAGGCGCGTCGGTTCTCACTTCCGCGAGGAGCAGCATGTGGCCGGACGAAGCCCCAAACCGAAGAGCCGCGGAAAGGACAGCAAAAAGCTGCCGCCGCCGGAACATAATCACGAGGTGACGGTCGAAGAATTCGAGCGGGAGGGCATGGGGGTCGCCTCCAAGGAGTAAAAGCGATGTCCGAAGTCATGGAACCGATGATCCACGAGGATCGGCTTCCCGGACACGAAAGCCAGCTCGAACCCAAGCCCGACTGGCGCCCGCGCTACCCCGGTTCGGGACGACTGGCCGGCAAGGTGGCGCTGATCACCGGCGCCGACAGCGGCATCGGGCGCGCGGTCGCGGCGCTGTTCGCCCGCGAAGGCGCCGATATCGCGATCCTGTATCTGTGCGAGCACGACGATGCCGCCTTCACCAAGAAGATCGTCGAGAAAGAAGGGAGCCGGGCGATTACGATTGCTGGCGACATCGGCGACAAGAGCTTCTGCGAGCGCGCTGTCCAGCAGACCGCCAATGAGCTCGGAGCGATCGACATCCTCGTCAACAACGCAGGCGAGCAGCATTACGACAAGGACATTCGCGACATCACGGAGGAGCAGCTCCGTCGTACGTTTCAGACCAACATTTTTGGGATGTTCTTCCTGACGCAGGCGGCGCTTCAACATCTCGGGCGGGGATCGGCGATCATCAACTGCACGTCGGAGACGATGTACGCGGGCTCGGCCGGTTTACTCGACTATAGCGCGACCAAGGGCGCGATTACCGCCTTCACCCGCTCGCTGGCCAAGAATCTGGTCGAAAAAGGAATCCGCGTGAACGGGGTCGCGCCGGGGCCGATCTGGACGCCGCTCAACCCGTCGGGCGGACAGCCGCCGGAGAAAATCCCGGAATTCGGCAAGGACACGCCGATGGGGCGCCCCGGCCAACCCAACGAGGTCGCGCCTTCCTTCCTGTTCCTCGCCTGCGAGGATTCGAGCTACATGACGGCCCAGGTGCTCCATCCCGACGGCGGGGACACGACCTCGAGCTAAACGGGCGCGGTGATTTTCACCAATAGTCGGCGCCGATTGCTGGCAATTTCCACCGCTCTCATCAGACATTCACTGAAAAACAACGACTTTTTTCAATTGGCATGCCCTGTGCATTGTTATTGGCATGGGCCCGATGGTCGGGCCTGCTGAGACAATCAAGGGGATTACCAATGTTTGCTTCGTTCGTTTCCGCCCGCGAGACCGCCACGATCCTCGCCGGCACGCTCATTTCCGCGCTTCTGTTGGTTTCGGCCGCGACTTCGCTGCCGATCGCCTGAACCCCACTTCACAAGGTCACGTAAGATGAATGGACGCTTCCTGATCAACCGCGGCGACGCCAAGCTGATGGGCGTCGCCGCCGGGCTCGCCGATTTCACCGGCGTGGATCCGACCATCGTCCGCTTGGGTTTTGTCGCGCTGACGCTGGTGACCGGTCCGGTGATGATCCTGTTCTACGTTCTTGCCGGACTGCTCGCGCCGGTCCGTTAGGGCGCACCGGCACGCTCGCACAATTGAACCCGCCGTTGTAAGCGGTCCACCTACGGGATCAGCCGATTCCAAAGGAGACCGCCCATGCGCAAGCTTCTCTTCGCCCTTGCCGCTTCCACTATCGCACTGACCCCTGCCACCGCCGCGCTCAAGGTCGGCGCCGCGGCGCCCGACTTCACCACGACCGGCGCCGTCGGCGGCAAGGAGTTCAAGCTCCACCTTGCCGATCAGCTCAAGAAGGGTCCGGTGGTCCTGTATTTCTTCCCCAAGGCCTTCACGAGTGGTTGCACCGCCGAAGCCCATGCGTTCAGCGAATCCATCGGCGACTTCAAGAAGGCCGGGGCGCAGGTCATCGGCATGTCGGCGGATGACCTCAAAACGCTTCACGATTTCTCGACCAAGGAGTGCCGCAGCGCATTCCCCGTCGCCACCGCAACGCCCCAAACCCAGAAGGCCTATGACGTCGCCTGGGCGGCGCACCCAGGGGTGACGACTCGCACATCCTACGTCATCGATCGCAGCGGCAGGATCGCGATGGTCCACGACGACCTCGACTTCAGCCAGCACGTCGCCAAAACGCTTGCCGCCGTGAAGGGACTCAAGCGCTAGTTAATCTTCCTGCAATGCGGCGGTCATCGATTGCTCGTTAGTTCGCTCTCGCTCGCCCTCGATGGGCAACAACAAGGGAAAGCGCATGAAAACCAGCACCACCATGATCATCGCCGCAGCGGTCGTCGCGCTCGCGGCCTGCAACAAGAAGAGCCCGGCCGACAACCAGGCCTCGACGATCGAGGCAAATGCCGAGAATCAGGCGCAGAATGTCGAGGCCGCGGGCGAGAACCAGGCCACCAACATCATGAACAGCGCCGAGAACAAGGCCAACGCGGTCAAGAACGAATCGAAGAACGAAGCCGCGGCGATCAAGAACGAAGGCGAGAACAAGGCCGAGGCAGTCAAGAACGCAGCGTCCAATTCGACCGCGAACACGGCCGAGAACAAGGGCAAGAAATAGTTTCACGCGAGAGCACGCGTTGAAGGCGAAGGGCGCTCGGCGACGGGCGCCCTTTTCGCGTCCCAAGGCTGACCGGCGCGGGCCACCCGGTCGGCGACCCTGCACGAAGGCAAGGACCGCAATATCATACATCTGAGGTTCGCTCGGCTCGTCCGCGTTACCGGGCACAATGACGATAACCCTGCGACCCGCGCAAGGCGCCGACGGTTGATCCTCCATGATGACGACCACCAGAATGCCTAGTGCACGAGCCAGCGCCCTCCCCGCGATTGCCGCGGCCTTGGCGCTTTCTTCAACCCCGGTCTTCGCCCAAGAAGTTGCGCCGCAGCCGCCGCCCTCGACGGAGCCCGCGCCGGTCACAACGCCGGCTCCGGCGCCGACTGTCGACGCCGCTCCGGTGACGACCGACAGCAGCGCCGCGGTGCCGGACAGGACGACGTCCACGACTACCCGCACGACGGTGAAGCGGACAGCGCATGTCGTGAGGTCCAAGCCTGCACCCGCTCCGGTACGGACGGTTGCAACCCGAACCGTGACGACGCGCGCGGCGGCTCCCGCTGCCCCTCCAGCGTCGCCGGCTCAGGCGCCTGCTCCGGTAAGGACGTCGCATGTCGCTCCGGTTGTGGACCTGGCCGCCAAGCCTGCGTCTCCGCCTGCGACCACCGCAGCTGCCCGCCCAGCGCGCCAGCCTGATCAGACCGAGCTGATGCTCGGCGGCGGCGCACTGGCGCTGCTCGCTCTTGGCGGCGCGGCCTATGCGATGAGCCGCCGGCGGCGTCATGAGGAGGAATGGATCGACGAGCCGGCAATGGTCGATGCACCGGCCGCCGACGAGACGATTGTCCGCGACGAGACCGCCATCCACCACGACGAACCAGCGATCGTGGCTCCGTCTCCGTCGGCGTTCGCCTGGGGCGGTGAGCAGCCGTCAGAGGGACACGTTGAGCGGGACCCTGACGACGACCGGCTTCCGGGCGAATCCTGGGTCGAGCGCGCCTATCGCGGTCCGAGCGCGGGCAACCCGTCGGTGTCGCTCAAGAACCGCCTGAGGCGTGCTGCCTTCTTCGACAAGCGTGAGCGCGAAGTGGTTGCAGGCACCGCCGAGCCAGTCGACATGGACGCCGGATTGCCGGAAGCGATGGTTGACGAGCAGGAACAGGAGCGCGCGCTCGCCTGACGCTTCAATTCAAATCGAAAGGACGAAGCCGCCGCTTGGGGAGCCCAGCGGCGGTTTTCGTGTCGCTGCAATTTTCGTCTTAACCCTTTCTAAGCACCGTGCGCGCACAAGCAGGCGCGGGTAATTAAGCGGAGTTGGACATGGGGGCGCCCTCGACGGGGATGCAGGCGGGCGAGCAGGCGTCAGCAGAGACGCTGCTCGGCGCGTTCAAGACGATCAAGGCGGCCGAGCGGCGCAAGCATGCGAGCGTGCTCAATTATTGGCTGTCGATCCGCGGCGACAAGGAATTCCCTCCGCTCCACGACCTCGACCCTCTCGAGCTTAGCGATGCGGGGCCGAACAGCGCGCTACTCGAGCTGATCAGCGGCGGCCACGACGCCGAGATCCGCCACCTGGGCGAGGCGCTGCGCGACGGTGAGTGGCCGGAGCGGATCATGGATGCGCCGAGCCCATCGATCCTCGCCTGCATCGGCAAGAAGCTGCCGATCGTCGCCATCTCACGCGATTTCCTCGCATTCGAGGACGAATTTTCGGACGCCTCAGGAACGACCCGCTGTTGGGTGACGCTGCTGCCGCTGAGCGCCGGCGGCGCGTGGGTTGACTATGTCTATGCCCTCGTCAGCCTCGACACGGTACCCGCCAAGGGGGCGAAAGCGGTCGAGAAGCCCAAGGTTGAAGAGCCCGACGAGCCCGTCGCCGAAGAACCGGTCGTCGAGGAGAGCACGCCCGTCGAAGAACCGATCGACGAGGTTGCCGAAGAGGTCGAGGAACCCGAGGCGGCGGTCGAGCCGGAAGAGCTAGCCGACGAGGAAGAACAGGCGCCAGCGGAAGAGCCGGTGTCCAAGTCCGACAAGGGTGCGGCAAAGGCGGCGCCGGGCTTCTCGAAGCTGTTCGACAGCCTTGCGGGACTGACCGGCTTCCATGCCCAGTCGGTCAAGGTCGAGCCGGTCCTCCCGGAAGCGCCGGCTTCCAAGGAAGAGGAGCCCGAGGAAGAGGTCGCCGAGGAACCCGTTGCGGTCGAACAACCGGTCGAGCCGGAGGAAATCGTCGCTGACGAGCCCGAGCCGGAAGAAGTGGCCGCCGCGGCTGAGCCGACGACGGTCGAAAAGCCCAAACAACCCAGTCGTGTAGCGGAGGGTGTCTTGCACGATAAGCTTACCGAAGTCCGAGCCAAGGCCGACGAGGCCCGCATGGCCAAGCTGCGCGCAAATGCCGCGCTCTACGAAGGCCTCAGCGCCGCCTATGATTTCGCGCTCGACGCCGAGGATAGTCCCGAGGAATATCTCCGGCTCGTCGAGGCGCAGGGCCTCAAGATCCAGCTGCGCTCGCCGATGAAGCCGGTCGTCAAGCTCGCCTTCGACGGCATGTGCGACGAGATGACGATCAAACAGCTCGAGGCGGTGCTCGCCTGGGCATTCGACAAGGAGCTGCCGCGCGGCTCGCTCGCCGAGCAGATCGAGGCCGCTGGCGGTGTCGGCCGGATCCTCGGCGGAGAAGCGAAAGCGGCTTAAGGGCAGGAGCCGCCGGCGAGCGGCTCAGGCCTTTTTCTTGCTGTCCTTGGCGGGTTCGCCGCGGCGCAATCCTTCAACCACGGCGTCAACCGCGCAGCGGCGGCTGAGTTCGGCCAGAATCGCAATGTCGGTATCGTCGGCCTGCCGCGCCAGCCAGTGCGTGCGGCTGGCAATGTCGCGCAAATCCTTGATCGCCGCCTCCGGCAGGTCCTGCTGGTCGTGGAGCAGTCGCTCGAATACCGGCTCGGCGAGCGGCTTTTCGAACTCGAGCCCGACGAACTCCTGGCAATGCCAGACGACTCGGCAGAACTGGGTCTCGAGGCCGGCGATGCTGAGCCAGATCCAGGCGTCTTCCGCGAGCGTCGACGAGCATTCGATGCGGCAGCCGCGGGTCGACATGTCGATCACCCGGACCTTGACCCGGCTGCGGGTGCCGTCGCGCATGGTCGCGGTGAGGCGCAGCGCGGTCCGTTCGACGCGCCTGCGGTCGGTTTCGACTTGAGCTGCTTTGGCCATGGCGATCCTTACCCCGGCCCCCATTGTCAGCCCGGACCGGTGAACAAATGGTTTGCAGCGGGCCCAACGCTCAGCCGCCGGGCCGAGAGGGACTTCCTGGTTACCGCGCGCAGACTTCCGCGCCGCCCTGGGAGTAGATGCGCGTGAAGGTGTTCTCGGCCACCGTGCTGATGACGAAGCTATCCTCCGTGCAGCGCCTCAGCTGAAAGCGGACTTTTCGCGCCCGGAAGTCCAGCGAAACCCGGCGAAACGCCTCCAGAATGTCGGTACCGAGCAGCAAGGCGGGCTCGTGGGAAAGGCCGAAAACTTCGAAGGGAGGAGCGTCGGCGAAGGCGATCGGAACGTCGTTGATCACGACGGGCCCCAGTCGAAGGTCGGGGATGCTCGCCATCTGTAGGTCGATCGTCACACCGGTGACGCCGGTCGCCTTGACCGACGAGAATCTGTCGGGGTGCTTGCGGAACAATTGGTCGCGCAGGGCAAGATTGCCGATGGTGACTTCGGAGCCGGTGTCGATCACCGCATCGAGCCGGAGGCCGGCCGCGCGGACCTCGGTCAGGATCAATTGCCCGCGTTGACGCCGCGCCGTGATCACGATCTCTCCGGGGAGTGAGACCCACCGCGTACGCGCGTCCTCGACCTTGATCAGGTGCTTTTCGAAATCCATCATCAGCCGCTGCTGAACCAGCGCATCGATTCCAAGCAGGCCGTCGCCGCCTACGTCGTCTTCGCGAAGCGCGGGGAGCTGCAGGTTCCTGACCGTGGTCGGACCGAGGGTCAGGGCATCGACCTTGACGCGGTCGACGAGGCTGCGGTCGGTCATCCCGTTCAATACCGCCGGCGTGCCGAGCGGCAGTTGCAGCGCGCGCGCGACGCGCAGGCCGACGACCGAGGTGTCGGCCCCGCTGTCGACGACGAAATGATAGGGCCCGCGGCCGTTGACGAGCACGTCAACGCCGAGGCGCGATTCGACCCGGCGTGCCTTGATGTCCTCGCCGCCGACCGAGAGGGTCGGGTCGTAGATGGCGGGCGGCAGCGGCGGAAGATTGGGCAGGCCCGGCGGCGCGGGCCTGGGCTTGCTGATGCGGGGCGCCTGGGCCGCGGCGCCGGCGAGCGCGACTGCCGGGCAGATCAGCGCCAGAGCCAAAAGCAGGCCGCGACCGGGCGTGGGCAAGGCTTCATCCCCTCGATGTTGCGATAGGGAGACTATGCCGCGCCGCGAGCAGGCCCAAGCGAAATCCATTGATGGCAGGGAGCGTTCGACCGGCGACCCGAAACGCCACAAAGGCCACGATCCCACGCGTGCGCGTGCGCGTGCGAACCGCCAAACCCGGCAAAGCCGATGCGGCGGGGGCGGCGATTCCGGCCCAAGCGATGCGCGAAAGGTTGCTAAGGTTGCTCCCTGTACGCATTCGGGAGCGCGGAGGCCGGGGTGCGGTACGGCTGAACGGCGCTGCGGCTGCATCACCCAGCTTGGATCACAAAAGGGGTGCTGTAGGACAGCAGAATCCCATGCTGCCGTGATTGCGGAGCGCGTGCTCGCTTGGGACGCGCTAGCGCCCCTTTGGCGCGGCCTGCGGCTTCGACGCTACCGCGATGTCCTGGAGCAGCTGAACCTTCGCCTGGACGGCCTTGACGCAATCACCCATCAGCGTGCCGGCGTTGGTGTCGTTCAGCGTCTTGCCCTGCTCGTCCATCACCGCTTTCATCTGGGCGGTGGTCGGCTGACCGCTGATCCGCCCGAGGTAGAAATAGAGCGTGTCTTCCGCGAGCTTCTGCTGGGTCGCGTCCTTCGTCTGGGCTGCGAACGCGTTGGAGAGAAGGATGCAGCGGGCGTCGGTGGCATTCTGGGCAACGGCGGTGCCGCTGGTCGCCAGGAGCGCCGCGGCGAGGGCGAGGCAGATAGTTTTCATGGTTCGTACTCCGTGGTTCATTGGGTGGCCGGGACGTAGATCTCGCCGCCTTCGTCGTGGAAGCGCTTGCTCATTTCGGCCATGCCGGCGTCTGCGTCCGGCGCGTTCTCGGCCGCCCTCACACCGCTCGCCGCTGGCGAGTCGCCCTCTCCCGCATGCGGGAGAGGGGCAGGGTTGAGGCGCGCGAAGTCTCGCACTTCCTGGCTGATCTTCATCGAGCAGAATTTGGGGCCGCACATCGAGCAGAAATGGGCGGTCTTCGCGCCTTCGGCCGGCAGCGTCTGGTCGTGGAAGGCCTCGGCGGTGTCGGGGTCGA
>JBJMVJ010000121.1:0-8853 GCA_045810685.1 Sphingomonas sp.
AAGCCACCCTTACGCGCCCTATCGCGCCGCGCATCGGCCGGTGAAGTTCGGCACTCTCAAGGCCACTGACGGCAGTACCATCTATTGGGAGATGATTACTCCGGCGCTGAAGCCGGGACGCAAATATCCGGTCTATTTTGAGCATTATGGCGGGCCGGGTTCGCAGACGGTCAGGCGCGCCTGGATGAACCCGATGGCGCAATATTGGGCGAGCAAGGGCTGGATCTATTTCCAGGTCGACAACCGCGGCTCGCCCAGCCGCGGTCGCGCTTTCGAGGACCAGATCTATCACGCGATGGGCAGCGTCGAGGTCGAGGACCAGGCGACCGCCGCGCGCTGGCTCCAGAAGCAGCCGTTCGTCGACCCGAGGAAGATCGCCATCTACGGCTGGTCATATGGCGGCTACATGAGCCTGAAAATGCTCGAGAAGGCGCCGAAGGGGTTGTACGCCGCGGCGGTGGTCGGCGCGCCGGTGACCAAGTGGGAGCTGTACGACACCCATTACACCGAGCGTTACCTTGGCAATCCCGCAACCGACCCGAAGCCGTATCAGACGTCCGATGCGCTCGACGATGCACTCAACATCCGCGCGCCCTTCCTGCTGATCCACGGCATGTCGGACGACAATGTCGTCTTCCAGAATTCGACGATGCTCGCCGACAAATTGCAGGCGGCCGACAAGCCGTTCGACATGATGTTCTACATAGGCCAGACCCATCGTCCGGCGGGCGAAGGACGCCAGGCGCACGTGCAGAAGACCATCGAGCGCTTCCTCGACGAAAAGGTGCTCGGGAGGGCCTCGAACTAGCCGGGCCGGACGGGGCCGCGGTCGATCAGCCGCGTGTAGAGGTGCCAGGTCGAATAGCCGAGCCACGGCAGGACGAAGGCGAGTCCGACGAACAGCGGGATCGAGCCGAGCACCAGCAAGCCGGTGACCACCATGCCCCAGCGGATCATTTCGCCCTTGTTGGCGTGCGCCGCCCGCCACGAGGCGGATACAGCCTCGGCGGCGCTGACGTCGCGGTCGACCAGCATCGGCAGCGACACCACACTCAAGGCGAGCACGATCCACCCGAATATCGCGCCGACCACCGCGCCCGCGGCGATCAGCGCCCATCCCCGAGGCGTGGTGAACACCATCGTTAGGAACTGCGGAATTGATTGCGGCGTCAGCCAGCCGAAGATCAAAGCATAAAGCGCGCCGGCCGCGAGCAGCCAGACGAAGAAGATCGCGAGCAGCAGCCCGGCGACGACGCCCATGTCGTCGACCGACGGCCGCTTGCGCACGTCGAGGAAGTTGAACCAGTGGACCTCCTGCCCGGCCTCGCGGCGGCGGGCGAGCTCATAGAAACCGACCGCGGCAACGGGTCCGAGCAACCCGACTCCCGCGACCAGCGGGACAAAGTAGGGCACCAGCGGCATGTTGGTGGTCATCACCACTGCCGCCAGCCCGATCAACGTGTAGATCAGCCCGGCGAAGAACAGGTCTCCGCGAAGGTCGAGGAAATCATCGAGCCCGTGGCGAAGCGCGAGGCGCAGGTCGTCGCCAGTGATTTTTCTGATGGGAATTTTGGCCGCTGTTCGGGCTCGGCCGCGAGCCATTGGGTTGGTCGCCATGACACCCTCCTTTGTGGTGCCGTCCGGCGAGTTGGACGCCGGGCGCCTGTGCATGCCCATAGCACAGCCGGTGCGAGTCGGTCAGAGGGTGACGCGCGAGCGCGTGATCGTGGCGTTTGGCGAATATTGCGGGATCGCGGTGCGCGGCCGCGCGGCGACCAGAGCCTGTCCGGCGACCGGGAAGGCGAAGCGGGTCGAGAATATCTCGGCGGTCACCGGATCGCGGTCGGCAAATACCGCTTCGATGACGAGATTGTCGCACGACCGTCCCGTGCAGCGCAGCAGCGGCTTCGAGGGTTCGGGCCTGGGCGCGATCGGTACCAGCTCGCCGGCAAGTCCGGCCGCGAGCAGCTTGGTGTCCTCGGGGAAACGGAGGGAGACAGTGTCCGCGCCGCCCCTCGTCAAGGCGATCCGCACGCGCCGTCCGTCCCCGGCGGGTTCGCTGGCGATCACTCGTGCACTGCCCACAGGGGTGGCGAGGAGCGGCGCCTGCGACACCCAGCGGGGGCGTCCATTGTACGGCAGCACCGCCTTGTGCCACTTGCCGGGATAGCCGCTGGGCAGCGGGGCCTGGTTGCTTGCCACGGCCCAGTAAGCGGTGCCGCCGGGGACGTTGCGGAAATAGTCGATGCTGAAGCCGAGCGGCCGGTCGGCGCTGGCCCGCGGCATTGCGAAGGCAGCGGCCCACAGGCCGATCGTCCCGATCAGCAGGACGGCCAGCGCCGGCCGCAGCCGGGCCGGATCCATCTCGATCAACGCCGGCAAGGCGGCGAGCGCCGCAAGCGGCGCGACGGCCCACAGCGGCCCGTCGACGAGCAGCATCTCGATCAGCGCGAGGAGCTCGGCGAACATGACGAATTGGACAATTGTGGCGGCCCAGGCGAGCGGCCCAGTGACGCCGGGCGAGCTGCTGGTGAGCGCGATTGCGAGAAGCGCGATCGCCGGCGCGATGAGGAAGAAGATGCTCGCCCCCGGCAGCACGAGGGTGGCCGCGGCGCCGATCAGTAGGATCAGCAGCCATGCGGCGGCGCGCAGTCGCTCGCGCCCGATGCCCCGCCCGAAGCGGGCGAGAACCGCCACCATCACGAGCAGCAGCAGGGCATAGACGGCCAGATAGGCGATCAGCGGATATGCGCGCCAATAGTCGCCGGCACGAACCAGTCCGGCGGCGGTCCCCGCCACGCCCGCTGCCGCCGTTCCTCCGACCACCGCCATGGCGGTGACGAGCAGCGGCCGGCCGAGCGCACCGCGCCGCCATGCGAGGAAGGTCGCTGCCGCAAGCAACAGCGTGAGGAGCGCAGCCGCGGCGAGCAGCGTCATGTGGATGAACGCGCGCCCGGCGACATCGGTGAACACCATGCGGTTCGACCCCGCCTTCTTGGGATCGGGCAGCGACGCCAGCGTGCGTGTCGCGGCGAGAACCTCGTTGCCGACATGGTTGAGGCTGGCCCGGCTGAGCGCGGCGACGGTGTCGCCGGGCGAGTGATAGCGGGTCTCGTTGCCGATGATGCCGTAGTTGAGCAGCGTCCAGCCGCGCGGCTTGAAGAACACGACGTCGGTGGTGTTCGGAATGAGCTTGGCGAAATCGGTGCTCAGCGAGTTCGCGTAGGGGCGGCTGGTGGAGCGCGCGTACGCCGCTATGGCCGCCCCGTTGGGATCGCTGGTTTCGTACATCACAGCCGGCCCGGAGTCGCCGCGGGTGTCGATATTGACCAGCGAATTGACCTGCTGCGCTTCGGGGTCATGCTGGACAAATGCTGCCGCGCCGTTGAGGCCGAACTCCTCGCCTTCGTTGAATAGCAGGGTGACGGGGCGCGGCGGCGGCGCCGCCTTGAGGATGGAGGCGAGCTCGAGCATGGTCGCTACCCCGAGGCCGTCGTCCGAGGCGCCCGGACCGGTCGCCGTGCTGTCGTAATGGGCATTGATCAGCAGGTGCGGCCCTGGCGCGCGGCCCGGAACAGTCGCGATTACGTTATGGACGCGGTCGCAGCTGACGACCCGCGTCTTTGGAAATCCGCTGCAGTTCTCGATCTCCTGAACGCGTGGCTCAAGCCCGATGGCGCGCAGCTCGGCAATGAGGCGGCCGCGCACGGCATCGTCGGCGGGCGTATCGACGGGGTGGGGGCGCTCGTCGCCGAGGACCCGCCGGAGCCGAGCGAGAGCTCGATCGCCGTCGAACTGTCCAGCGGCGGCTGTCGCTGGAGCGGGCGGCGGCGCGACCAGCACTCCCTTGGCCGCGAAGCCGGCAAGCAACAGCAGGGCGACCACTATTCCACGCATCCAATCGCGATCGCCAGTCATCCCAAATTCCCCGCTCGACGCGCGGCATAGTGGCAGTTCTGCCTGCGTTGACAATCTCCGGGCCGGCGCCCACTTCGCTGCCCGTTCATTCAAACCGAGGAAGCGAGTGCACATGAGTTACCGGGTCGCGGTCGTCGGAGCGACGGGCAATGTCGGGCGCGAAATCCTGAACATTCTCGCCGAGCGCCAATTCCCGCTCGACGAAGTCGCGGCGGTCGCATCGGCGCGCTCGACCGGCGACCTGATCGATTTCGGCGACAGCGGCAAAGAACTTCGGGTCAAGAATCTCGAGCATTTCGACTTTTCCGGCTGGGACATCGCCTTGTTCGCTGCCGGGTCGGAGGTGTCGAAAATCTATGCGCCGAAGGCAGCCGCGGCGGGCTGCACGGTGATCGACAACAGCTCGCTGTTCCGGATGGATCCCGACGTGCCGCTGATCGTGCCGGAGGTGAACGCCGAGGCGATTGCCGGCTACGCCCGCAAGAACATCATCGCCAACCCGAATTGCTCGACTGCGCAGCTGGTCGTGGCGCTGAAGCCGCTGCACGATGCAGCCACGATCAAGCGGGTTGTGATCGCGACCTACCAATCGGTTTCGGGCACCGGCAAAGCAGCGATGGACGAGCTATTCAAGCAATCGCGCAACATCTTCGTCGGCGATTCCAACGAGCCGGAAGTCTATCCCAAGCAGATCGCGTTCAACGTCATCCCACAGGCCGGCGATTTCCTCGAGGATGGGTCGACCACCGAGGAATGGAAACTGGTCGTCGAGACCAAGAAGATCCTCGATCCCACGATCAAGCTCAGCGCGACCTGCGTCCGGGTGCCGGTGTTCGTCGGCCATTCCGAGGCGGTCAACATCGAGTTTGAGAACGAGATTTCCGCCGACCAAGCGCGCGAGATCCTGCGCGAGGCCCCGGGCATCATCGTCGTCGATAAGCGCGAGTCCGGCGGCTATGTGACGCCGGTCGAATGCGTCGGCGACTTCGCCACCTATGTCAGCCGAATCCGCGAGGATCCGACGGTCGAGAATGGCCTCAGCCTGTGGATCGTGAGCGACAATCTGCGCAAGGGCGCCGCACTCAACGCCGTCCAGATCGCCGAGCTACTCGGGCGCAAGCACCTCCAGAAGGCCGCCTAGGGCTTCTCGCCCCAATAGCGCAGCAGCTGGTTCTGGATCAGCTGCAGCATGGTGAAATTCTCGGGCTTCATGGTGAGGCCCTCGAGCGCCGCCACCTCGTTGAGATTGTATAGCAGGTTGCGCCGGAACGGGTCGGGAATCCGGCTCTGCATGAAGGTGATCGCGACAAGCCGCTCGCCCCTGGTCACCGGCTCGACCTGGTGCAGCGTATCGGATGGATAAACGATCGCCTCGCCCGGCTTGAGCTTGAACCGGATGTCGCCGTCGCCGAGCCGGATGTGCAACGCGCCGCCTTCGTAGTCCTCCGGGTCGTTGAGGAATATCGTGCAGCTGAGATCCGAGCGCATTCCGCCGGTCGGCAGCTGCATGAACGCGACGTCAGTGTGCAACCCGTATTTCATCGCCGGCTTGTACCGGGTGATCAGCGGCGGCGCGATCTTGACCGGGAAGGCGAAGTTCAAAAGCTCCTCATTGCGGACGAGCGCGGCATGCAGCAGCTGGGCGCTGCGCTGGTAGGCGTCCTGGTCGTGAAGCTGCTCGTTCTGCTTGGCCGTGTTGTGCGGATTGGTGAACCGCCCGTCGACGAACGGCGCTGACGCCGCGATCTTGCGGCACTCGGCCACGTCGGCATCGGTCAGCAATTGCAAAACCCGGTACATCGGCGAGCTCTTAATCCCCTGCGCGGCGCAACGCGCGTTCCACCAGGGATGACTTGTCGGCGAGCGAGCGGAGCATGGCAAGCGCGGCGTCGACCTCGCTGCCGTGATCGCGGATTGCCTGCGCGATCAGCTCGTCGCGCAATGCCGGGCTATATTCATATTCCAGCGCCTTGGAGTAGCGCTGCATCAGCGGTCCTCGCGCAATCGCTTCCACGCTGTGAGGATCGGCGGCGAGCCCGAAATGTGCGACAATTCGTTCGAGTTCGGGCACCAGGTCGGCGACGAGCGCATCGAAATCTGCCCAAGCGATGTGGCGATCGGCCATCGCATCGGCCGCCCGGACCAACGTCGCCATCTCGCACGCCCAGGCCGCCGCCGCCCGCTCGGCGTCCGTACTGACGGGCGGCAACGCGATCCCATGTGTCTCCAACCGCTCTCTTCGATAATCGGCGAGCGCGCGCACCTCCTTCACGCTGTTCTCGCCCGCGAGGATGCTGGCGACATAGTTTCGAGGGCGCGCGTGCATCAGCAAGACGCGCTCGCCCGGCGGCACGAGATCGGCGGCAATCTCGCTCGCGAAGCTCGTCGCCTTGACGCATGCGGTCTCCTCGGCGGCGAAGGTGCGGGACATGATCTTTGGAACAGGGCGGAGGTAGCCGGTGCGCACCTCCGGCGGGCTCAGGGCGAGGTCGCGAAGCAATCGCGGTTCGCGCACAGCAAGGACATTCTCGATCTCGCCCAGCAAGCGCGACACCAGGGTCGAGCCGACATGGCCGATGTGGAAGATCCACCGCGCATCACTGCGATGCTCGCCCTCGAGCGCTGCTTCGACGTCGGGCCAGGGCACGAGCTGCGCATCCACCGGCAGCTGCATCAGCCGGTCGTCGAGGAAACTCGCGGCGCGGTAGCTGTCGCGGTCCATCGCCACCAGTCGAACCACGCCTGTCGCCGGGTCGAGCGCCTGCGCGAGCCATCTCGCGTCGCGAGCAATTTCGTCGGCACTGGGAGCGCTGGACATGGTGCCCCTTAGCCGGGCAATGGGCCCGCCACCAAGGGAGCTGAGTCATGAGCGAGCGAATGAGCGGCGGCTGCGCCTGCGGGCGCGTTCGCTACAGCGCCAACATCGACGATCACGACGCCTATCTGTGCCATTGCCGGATGTGTCAGCGCGCAACGGGCTCGCTCTCGATCGCGTTCAAGAACGTCAAGCAGGCCGACGTGCAGTGGTCCGGCGAGCCCGACTGGTACGACAGCTCGCCGATCGCGAGCCGGCCTTATTGCCGTGAGTGCGGCACGTCGCTGGGTTTCAAGTTCAAGGACGGCAGCGGGAACATGGACCTGACCGTTGCCTCGTTCGACGACCCTTCGCCGTTCACGCCCAAACATCATTTCGGGGCGGAGAGCATTCACCGGGCCTGGCTCAACACCGACGGGCTGCCGGAGAAGCGCACCGAGGAATATCAGCCGCTGGTCGACAAATGGGTCGAGGCTACCGGCGAGTTCCCCGGATGAGCGATCCCGCGGTCCATTTCTGGACCGCGTCCGACGGCATCGAGCTTGCTTACCACGAGCTCGGCGCCGGCCGTCCGGTGGTGCTGCTCCACGGGCTATTTTCCGACGCGAACATCAACTGGATCAAATTCGGCCATGCGGCGCGCATATCCGCCGAGGGCTTCCGCGTGATCATGCCCGACCTTCGCGGGCACGGCCTCAGCGGCAAGCCGCAGGAGCCGGAATATTATCCGCGCGGCATCCTCGCCCGGGACCTGCGCGAGCTGATCGCCCACCTGGCCCTTATCGAGTTCGACCTCGGCGGCTTCTCGCTCGGTGCGCGGACGACGGTCGAGGGTGTCGGCGAGGGGCTCAGGCCGCGCCGCGCAATTCTAGGCGGTGCCGGGCTCGAGGGCCTCCGCCACTGGGAGCGGCGCAAGCACTTCTTCCTCGAGGCGATCGAGCTGTTCGACCGCGTGCCCCGCGGCGATCCGCACTGGCTCTCGATCCAGTTCATGAAGAGCCAGAAGATCGACCGCATTTCGGCGGCCCTGCTGCTGGAAAGCTTCGCCGACGCGTTCGTCGACTGGCTCAAGGCTTTCACCATGCCGACGCTGGTCGTGTGCGGGTCAGAGGACGACGACAACGGCTCCGCCGAGGAGCTTGCCGCGGCGCTTCCCGACGCCGTCTTCCGCCAAGTTCCCGGCACCCATATGAGCAGCGTCACCAAGCCCGAGTTCGGCGCCGCGATCGCGGAGTTCCTCGCCCAATGAAGGGGCGCCCGAAGGCGCCCCTGTTTGATCAAGCCTAGCGCTAGGTGGTCGTCGACTTGGCGCGTCCGCGGCCGCTGGCACTGCCTGTGCTGCCGCCGCCGCCACTGTTGCGGCCAAGGCCCGCGTTGCCGCCGCCTGTCTCGCTCATGCCGCGGCTGCCGCCGCCGCTGCGCGCGGTGGTGAATCCGCCGGTATCGTCGCTGCCCGTCCAGTCGCCGCTGCCCGAGCCCATGTTGTCGGTCCATTCGCCGAGCTGGTCGGAAAGGTTGCTGAGCTGGTTGCTGATCTGCGCCCGTCGCGACCACAGGAACAGGCCGGCCGCCGCTGCACCAGCCGCGGCCGCGGCGGCCGCGAAGGGACGCTCGCGCGCGAGGTCCATGACTCCGCCGCTATATTGATTGCGGCCCGACGGATTGTTGTTGCCGCCGCCGCGATTGCTTCCGCCACGATTGTTGCTTCTCGGCATATCCATTCCTCCTCATTTGATGATTTCGCTTTCGCACCGGTTAAACGATTGAAAGCTTTGGCCGTTTCGTCGCGGGCGAAACAACCGGGCGAGGAGAGCCGGAGGCACGACGGGGAACGGCTGCTGGCGTCATTGCGACCCCGCACCCGATGCGGGGGAAGCAATCCAGTGGATGCTTGGCCGAAGATGGATTGCCGCGTCGCTTCGCTCCTCGCGATGACGATATCTTGCGGGTCATTGCGAGCGGAGCGACGCAATCCATCGGCGCTCTGGATTGCCGCGTCGCCTTCGGCTCCTCGCAATGACGATTGCTTCGCTGACGCTCCTCGCAATGACGGCTAGGCGGTGGCGAGCTGGTCGAGCATGGTTTCGGCGCTCGACGCGCGATACTCGCCCGGCGCCTCG
>JBJMVJ010000122.1:0-13082 GCA_045810685.1 Sphingomonas sp.
GAATCGACCAGGCGAGCGCGCACAGCACCGAGCTGGTGCAGATGTTCGACGTCGCCTTCTCGCGCCGGATATGCTGCTCGCGGGTCGAGAGTGTCAGCACGAAGCCGCGCTTGCCCTCGGCGTCGACGGTCTCGCCGGCGAGCCGGCCGGGCATCTGGCGGACGAACTTCTCGCGCGTCGCGAACAGGCCGACATAGGGCCCGCCGAACTGAAGCCCCACGCCGATGCTCTGGCCCTCGCCGACGACGATGTCCGCGCCCATCTCGCCCGGCGCTCTGATCAGCCCAAGCGCGACCGGCTCGGTGACGACGGCGATCAGCAGCGCTCCCGCCGCGTGCGCCGCCTCGGCGATCGGCGCGAGATCCGTGATCCGGCCGAGGATGTCGGGATATTGGACGACGACCGCGCTTGTCGCTTCGCTGATGGCGCCGATCAGCCGCTCGGCATCCGTCGCGGCGCTGAGCTCCGGCAGCGCCGTGTCGAGCGCGTCACCGGTGAATTTCGCCATGGTGGTGGCGACGCTGACATAATGCGGGTGAACGCCCGACGAGACGATGGTGCGGTTCCGGCGCGTGATACGGTGGGCCATCAGGATCGCTTCCCACATCGCGGTCGAGCCGTCGTACATCGAGGCATTGGCGACCTCACAACCGTAGAGGCGCGCGACCTGCGTCTGGAACTCGAACAGCATCTGCAACGTGCCCTGCGCGATCTCCGGCTGATAGGGCGTGTAGCTGGTCAGGAACTCGCCGCGCTGGATCAGATGATCGACGCTCGCCGGCACATGGTGCCTGTACGCGCCGCAGCCGAGGAAGAAGGGCACGTCGCCGGCGGCCATGTTCTTGCGCGACAAGCTTGTCATGTGCCGCTCGACCGCCATTTCCGAAGCGTGCATCGGCAGACCCTCGATAGGGCCCTTGAGCCGCAGCTCCGCGGGCACGTCGCGGAACAGTTCGTCGATCGAGCCGGCGCCGATCATCCGCAGCATACCGCTGCGGTCGGCGTCGGTCAGCGGCAAATAACGCATCAGCTGGGCTTCCTCATAATGAAGCGAAGGCGGACATAATCGGCGACGTTGGAGCCGACGCGGTCGGCGACGGCGGCTCCGATCTCCGCCCGCTCCTTCTCGGGCACCTGGGCGCGGTCGAGCCATCCCTTGCGGAATGTGGTCACCCACTGCGCGATGCCGTGCTCGACGGGCGTCGGGCGTTCGATCAGCCGCGCGTCGACCTCGCGGAAGCCCGCGGCTTCATAGACGACAGCGAATTCCTCCGGCGAGGCGTACCAGTTGGTCGCTTCGACCGGCGGGACATAGCCGCGGATGATCAGCTCCTCGTCGAGCGCCTCGCGCAGCCTCTTGAGGTTCCCCTCGCCGCCCATCTCGCCGGCGAAGCGGCCGCCGGCCTTCAGCGCCCGGAAGATCGCGCGCGCCGCCTGCTCCTTGTGCAACACCCAGTGCAGGGTCGCGTTCGAGAAAGCCGCGTCGAACTCGGCGAAGAATTGCATGTCCTCTGCCGGGAGCAGCAAAGCATCGACGCCCCTCGCCCGCGCCGCAGCGATCATCTCGGGCGAATTGTCGACGCCGAGCACGGTCGCCCCCCGCTCGATAATCCGCTTGGTCAGCGTTCCTTCGCCGCAGCCAACGTCGAGGATGCGCTCGCCGGGCCGCGGGTCGAGCAGGTCGAGCGCTGCCGCGCCGAGCTCGGCGACGAACCCGCCGACGCGAGCATAGTCCGCCGCGTCCCACTTGCTGGTCGAGGCGACGGGCTGGGTCAAAGCGTCTGGACCCACTCGCGATAGGCGGTTTCGTCCATGAGTCCGTCGAGCTCGCCGGGATTGTCCAGCCTTAGCTTGAAAAACCAGCCCTGCCCTTCCGGGTCGCTGTTGATCAGCGACGGATCTTCGCCGAGCGCCGGATTGGCCTCGATGACTTCGCCGGAAACTGGCGCGTAGACGTCGGAAGCCGCCTTGACGGATTCGACCACGGCGGCTTCCTGGCCCTTGCTGACGCGTCGGCCGGTCTCGGGCACTTCGGCGAAGACGATGTCGCCGAGCTGTTCCTGCGCGTGCTTGGAAATGCCGACGGTCGCGGTGTCCCCATCGACCCGGACCCACTCGTGCTCCTTGGTGAAATAGACAGGCATCAGGCGGCTCCCTTGCGGTGATAGCGGTGCGCAACGAACGGCATTGCGGCGACGCGCGCGTCGAACAGCTTGCCGCGCTGCTCCAGCTTGAGCGCGGTGCCGGGCTCGGCGAGGTGGCTTGCAACATAGCCCATGGCGATCGGCCGCTGGAGCGAAGGCGAGAAGCCACCGCTGGTGATGCTGCCGACCTCATTGCCCTCACCGTCGAGCACCAGCGCGCCTTCGCGCACCGGCTGGCGGCCGTCGACATCGAAGCCGACGCGCTTCAGCGGCGGACCATTCTGGAGCTCGGCGAGAATCCGCATCGCGCCGGGGAACCCGCCCTCTAAGCGGCGGCGTTTGTTGATGGCGAAAGTCAGCCCCGCCATCACTGGCGTGGTGCGGGTGTCGAGGTCATGGCCGTAGAGCGGCAGCCCAGCCTCGAGGCGAAGCGAATCGCGGGCGCCAAGGCCGATGGGCTTGACCAGCTCATGCGCGGCGATGGCGTCGGCAAGGTCGGCGGCAGCGGTCGCGGGCACGGAGATCTCGAACCCGTCCTCGCCGGTGTAGCCCGAGCGGCTGATCCACAGCGAGCGTCCGTTCCAATGGAACGGGCCCGCCTGCATGAACCCGAGCTCGCTGACTCCGGGGATGATCGATTCCAGGACCTCTGCAGCGCGAGGGCCCTGCAGCGCGAGCAGCGCCTGCTCTTTCATATGATCGATGACGATGTCTTCGCCGAAGGAACCGCGCATGTAATCGATGTCGCCATATTTGGTGGCGCCGTTGACGACGACGTAGAAATCCTCGCCGCGCCGCGTCGCCATCAGGTCGTCAATGATCCCGCCGTCCTCCTCGAGGAGCAGCGAATATTTGGGCTTCATGTCCACCGCGGCCTTGAAGTCGCCGGGCATTAGCGACTCGAGCGCCGCATCGGCACCGGCCCCATGGACCAGCAGCTGCCCCATGTGGCTGACGTCGAACAGGCCAGCCTTCTCGCGGGTCCACAAATGCTCGGCGATAATGCCCTCATATTGAACCGGCATCTCATAGCCGGCGAACGGGACCATGCGGCCGCCGCGATCGCGGTGCCAGGCATCGAGCGGGAGTTTGTCGAGCTGCTGCGGCGAGGTTCCCGCGCCGCCGTCGGGATCGCCGCTATAGGGCGTGCCCCGCGCCTGCGTGTCGTTGGTCGGGCCGTTGTGGACTTCCCTGCTCATGCCAAGCGCTCCGGCAAAGGGTGCGACGGCCAACGCCCGAGCGGACGCTTCGGCTGCCGCCCCCGTCTGTCGCTAGCGCCTGAGAGCTTTGCCCCTTCGGCGGCCCCGGACTTGCGTCCGAAGCTCTTTCCAGACTGTCAGGCGCGCGCGGTCCCTGGTGCCTGAGAGATTCCGGGGGCGGTTGCTCCTTCGGCGCCCGCCATCGCCCGAGGGCCACGGCGGAACTCTCCCGCGCGTCCTTTCCGGAAACCCAGGGCTCCCGGCGACGCCCGGACCCTTGGCTGGGGCGCCAAGCTGAGTCAACGCGGGTTTCGGTGAAAACCTAACGGGTTGCGTTATACTTCAGCTGATCTTGGGTCAGCTGAAAGCCGACGAGGTGCTCGAAGGTTGCTTGGGCAACCGCCGCACGCACGCCGGGCTCGGCGAGCGGATCGATCGCCGCCTCGGCTTCGCCGGCCTTGCGCGGACGCGTCAGGATCTGGCGGACATTCGACGGAAGGCTCGCTGCCCCGCGGTTCACGCGCACAGTTGCCCGCGCCCGCGTCATGGCGTGCTGGCTGCCGGCGGGAAAGTTCAGGGCTACATAGCCGATCTGCTTGGCGGCGACCGTGGCGCCGCCGCGCAGCGCCACGTCGAAATAGGGCAGCACGAGCTGGCGCGCGGGGCCGGCGTCGCGGCGCAGCGCGACCACCGTGAAGGTCGCCGTCGAGACGACGTCGTTGCCCGCATCCTGGCAAGTTGCGCGCACCTGGCTGATCGCGGCAGTCACGTCGATCGCGCGGGAATCTCGGCTGTCGGGCGGATTGAACAAAGTGATGTCGCCCGTCCCTGCGGGAATACCCGGAATCGGGCAATCGCTGCGCACGGCATAGACGCCGCCGCCATTTTCCGCGGTGATCTCTCCGGAGCGACGGCATCCGCCAAGCAGTGTCAGGGCAACGAGAACGGCGGTGCGGAGCTTCACTGGGGGGATTCCTTACGAGCAAGTCGTGGTGAGGCCAGCGTCATAGGAACCCCCTTCTATGGCTGCAAGCGATGCCTTACATGCCCTGCACCGTGCATGAATTGCCTCCATTGCGTGTCCTGATCGCAGCGCCGCGCGGCTTTTGTGCCGGCGTCGACCGCGCGATCCAGATCGTCGAGCTCGCGCTCGAGCGGTTCGGCGCGCCGGTCTATGTGCGCCACGAGATCGTCCACAACCGCTTCGTCGTCGACCGGCTACGCGACCTGGGGGCGGTGTTCGTCGACGAGCTCGATGAGGTCCCCGACGATCGGCCGGTGGTCTTCTCCGCCCACGGCGTCCCCAAGTCGGTACCGGCGGCGGCGCAGGCCCGCGCGCTGACCTATGTCGACGCGACCTGCCCGCTGGTGTCCAAGGTCCACCGCCAAGCGCAACGGCTGATCGAGGAGGGCCGCCATATCCTCTTCATCGGCCACGCCGGCCACCCTGAGGTGATCGGCACCTTCGGCCAGGTACCGGACGGATCGATCACGCTGGTCGAGACGGTCGAGGATGCGACGAACGTCAGCGTTCCGGGCCCCGACAATCTTGCATTCCTCACGCAGACCACCTTGTCCGTCGACGACACTGCCGCCATCGTCGACGCGCTCAAATCCCGCTTTCCCGCGATCCGCGCGCCGCGCAGCGAGGATATCTGCTACGCCACCTCCAATCGTCAGGCAGCGGTCAAGGCGATCGCCGCCGAATGCGATCGGCTGCTGGTGATCGGCGCGCCCAACAGCAGCAATTCGCTGCGCCTTGCAGAGGTGGCCGAGCGCTTGGGCGTACCGTCCCGCTTGATTGAACGCGCCGCGGACATCGAATGGGACTGGCTTGGCGATCCAAAAACCGTCGGCATCACAGCGGGTGCCTCGGCACCCGAAGTTCTGGTTCGTGAGGTCGTCGATGCGCTGCGCACGCGCTTCGAGGTGAGCGAGGAGCAGGCCGATCACAGCCCCGAGCGGATGATCTTCAAGCTTCCGCGCGAGCTCGTCGTCTGAGCGAGCTGCCGTCAGTCGAGATGTTCACCGACGGCGCCTGCCGCGGCAATCCCGGGCCCGGCGGCTGGGGCGTGCTGCTGCGGACCGGGGACAAGGAACGCGAGCTCAGCGGCGGCGAGCCGCTGACCACCAACAACCGCATGGAGCTGCTGGCGGCGATCAAGGGGCTCGAGGCGTTGACGCGGCCGTGCCGCGTGCGCCTCCACACCGACAGCATCTACGTGCGCGACGGCATCACCCGCTGGATTCACAATTGGCAGCGCAACGGCTGGCGCACGGCCGACAGGAAGCCGGTCAAGAATGCCGAGCTGTGGCAGGAGCTGCTCAGCGCCGCGGCGCCCCACCGAGTCGAATGGCGTTGGGTGAAGGGACACAGCGGCCACCGCGAAAACGATCGCGTCGACGCGCTCGCCTGCGCGGCTGCCGACGACCAGCGCCGCCACCATCGATTGTGAATGAACGCGAGTTCACTTTTGATGAGGACCCGGCGAAGCTAGAGCGCCTGCCGCCACCGACTCTCTCGTTCCCTCCGTTGGAAAGTTGGTGAGGGGAGGCGTGACCCGCGCCTCCCCACTTCATTCGCGATCGGTGAAGCGCCGCGGCGAGAAGACCGACGGGTCAATCGCCGCCACGGTCATATCGGGCTCCTCTTCGAGCAGCAGCGCTGCGGACATCTTCGCGGCGGCCGGCGAAGTCTGGATCCCGAAGCCGCCCTGCCCCGCGCACCAGAAGAAACCGGGGACCTCGGCGTCGAAGCCGTACACCGGCAGGCGGTCGGGCGCGAAGCTCCTGAGCCCCGCCCAGCTGCGCTCGACCCGCTCGACTGGCCAATCGACGACCCCTTCGAATCGGTCGATCGCGGTCGCGACGTCGATCTCCTCCGGGGCGGCGTCGCACGGATCGGTGTCGATTTCATCGTGGGGGCTGAGCCATAAGGTGCGGTCGCCCTCGCCTTTGAAATAAAAATTTCCGTCCGAATCGTCGATCAGCGGCAGGTCGCGAAGGCCCGAGCGGCCGACGCGCAGCTGGACCATCGTGCGGCGTTTGGGGAGGATGCCGAGCGGCCGCACGCCGGCGCTAGCAGCAACCTGGTCCGCCCAGGCGCCGGCGGCATTCACGATGACCTGCGCGCGAAGACTTGATCCGTCCCCGAGCCGCACCGTCCACCCTGAGTCGTGTCGCCGGGCGCGCTCGAAGCTGGCACTCGTTCGAACCAGTCCGCTTCGCCTCCGGAATTGACGCAGGAACGCTGAGTGCACTCCGGCGACGTCGATGTCCGCGCAGGAAGGCTCAAACAATGCGCGTCGCCACTCGGGCTTGATTCCAGGAACCAGGCGTTCGAGCTCGGCCCGCTCGACGACTCGTGTCTCCACGCCCTGAGGCAGCACCGGCAGCTCGGCGCGCGTCACGTGCAGGTCCCCGCGTGTGCGCAGGAAGCCGCGATCGGCACAATCCTGCGGCGGCGCTTCGAGAAACCGATGAGACGCCTTGCTCAGCCTGGCGACTTCGGCGCCGCCATAGCTTTCGAGATAGAAAGCGGCCGAGCGGCCCGTCGAATGATAGCCGCACTCCGTCTCTGCCTCGACGATGAGCGCGCGCCGCCGCGCCGCAATCTCGGCGCCGAGGCTCGCTCCGGCGATCCCGCCGCCGACGATGATGACGTCAAAATCGCTCATCCGCGCCGCTGGTTACGAATTGGAAAGCCGCACCGTCTAGGGGTGGGTTCATGTTCAACGGGGGGTTTACCGATCTGCTGCTGCTGGCGCTTGCCGCGATTCTCGTCGTGGCGGCGGTGATCGATGTGCGAACCTTTACCATTTCGAACCGACTGAATTTGACCGTCGCGGCGCTCGCGCCATTCTATTGGCTGTCGATCGCGCTCAATCCGTGGCCCGGGATGGCGGTCCAGCTGGCCGCAGGCGGCTTCGTGTTTTTGCTACTCGCGGGCGCCTTTTATGCAGGCATGATGGGCGGCGGCGACGTCAAGCTGGCCTCCGCGCTGGCGCTTTGGTTCTCGCCCGCGGGCACACTGAAGTTCCTCGTATGGATGTCGGTCGCGGGCGGCGTGCTGACCATCGGCATCCTCGCCTGGCACCGCGCGCGGCGCCGCGAGGGCCGTCCCGAAATTCCGTACGGAGTCGCGATCGCATTCGGCGGTCTCGCGATTCTCGCCCAACGGTTTCTTAACCAATTTGTCTGATGTGTGAGGCTGTTCAAGTGGCCCGTTTGGGGGAGGCGATCTCGCCATGGATGTGAAGAAGCTCGCGCTGCTCGTTGGAGCGCTGGTCATTGCGGTGATTACCGCCGTGATGGCCAAGAACATGTTCGCCGGCGCCGGCGCACAGTCCGCCGCCGCTGCTCCTGCAGTGCCGCTCGGGCCGAAGATCCTCGTCGCCAAGAAGGCGTTGCCCGTCGGAACGATCATCGATCCCGACAGCTTCGCCCTTCAGCCCTGGCCGAAAGAGCTGATGCAGAACGCTTATTATGTCGAGGGCCAGCCTGACGGCGATCCCAAGAAGCTGCTCGGCACGGTCGTTCGCTACCAGATCACCGCCGGCCAGCCGGTCACTCGCGGTGCGCTCGTCGGTCCGCAAGACCGCGGCTTCCTTGCCGCGGCGCTCGGCCCGGGCATGCGCGCCATCACGGTTCCCGTGAACGTCGCCTCGAGCGTCGCCGGGTTCGTCTTCCCGGGCGACCATGTCGACATGGTGCTCACGCAGACGGTCCAGGGCGGCGGCGACGGCCCGGCTCTCAAGGTGTCCGAGACAATCATCCGCAACCTGCGCGTGCTCGCGACCGACCAGCGCCTGACCGAGAAGGACGAAGACGGCAAAACAGTCGTCAGGGCCTTCTCCAACGTCACGCTCGAAGTCACGCCCAAGCTCGTCGAGAAAATCTCGGTTGCGCAGAGCCTCGGCTCGCTGTCGCTCTCGCTGCGCTCGATCGCCGACAATACGTCGGAGCTCGAGCGGGCCGTGGCCTCCGGCGATATCAAGGTCCCGGCAAACGCCAACCCGGCGGACGAGAAGCAGATGCTGCTCGCGATCGCCAACCGGCCGTTGGACTCCAACACGACCTTCACGACCGGCGGCGACGTGTCGCGCTTCCAGCGCCGCACTGTGCCCGCCAAGGCTGGCGGTCCGGAGCAGCTCGGCCAGGCGATGGCCGGTTTCGGCAAAGGCCTCGCCCAGGCGATGGGCGGTCAGGCCGCCGGCCCGGTCGTTCGCGTCGCGCGCGGCAATAGTGTCACCGTTGTTCCGGTGGGAGCTCGCTAAAATGAAGACTCAAGCCATCACCCGCCGGGCTCGCCTCGGCACTGCACTGGCCGCCCTGGCCATTGCTCTCGGCACCGTCGGTGCAGCGGCTCCCGCAGCCGCTCAGCCGACCGCGGCGAAGCCAGCCGAAACGCTGAACCTCAGCAAAGGCACAGGCACGCTGGTGCGCCTGTCGGAGCCGATGACCGACGTGTTCGTCGCCAATGAGGCGATCGCCGACGTCCAGGTTCGCTCAGCGACCCAGCTCTACGTTTTCGGCAAGGGCAGCGGTGAGACCACGGTCTACGCGACGTCCAAGGCCGGGCGTGTCGTCTATGCCGCCAACGTCCGCGTCGGCACGAACATCAGCTCGGTGGACGAAATGCTCCACCTCGCGATGCCCGACGCGAACATCCAGGCGACGCCAATGAATAACCTCGTGCTGCTGACCGGCACCGTCGCCAATCCCGACGATGTCGCCGAAGTAACGCGCCTGACGCAGGCCTATGTCGGCGACGGCACGCAGGTGGTCACCCGCCTGCGGTCCGCGACGCCGCTGCAGGTCATGCTGAAAGTGCGCATCGCCGAGGTCAACCGGTCGATGCTGAAGAAGGTCGGAGTGAACCTCCTCAACCGCGCCGGCACCGGCACCGGCCATCAGATCGGAATTGGACAAGGCAGCCCAGGGACGATCCCTGCCAACCCGCTCACCAACGCCTCGTTCAACAATCTCGTCGGCGGCACGACACTCGGGCTCTTCGGTCACATTTTCGGGACCGACCTGCTCGGCACGCTCGACCTGATGCAGAACGACGGCTTCGTGAGCACGCTCGCGGAACCGACGCTGGTTGCGCTTTCCGGCGAAACGGCGAGCTTTCTCGCCGGCGGCGAGTTCCCGATCCCGGTCTCGCAGGGCAACAACGCCGTCACCATTGAATATAAGCAATATGGTGTCGGCCTCGCGTTCACGCCGATCGTCCTCAACGATGGCCGCATTTCGATGCGTGTCCGTCCGGAGGTGAGCGAGCTTACGGACGCGGGTTCGGTCAAGCTCGGCGGCTTCGTCGTCCCGGCTCTGACCACTCGCCGGGCGGAAACGACGGTCGAGCTCGGCTCGGGACAGTCATTCATGCTCGCCGGCCTGCTGCAGAACCGCAACAACAACAGCATCTCGAAGGCGCCGTTCCTTGGCGACCTGCCGATCCTGGGCGCGCTGTTCCGCTCGACAAGCTATCAGCGGAACGAGACCGAACTGGTCATCATCGTGACGCCCTACCTGGTGCGTCCGGTCTCCGGCCAGCTGGCGGTTCCGACGCAGGGCTACAGGGCCCCGACGGATGTCCAGCAGGTCCTTGGCGGTCAGGTGTTCAGCGGAGTCAGCGGACGGGCCGCGACGGTGCCGCCGACCGCGGTTCTCGCCGCTCCGCCGGCCGCTCCGGGGTTCAGGCTGTGAGCCGCCTCTTCATCGTGAAGGATGCAACCATGCGTTCGAAACTCATCCTCATTGCCCTGAGCTCCGCGCTCGCGGCCTGCAACACGCCGGACCTGCCGGATCGCGGCGTGGCCTCCGTCAACGTGCCGGTCGTGACCAGTGCCGACTATGTGTTCGACGCCTCGGCGCCGGCCGGTTCGCTCGCGCCGGGCGAAGGCCAGCGGCTGGACGGCTGGTTCCAGGGCCTTGGTCTTGGCTACGGCGACACGGTTTACGTCGACGGCCATTATGCGCCGGCCGCGCGCAACCAGGTCGCGGCGATCGCCGGCCGCTATGGCCTGATGGTCACGGCGGGGGCCCCGGTCACCGCCGGAATGGTCCAGGGCGGCACGGTCCGCGTGGTCGTTTCCCGCCGCCGCGCCGAGGTGCCGGGCTGTCCCAATTGGACCCGCCATGCCGCGCCCGACTGGGACAACCGGTCGATGTCCAATTTCGGCTGCGGCGTGAACAGCAATATCGCCGCGATGGTCGCCAATCCCGAGGATCTGATCCACGGCCGTGAAGGCGCGTCGACCAATGACGTGCTGACCGCGTCTCGCGCGATCGAAATGTACCGCTCGACTCCGCCGACGGGGACGAAGGGCCTCACGAGCGTCAGCACGAAGGGAGGCCAGTGATGAATGCTCCGTTCCAGACACGAGCGGGTCTGCGCGATCCGTTCACGGCCTTCGTCTGCGACGACGCCACCGCCGACATGCTGCGGCCGGTCGCGGTCGAGCACGGCTGGTCTCCGGAAAAGGTCAACAAGGGCGGCCTGCGCAATGCGGTCCAGTCCCTGTCGGTCTCGGCGAGCCCGAACATCCTGTTCGTCGATCTCAGCGAGTCGGCAGATCCGCTGAGCGACATCAACGCGCTTGCGGAAGTGTGCGAACCGGGAACGATCGTGATCGCGGCCGGTACCGTCAACGACGTGCGCCTCTACCGCGATCTCGTTGCCAGCGGCATCCACGATTATCTGCTGAAGCCGTTCACGGTCGATCAGCTGCGCGACAGCTTTGCTCACGCCCAGATGATCATTTCCGGACCGCGCGGCGAGGCTCAGGCCGACAAGCCGCACGTGATGGCCGCCGTAGTCGGCGTCCGTGGCGGCGTCGGCGCCTCGACCATCGCGACCTCGCTCGCCTGGCTGTTTGGCGAAAAGGCACGTCGCTCGACCGCACTGCTCGACCTCGACGTGCATTTCGGCACCGGCGCGCTGGCGCTTGATCTCGAGCCCGGCCGCGGCCTCACCGATGCGATTGAAAATCCAAGCCGCATCGACGGGCTGTTCATCGAACGTGCGATGGTTCGCGCGAACGAGCGTCTTTCGGTCCTCTCGGCCGAAGCACCGATCCACCAGCCGCTGGCCACCGACGGCACCGCTTTCTTCCAGCTTCAGGAAGAGATGCGCAACGCCTTCGAAGCGACCGTGCTCGACCTCCCGCGCCAGATGCTGATCCAATATCCCCACCTGGTGCACGACGCCCACGTCGCAGTGGTCGTCGCCGAGCTCACGCTGGCCGGAACCCGTGACACGATCCGGATCCTTGCGTGGCTCAAGTCGAACGCGCCGCAGACCAAGGTCATTGTCGTCGCGAACGCCGTTCCCTCGGGCGGCGCGCTGGAGATCAGCCGCAAGGATTTCGAGCAATCAATCGAGCGCAGCGTCGACGTCGTGTTCCCGTTCGACGCCAAGGTTGCGGCCCAGTCCGCCAAGCTCGGGAAGCCGATGGCGGAAGTCGCGAGCGGCAAGCTGTCAGCGCCGTTCAACACTCTCTCCTCGATGGTCCTCAACCATGCGAGCGAGGACAGCTCGGCGCCCGACGCGCCAGGCGCGGCGGGCGGCAAGTCGCTGGTCAACAATCTGAAGTCGATGCTGTCGAAGCCGAAGGACAAGGCTGCGTAAGCATGGTTCGCGGGCGCCGCGGGCGCCCGCCGGAAAAATGAGAGGCGAAGGCGAGCATGCTCTTGTTGCTACTCATCATCGGCGGCGTCGGGGCACTCGGTCTTGCCTACACGGCTGTGCGGGGGCCTTCGGCCTCGAAGAACCTCAAGCGGCGCGTGGAGCTCATCAAGGAGCGTCACGGCGACGTAATCGCGGGCAACGCCCAGGCGCAGATCCGCAAGTTGTTCTCCGAACGGTCGAGCAGGATCGAAGGATATGCGTCGACCCTGATCCCCAAGCCGGCCCTGCTGCGCAAGCGCCTCGAGCAGACCGGCAAGAACATCAGCCTTGGCAAATATGCGCTGGTCTGCATCGGCGTCGGCGCGGCCGTGATCGTCGCCCTTCTGATGCGCGGCGCGCCGCCGATCCTTTCGCTGCTGCTCGGCATCTTCTTCGGCATCGGCGGCCCCCACTTCGTCATCGGCAAGATGATCAAGCGGCGCATCAACAAGTTCAACTCGAACTTCCCCGACGCGATCGAGCTGATGGTCCGCGGCCTGCGTTCAGGCCTGCCGATCACCGAGACGCTCGGCATCGTCGCAAGCGAGATCATCGGTCCGGTCGGCATCGAGTTCCGCATGGTGACCGACAAGATGAAGATCGGCCGCACGATGGAGGCCGCGCTGCAGGAAACGGCGGATCGCCTCGGCACGGCCGAATTCCAGTTCTTCGTGATCACCCTAGCGATCCAGCGCGAGACGGGCGGCAATCTTGCCGAAACGCTGTCGAACCTGGCCGACGTGCTCCGCAAGCGCGCGCAGATGAAACTCAAGATCCGTGCCATGAGCTCGGAATCAAAGGCCTCGGCCTACATCGTCGGATCGCTTCCGTTCGTGGTCTTCACGCTCGTGTACATGATCAACCCCAATTACATGCACGGCTTCTTCAGCGATCAGCGACTTGAAGTCGCCGGCGTCGGCGGCCTCATCTGGATGGGTATCGGCGGCCTGATCATGGCCAAGATGGTCAATTTCGAGATCTAGGGGCGCAGGCTTTATGGCACCGGTACATCATCCGACCCTGCTCGGCGTCGACGTGCTCATGGTGGCGACCTTCCTCGCCGCCATC
>JBJMVJ010000123.1:0-11871 GCA_045810685.1 Sphingomonas sp.
ATCGGCGTCGCCGTCAGCGTCAGCACGTGGACGTCGGCCCTCATCGCTTTGAGCCGTTCCTTGTGGGTGACTCCAAAATGCTGCTCTTCGTCGACGATCACCAGCCCGAGGCGCTTGAAGTCGATGCTCCTGGCGAGGATCGCGTGGGTGCCGATGACGATGTCGATCGTCCCGTCGGCAATGCCCTCCTTGGTCTTCTTGGCCTCGGCCGCAGGCACCAGTCGCGAGAGGCGTCCGACGTTGAGCGGGAAACCCTGGAGCCGCTCGACGAAGTTCGAATAATGCTGGCGGGCGAGCAGGGTCGTCGGGGCGATCAGCGCGACCTGCTTGCCGGTCATCGCCATCACGAAGGCGGCGCGCAGCGCGACCTCGGTCTTGCCGAAGCCGACGTCGCCGCACACCAGCCGGTCCATCGGCTTGCCAGCCTCGAGATCCTCGAGGACGTCGGCGATCGCCCGCTCCTGGTCGTCGGTTTCCTCGTAGGGAAAGCGATCGACGAAGGCTGGGTAGCTCGAATCCGCCTGGGCGACGACGCCGGGGCGGGTCGCGCGGAGCGCGGCGACCTTGATCAGCTCACCGGCAATCTCCCGGATCCGCTCCTTCATCCTCGACTTGCGCCGCTGCCACGCCTCGCCGCCGAGGCTGTCGAGGCTCACGCCTTCGCTCTCGTTGCCGTAGCGGCTCAGCAGTTCGATATTCTCGACCGGGACGTAGAGCTTGTTGCCGCGTGCATATTCGAGCGCGACGCAGTCGTGCGGCACCTTGCTGACCGGGATCTGGGTCAGGCCCTCGTAACGGCCAATGCCGTGCTCGGCGTGCACGACGAGGTCGCCGGGCGACAAGGCCGCGAGCTCGGCGAGGAACGCGGCGGCGGCTTTCCGTTTCTTGCGGCGGCGGACAAGCCGGTCACCGAGCATGTCCTGCTCGGTGAGCACGGCGACATCGGGCGTGGTGAAGCCGTGGTCGAGCGACAGGACGAGGAGCGCCGGTTGGGTCCTGGAGCCGAGCGCCTCCTGCCACGAATCGACCAGCTTGTGCGCCTTCAGGCCATGGTCTTCGAGCAGGCCGGCGAGCCGCTCGCGCGAGCCGCGGGTGTAGCTTGCAAGCACGACCTTGCGCCCGTCCTTGCGCAGCCGCGCGACGTGGGCGGCAACCGCCTCATAGACGTTGGCCTGCTGGGCGCGCTCGGGCGCGAAGTCGCGCGCCGCCTCCACGCCGAAGTCGATCGTTCGTGCCGATTCCGCTTCGCGAAACGGGGAGGCGAGGTGGATCGGCCGCTCGGCCTCGACCGCCTCCCATTCCTCCTTCGAGAAGTAGAGCTCCTGGGGCTCCAGCGGGCGGTAGCTGCCGGGTTCGCCCTCCATCGCGCGGACGCGGTTCTGGTAATAATCCTCGATCGCCTCGCGCCGCGCGGTCAGCGCCTGGTCGGCAGCCGCATCGCGGATCACGAGGTCGTTGTCGCCAAGGTGGTCGAACAACGTCGCGAGCCGCTCTTCGAGGAGCGGCAGCCAATGCTCCATCCCGGCCATGCGCCGGCCATCGGACAGCGCCTGGTAGAGCGGGTCCTGGGTGGCGGTTGCGCCGAATTTCTCGCGGTAGCGCGAGCGGAAGCGCTTGATGCTGTCCTCGTCGACCAAGGCTTCCGACGCCGGCATCAGGACGAACGCGTCGGCCGTGTCGGTTGAGCGCTGGTCGGCGGGGTCGAAGCGGCGGATGCTGTCGATCTCGTCGCCGAAGAAATCGAGCCGGAGCGCAAGCTCCTCGCCTGCCGGGAAGAGGTCGATCAGCGACCCGCGCACCGCATATTCGCCGTGCTCGGCGACGGTGTCGGCGCGCTGGTAGCCGAGTGCGTTGAGCTGGCCGATCAGCGCCTCGCGCTGGATCCGTTCGCCCCGGGCGAAGCGGCGCGTGAGCTGCCGGATTCGAAATGGCGTGAGCAGCCGCTGCGTCGCCGCGCTCGCGGTCGCGACCAGCAGTTGGGGCCTGTCGCGCGTCGATTGCAGCACATTGAGAGTCGCGAGCCGCTCGGCCATCACCCGCAGTGCCGGCGATGCGCGATCATAAGGCAGGCAGTCCCAGCCGGGCAGGGTGAGCACCTCGACCTCCGGTGCGAACAAGGGCACGGTTTCGGCGACCGCCCGCAGCGCCGCCTCGTCGGCGACGATCGCGACCGCTCGGCCGCCCTTGCCAGTGCCGTGCGCCGCGCGCGCAAGATCCGCCGCGAGCCACGGCAAGAAGCCGGTTGGCACGCCCGCAAGGGTCAACGGCTGGTCGGCGCCGAGGACGCGCTGCAGCGGCCCGGTCATCGCGCGATCCCGATGTAATCAAGCTTCTTGAGCGCCGCGATCATCGGACCGGCGAAGCGCTCCGGCGGCTCGGCGGTTCCGACCGCCCAGGCCATGATGTCGACGTCCTGCTCCTCGAGCATCGCTTCGAACAGCGCGCGTTCGAGCTCACCCCAGGCCGTGTGGTGAGCATCAAAAAAGCCCCCGATCAGCAGATCGGCTTCCTTGGTGCCGCGATGATGCGCGCGCCACGCGAGGCGTTTCAGGTCCCGGTCGGAAGGCATGGCGGCGATGTAGGCAGCTGCGGCTTCGTGCGCAATTGACCTTGCACGCCGCCGGGTTCAGTTCGGCGCGCGCTATCTTCCGGAGGTGCCGATGCGGTTTGCCCGTTCGCTCATGGCATTGATCTGTGCGCTGGCGGTTCCGGCCGCCGCCGCAGCGCGCACGGTCAAGCCCGTTCTCCACGGGCGACACTGGGTTGCGATCACCGGCAAGCCGCTCGCGGCGACGGCAGGGGCGAAGATGTTCGAGAAGGGCGGCAACGCGGTTGACGCCGCGGCCGCGATGATCGCGGCCACGTCGACCATGTGGGATACGCTGTCGTGGGGCGGCGAGACCCAGGCGCTGATCTACAATCCGCACACGCATCAGGTGATCGGGATCAATGCGCTCGGCGTAGCGCCGACCGGTGCCACGCCTGAATTCTACCACAGCAAGGGCTTCCGCTATCCGCCCGAGTTCGGCCCACTCGCCGCAGTCACCCCGGGAACGCCGGGCGGCATCATGGTGATGCTCGCCGAATATGGTCGGCTCAGCCTCAAGGACGTGCTCGGCCCGGCGATCGAGATGGCCGACGGCTATCCAATCGAGCAGCAGGCCGCCGACACGATCGAGCACGAGAAGGCGATGATCAAACAATGGCCTTACTCGCGGAGGGTCTTCCTGACCCATCCGGGGCGCGCCCGCGAAGCCCCCGACGCCGGCGAGATCTTTCGCCAGCCTGGGCTTGCGGCGACGCTGCGCAAGCTGGTGCAGACCGAGCAGCAGGCGCTCGCCGCCGGGAAGAGCCGGCGCGACGCGATCATGGCCGCCTACGACCGTTTCTACAAAGGAGACATCGCCGACGAGCTCGTGCGCTCTGTGCGCGAGCAGGGTGGGCTGTTCACCAAGGGCGACCTTGCCAATTGGCACGTCAGGATCGAGCAGCCGGTCAGCACGAATTACCGCGGCGTGGACGTCTACAAGCTGCGCGAATGGACGCAGGGTCCGGCGATGCTCCAGTTGCTGAACCTGCTCGAGACGTTCGATCTCAAGGGCATGGGCTACAACAGCGCGCGCTACATCCACACCGTCTATCAGGCGATGAACATCGCCTTTGCCGACCGCGATTTCTATTATGGCGACATATATTGGCCGCCGGTCGAGCCGATCCGCGGCCTGTTGTCGAAGGAATATGCCCGGCAGCGATTGAAGCTGTTCAACCCGGATCGCAACAGTCCCGACATCGGGCCGGGCGACCCTTATCCTTTCGAGGGCAAGACGAACCCGTTCCTCGGCCTGCTCCGCAACTGGCCGAGCACGCGAAGCAATGCGCCGCAGCGCTCCGCGCCTCCCGACAAGATGGCCGAGTTCGAGCGGACGTTCCGCTCCGGCACCACGAGCGTCGAGGCAGCCGACGCGGAAGGCTGGGTGGTTTCGGTGACGCCGAGCGGTGGGTGGATCCCCGCGGTGATCGCCGGGAACACGGGCGTGGGCCTCAGCCAACGGGCGCAGAGCTTTGTCACCGACCCAGCGGAGAACCCGTTCAACGTGATCGCGCCCGGCAAGCAGCCGCGCGTGACCCTGACGCCGACGCTCGCACTCAAGAGTGGCAAGCCGTTCCTCGCGATGGCAGTTCAGGGCGGCGACACCCAGGACCAGAATTTGCTGCAATTCTTCCTCGACGTCGTCGACTTCGGGATGAACGTGCAGGAAGCGACCGAGGCGGCCAACATCAACTCCGACCAGATGCGCTCGTCGTTCGGCAAGCATGAGGCGCTTCCAGGCCACTTGCTGCTGAGGGCAGACACGCCCGAGCCGGTGCGCGAGCAGCTGCGCAAGATGGGCTACACGCTCAATTTCGAGCCGCTGACCTCGGGCCCGATCAACGCGATCTATTTCGACACCGAGCACGGAAGCTTCTGGGGCGGCTCGAGCAATTACGGCGAGGATTACGGGATCGCCTGGTGATTCTTTCCTAGTCAGCCGCGCGCGCTAAGAAGCGCCATGCGGCCCGAGATCCTCAACCCGCTGTTCACCGAAGTGGAGGCGCTGAAGGGCGTTGGGCCGCAGCTCGCCAAATTGCTCAAGAAGCTCTGCATCGGCCGCGTCGTCGACCTGCTCTATCATCTGCCGACCGGCGCGATTGAGCGGGTGCGCGCACCGGCCGCCTCGGCAGCCTTGCTGGGCCGCAACGTGATCCTCGACCTGACCCCGTTCGAGGCCCGCGAAAGCCGCTCCGGCCGCGGTCCGATGCGGGTGCTCGCCTCGGATTCGGACGGCAATACGATCAGCCTCATCTATTTCAACAATCCCGGCTGGGCCAAGCGCAGCCTGCCGGTCGGCCAGACGCGCACCGTCTCGGGCAAGCTCGAGGCGTACGGCGAAGAGTGGCAGATCATCCATCCGGAGGTCAGCGAGCCGGGCAAGGGGCCGCAGCCTGCGCTGCGCGAGCCGGTCTATCCGTTGACCGAAGGGCTCAGCAGTCGCCGCCTCGGGGAGCTCGTGCGCGACGGACTCGAGCGCGCGCCGGAGCTTCCCGAATGGATCGAGCCGAGCCTTGCCGCGCGCGAATGCTGGAGCGCGTGGCGCGCCTCGCTCGCGCTCATCCACCGCGAGCCGGGCGCGGAGGATGCACGCAAGCGCCTCGCCTATGATGAGATCTTCGCCAACCAGCTCGCGCTGGTGCTTTTGCGCCAGTCGCAGCGGCGGCACCGGACCGCGCCGCTTGCGGGAACCGGCGTGCTCACGGCGAAGCTCAGGCTGCCCTACCAGCTGACCGGCGCACAGCGGCGCGTGAACGAGGAGATCCGCGGCGACATGGCGCAATCGGCGCCGATGCTCCGCCTGCTCCAGGGCGACGTCGGCTCGGGAAAGACGCTGGTCGCCGTGCTGGCGATGCTGGCGGCGGTCGAGTCCGGTGCTCAGGCGGCGTTGCTGGCGCCGACCGAAATTCTCGCGCGCCAACATCATTCGACCTTGCTCGGGCAGCTCGACAGTATCGGCGTGCGGGTCGCGATCCTCACCGGGCGGGAGAAGGGCCGGGCGCGCGACAGCGTGCTGATGGGACTCGCCGACGGGTCAATCGACATTCTCGTCGGCACCCACGCCATCTTTCAGGAGAAGGTCGCTTACAAGCAGCTAGGGCTTGCCGTGATCGACGAGCAGCATCGGTTCGGCGTGTCCCAGCGGCTGCTGCTCGCCTCCAAGGCCGAGCATCCGCCGCACCTGCTGGTGATGACGGCGACGCCGATCCCGCGAACCCTAACGCTCACCCAGTATGGCGAGATGGACGTCAGCCGGATCGACGAGATGCCACCGGGGCGAATGCCGGTCGAGACCCGGGTGATCAGTGAGGAGCGGTTGGCGGAGGTCGTCGATGGGCTCGGCCGCCATATCGCCGGCGGCGGCCAAGCCTATTGGGTGTGCCCGCTGGTCGAAGAGAGCGAGAAGAGCGACGCCGCCGCGGCCGAGGAGCGTGCCCGCGTGCTCAAGCTCCGCTTCGGCGAGGACAAGGTCGGGCTCGTTCATGGGCGAATGAAGGGGCCGGACAAGGACGCGGTGATGATGCGCTTCGCGTCAGGGGATCTCGCGGTCCTTGTCGCGACCACGGTCATCGAAGTCGGAGTCGACGTGCCGAACTCGACGCTGATGATCGTCGAGGGGGCGGAGCGGTTCGGGCTCGCTCAGCTTCACCAGCTCAGGGGCCGCGTCGGGCGTGGCAGCGCCAAGAGCGCCTGCCTGCTGGTTCGCGGCCGGACGCTCAGCGACGTCGGCCGGGCTCGGCTCGCACTGATGCGCGAGACCAACGACGGCTTCCGCATTGCCGAGGAGGATTTGCGCTTGCGCGGTCCGGGCGAAATCCTCGGGACCCGGCAGTCGGGAGAGGAAGCGTTCCGTGCGGCGACGCCCGAGGATGTCGAAACCCTGGCGCCGATCGCCCAAGCCGATGCCCAGCTGCTGCTCGACCGCGACGGCGGCCTCGCCGGACCGCGGGGGCAGGCTGCGCGCATCTGCCTGTACCTGTTCGAGCGCGACCAGGCCGTCGGGCTAATCAGGAGCGGCTGAAACTAGAGCCAGCGACGTACCTGTCGCTTGTAGTGTTGATATTCATCTGGGAACTTCGCTTCGAGGTATCGCTCCTCGCGGGCGATCACGAAATAGCGAATTGCGAGAAGGAAGGGCACCAGCAGAGCCAATCCGATAACGCTGTCCGTTGCGACGGCAAGCGCCAGAAGAAGGATGGCCATCGACACGTACATCGGATTGCGGGTCCATCGGAAGACGCCAGTCATGACCAAAGCCGTTGATGGCTTCCATGGCTCCACGTTCGTTCCGATGCGGGCAAATAGCCTGAGGGCCCCCGCCGCCAACAAGATCGCCGCCGCGACAAGAATGGCGGCCAGGGCATAGCGAAATGCGATTCCCAATCCCAAGCTTGGATCGTGAACGGTAAAATGGAGTAACACAGAAAGGGCGGCCGTTCCTGCGAACAGGAATGGGGGTGGAGTTCTGACACCAGCGTTGTCAGGCGCAGCGACGATCGTCATCGAATCAAGACCCCGTGCTTCTTCTTGCCCAGACTGACCTTTACCGGATTGTTGGGCACCTGGATGACGAGAGTTGGGTCGCTGACCACCTGATCATCGACGCGCACTGCACCTTCAGCGATCTTGCGCTTCGCCTCGCCATTAGACGTGCAAAAACCCAGCCCGGTCAGCGCAGCCAACAAAGAGATGCTCGAACCAGTCTCCAGCATCGGCAAATCCTCGCCGGCTCCCCCGCCTTCGAAAGTCTCGCGCGCAGTCTGTTCGGCAGCCAGCGCCGCTTCGCGCCCGTGGAGCAGCGCCGTTGCCTCGGTCGCTAGCACGACCTTGGCATCGTTGATCTCCGCGCCCGTCAAGCTTTCCAGTTTTCCGATGTCCTCCAGCGGAAGATCGGTGAACAGCTTGAGAAATCGGCCGACGTCGGCGTCGTCGGTGTTCCGCCAGAACTGCCAATAATCGTACGGGCTGAGCAGCTGGGGATCGAGCCACACCGCGCCTTGCGCGGTCTTGCCCATCTTGGCGCCGTCGGCTGTGGTGATCAGCGGGCTGGTAAGGCCGAACAGCTCGGTGCCGTCGATTCGACGCGTCAGCTCGATGCCGTTGACGATGTTGCCCCACTGGTCCGATCCGCCGAGCTGGAGCCGACAGCCGGCGAGCCGCGACAGCTCGAGGAAGTCATAGGCCTGGAGGATCATGTAGTTGAATTCGAGGAAGGTCAGCGGCTGCTCGCGGTCGAGGCGCAGCCGGACGCTGTCAAAGGTCAGCATCCGGTTGATCGTGAAATGCTTGCCGACCTCGCGCAGGAACGGGATGTATCCGAGCTGGTCGAGCCATTCGGCGTTGTCGACCAGAATTGCGTCGCTCGGGCCGTCGCCGAACGTCAGGAAGCGCTCGAACACGCGGCGGATCGAAGTGATGTTCGCGTTGATCTCTTCCGGCGTAAGAAGCTTTCGGCTTTCGTCCTTCCCACTGGGGTCGCCGACCTTGGTCGTGCCGCCGCCCATCAGGACGATCGGCTTGTGACCGGCCTGCTGGACCCGCCTCAAGATCATGATCACGAGCAAATTTCCGACGTGGAGGCTCGGCGCCGTGGCGTCGAAGCCGATGTAGCCGGGCACCACCTGCCGGCTGGCAAGCGCGTCGAGCGCCGCGGCGTCGGTCACCTGATGGATATAGCCGCGCTCGTCGAGCAGCTTGAGAAGGGAGGAGCGGTACATGGGCGGGTGGCGTTACATGGGCGCGCTGGCCGACGCCAGAGTTGCTTCTCGACCGATGACGCGAGCTTTCGCTAAGAGATTTGCCAGCGATTCAAAGGAGTCTCCGTGCTCGCTGATGACGAAACGGCAGTCGATCAACTGATTGCGAGGGAGCCGGGCAATGTTGCCGCTCTGATTCGGAAGGCGGACCTGCGCGCGAGCGCGGGCGATGAACGGGTCGCAGCTGCATTTTACCGGGCGGCGCTCAAGGCGGCATCTCGAGGGCCAGCGCCGGCCATGCTCAGCGCCGAGCTCGCCCGCGCCGAAGCCGCCTGCCAGCGGGCCGCTAAGCGTTTCGAGGACTATCTCGAGGAGGCGCTGACCCGCGCCGGGTTTCCGCCGAACCGGCGTCCTCAGCGCTTCCAAGAGTCGCTCGACATTCTGATGGGCCGGCGCCCCGCCATGATGGAGCTTCAGCAGCCGCGCACCTACTTCTACCCCGGGCTGCCGCAACGGCGATATTACGAGCGCGGCGAATTCGCCTGGGCGGCCGATCTCGAGCGACAATCCGACGCGATCCGGGCGGAAGTGCTTGCGCTTGCCGGCGATGAGACGCGGTTTACCCCCTATCTCTACTCGGATCATTCGCGGCCGCCGCCGGATGACCCGAGGCTGCTCGATGACCCGAACTGGAGTGCAATGCACCTGTGGGAGAAGGGGACGCCGGTCTCGCGAAACATCGAACGCTTTCCGAGCGCCTGCGCCGCGCTGGAAAAGGTCGATCTGATCAAGATCCCCAAACGAGCGCCGGCGGTGATGTTCTCGATGCTGAAGGCCGGAGCCCACATCCCGCCCCATACGGGCCTTCTGAACATTCGGCTGGTTTGCCATCTTGGGCTCGTGGTTCCCGACGGCTGCCTGTTCCGCGTCGCCGGTGAAGCCCGGCAGTGGCATGAAGGCGAGCTCCTGGTGTTCGACGATTCGGTCGTCCACGAGGCGGTCAACAACAGCGGACGGGACCGGATCGTGCTGATCTTCGAAATCTGGCGGCCCGAGCTCAACCCTGACGAACGGCAGGCGATCACCGCGATCTTCGAGGCGATCGACTCCTATGAAGCCTAGGCATTGGGATCGACGCAGCGCATGACGATGCAGCTCAATCTCGTTCCGCATCCTTCAACGCCGCCAGCGGACCCGATCTTCAAGGTCTGGGCGAACATCGAACATGCCGGCGCGCTCGGCGTGGTCGCTTCGACGAACATCTGGTTCGGGGTCGGCGCACCGGCCAGCCGCTTCGTCATTCCCGAAGCCGAGGAGCCCGCTCGAAAAGACGATTTGTGGCAGACGACCTGCTTCGAAGCATTCCTCCGCGCTGCCGGTGCGGACGCCTATCGCGAGTGGAATTTCGCGCCGTCGGGCGAATGGGCGGCCTATGATTTTGCCGCTCCGCGAACGGCAAGGTCCGAGCCGCAGGTCGCAGCGCCCTACGTCCGGCTCGAGGACAATATGACCTGGTGGGCGCTCGGTGCCACGATTCCCGTCGAAACCGAGACGCATTTGGCGCTCGGGCTGTCCGCCGTGGTCGAGGAGAAAGACGGGACCAAATCCTATTGGGCGCTGGCGCATGCCAATGGCGACAAGCCAGACTTTCACGACCCCGCTTGCTTCGCCGCACACCTTCCCTAAGCAGCGGGAAATGACCCTGTTCGGTATCGACCGGCTGCTAGCCGAGCCGGAGCTTCGCCGCCCGCTCGAGGGCCGGCGTGTCGCCCTGCTCGCGCACCCCGCGTCGGTCACGCGCGACCTCACGCACAGCCTCGACGCGCTTGCTTCCGCGGGTGTGAACCTGACCGCGGCCTTCGGTCCGCAGCACGGCCTTCGCGGTGACAAGCAGGACAATATGGTCGAGTCCGATGACTTCACCGACCCGGTCCATCACATTCCGGTGTTCAGCCTGTACGGCGAAGTGCGGCGCCCGACCGGCCAGTCGATGGGCACGTTCGACGTCATCCTTGTCGACCTCCAGGACCTCGGCTGTCGGATCTACACCTTCATCACGACCCTGCTTTACGTGCTCGAAGCCGCAGCCGAGCACGGCAAGAGCGTGTGGGTGCTCGACCGGCCCAACCCGGCCGGTCGCCCGATCGAGGGCCTGACGCTGCGTGCCGGATGGGAGAGCTTTGTCGGCGCCGGACCGCTGCCGATGCGCCACGGCCTGACCCTGGGTGAGCTTGGCCGCTGGTTCGTCGACCGGTTCAGCCTCGACGTCGATTACCGGGTGATCGAGATGCAGGGCTGGGAGCCGGACGAGGGGCCGGGGTTCGGCTGGCCCGGCTCGCGGGTGTGGATCAACCCCAGCCCCAATGCCGCGAACCTCAACATGGCGCGATGCTATGCCGGCACGGTGATGCTGGAAGGCACCACGCTCAGCGAGGGCAGGGGCACGACCCGGCCGCTCGAGCTGTTCGGCGCGCCGGACCTCGATCCGCGAAAGATCATCGCGGAAATGGAGCGGCTCGCGCCCGACTGGCTCGCCGGCTGCAAGCTGCGCGAGATCAGCTTCCAGCCGACCTTCCACAAGCATGTGGGTGCGCTCAACCACGGCATCTTCATTCATGGCGAAGGGGCGTTCTACGACCACGAGCGCTTCAAACCGTGGCGGCTCCAGGCGCTGGCCTTCAAGGCGATCCGGCGGCTCGATCCGGGCTATGACCTATGGCGCGACTTCCCCTACGAATATGAGTTCGGCAAGCTCGCCATCGACGTCATCAACGGCTCGCCGCTGCTGCGCGAGTGGGTCGACGACGCGCAGTCGGCGCCGGGCGATCTCGACGCCCTGACCCTACCCGACGAGCGCGCCTGGGCCGAAGAATCGGCAGCGGTTCGCCTTTATGGCTGAGGCGCCGCCGCTGGTTGCTCCGGCGATCGCCGAAAGCGCCGCTGAGCAGCGCATCGCGCGCAACCGGTTCGACGTGCCGGCGCTCGTCGCCCGGGCAGATCACCGCTTCCTTGCTGGCGATCACCGCGCCGCCGCGGCCTTCTATGCTTTTGCGCTGAAGTGTCCGGGCGCCGCCTCGGCCGATGCTGCCCACGCCGAGCGCATGAAGCGATGGCTGGCGGAGCGGTTCCGCGAACATCTTATGGCCGGGATCGAGGCTGCAGGGCTTCCCATCGCCGAGTGGCCGCCAAGGTTCCGCAAGGCGCTGCAGATCCTGCTCGGCGAGCGCACTCGTGATCCGGTGTCGGAACAGTTTCCGCAGCTGCCCAACTACTTCTTCTATCCCGATCTGCCCTATGTCGATTTCGTCGACCCGGGCATCTTTCCGTGGAGGACCGACCTCGAGCGCCGCTTCGACGAGCTTCGCGACGAGGCCGCAATGCTGCTAGCCGATACGGCCGATTTCTCGCCCTACGTCTCGCGCAAGACCGATCGGCCACAGGGCGACGTCCACGGGATGCTCGAGAATTCAGACTGGAGCAGTCTCTATCTGTGGCGGGACGGCGCGCCCGTCGACGAGCATGTCGAGCGCTGTCCCAAGACTTTCGAGGCGCTCGTCGAGCATGTCCCGCTGTGCCGCATCGGGC
>JBJMVJ010000124.1:0-2774 GCA_045810685.1 Sphingomonas sp.
CTTGCAAGATCGAGCCGCTGCGCCGGCGTCGGCATGCGCTCGGGCCAGGCGAGCGCATAAGCGAGCGGAATGCGCATGTCGGCGCTGCCGAGCTGCGCCAGCACCGAGCCGTCGACGAACTCGACCAGCGAATGCACCACCGATTGCGGATGGATGACGACGTCGATCCGTTCGGATGGAAGGCCGAACAGGTAATGGGCTTCGATCAGCTCGAGCCCCTTGTTCATCAAGGTCGCGGAATCGACTGAGATCTTGGCGCCCATCGACCAGTTCGGGTGAGCGACCGCCTGAGCTGGCGTGGCGGCGCCGATCGTCTCCGCCGAGGAGGTGCGGAACGGGCCGCCGCTCGCGGTCAGGATGATTCGTGAGACGTCTTCACGGCGACTGCCGGCAAGGCATTGAAAAATCGCATTATGTTCGCTGTCGACTGGGAGCAGGATGGCTCCGCTTGCAGCGGCGGCATCGATCATCAGGGCACCAGCCGTGACCAGCGCCTCCTTGTTCGCGAGCGCCACCGTCCGTCCCGCCTCGACGGCAGCCATCACCGGCTTGAGACCGGCACAGCCAACGATGGCGGCGATGACCAGGTCAGTCTCCGTCAGCGCCGCCTCGACCAATGCTCCTTCGCCCGCGGCGGCTCGGCAGCCGGTACCGATCAGCAGCTCCGCCAGATCGTTATAGCGATTCTCATCGGCGACCACCGCGAGCTTCGCACCGGTTCGGCGGACAATGCCGGCGAGCGCCTCGACGTTGGTCGCTGCCGTCACGGCAGTCACCTCGAACCGATTCGGATTGCACGCGACAAGGTCGAGCGTCGATTTGCCGATCGAGCCCGTGGCGCCGAGGATGGCGATCTTGCGCGTCACGTCAGCCGCACTAGCTGCGCGGCGGCGGTTAGCACAGCCACCGGTACCAGGCCGTCGAGACGGTCGAGCACGCCGCCGTGGCCGGGAAGCCAGGTTCCGCTGTCCTTGACCCCTGCCCGGCGCTTCATCCAGCTTTCGAACAGATCGCCGGCCTGCGCGGCAACGGCGAACAACGGCGCGAGCAGAAGCAAGGGCTTGCCGAGGCCGGTCGCCAGCACCCAGCACCCGCCGAAGAGGGTCGCCGCAGCAATCCCGCCGTAGAGGCCCTCGACCGTCTTCTTCGGGCTGATCGTCGGGGCGAGCTTGCGTTTGCCGAAGTTCCGCCCGCCGAAATAGGCGCCGATGTCGGTCGACCAGGTGACGATGAAAACCCACATCAGGAGGTCGAGGCCGTGCGCGTCGCGCTCGCGTATCCACAGCAGGGCGAGCGCCGGCAGGAGCGCATAGAAGAAGCCCGAGGCATACCACGCTACGCCCCAGCCGCGGACGATCCGCGTCCATTCATAGAACATCGCGGCCGCAACCGCCGCCACCAATACCGCGAGCAGGTCGCCGCCGGCGGCCGCTGCGAGCAGGGCCACTGCGATCAGCATCATGCCGGTCAGGGTGCGGACGAGGAGCTCGCTCATCGCCCACCGAAGCGGCGGTTGCGCGCGGCAAAGACCAAGAGCGCGTCGGCGAACGCCTGCTCGTCGAAGTCGGGCCACAGGGTCTCGAGGAACAGCAGCTCGGCATAAGCCGCCTGCCACAGCAGGAAATTGGACAGTCGCACCTCGCCCGATGTGCGGATCAGCAGGTCGAGTTCTGGCAGATCGGCCGTCTGCAGTTCGGCGGAGATTGCCGCTTCGTCGATCAAAGCGGGATCGAGTCCGCTGGCAGCGACCTTGCGGGCCGCAGCGGCAATTTCCGCGCGCGAGCCGTAGTTGAGCGCGACCACCAGGGTCAGGCGGTCGTTTCCCGACGTGCGTTCGACCGCTTTTTCCAGCCGCTCGACCAGCTCGCCGCCGAACGCCGAATAATCGCCGATCAGCTTGAGGCGGACCCGCTCCTTCTGCAGCGTGTTGAGCTCGCGCTCGAGGTAGAAGCGCATCAGGGCGGTGAGATCGGAAATCTCCTCCTCGCTACGCCGCCAGTTCTCTGATGAAAAAGCGTAGAGCGTCAGCACTTCGACGCCGTGGTCCGCAGCCGCCTGAAGCGCCCGGCGCACCGCTTCGGCACCGGCGCGATGGCCGGCGACCCGCGGCAGGCCGCGCTGCTTGGCCCAGCGGCCGTTGCCGTCCATGATGATCGCGACGTGCCGCGGGACCCTGCCGCCCCCCGCGAGACCGGCCGCGCCCTTTTCGGGGGCCGGTGCGGGGCTCACTTGCCGAGGATTTCCTTCTCCTTCGCAGCCGCCGACTCGTCGATCTCCTTGATCGTATCGTCGGTCAGCTTCTGCACCTCATGCTCGAGCCGCTTGCGCTCATCCTCGCTGATCTCGTGCTTCTTCTCGTCGGTCTTGAGATGCTCCATGCCGTCGCGGCGGACGTTGCGGACGGCGATCCGCGCCTTCTCGGCATATTGGCCGACCAGCTTGGCGAGCTCCCGGCGGCGCTCCTCGGTCAGCTCGGGGATCGGCAGGCGGATCACCTGGCCGTCGGTGATCGGATTGAGGCCAAGTCCCGCGGAGCGGATGGCTTTCTCGACCGGGCCGACGTTGGAGCGATCCCAAACCTGCACCGACAGCATGCGTGCTTCCGGCGTCGAAACCGTCGCCACCTGATTGAGGGGCATGTTCGAGCCGTAGACCTCGACATGAACCGGATCGAGCAAGGCGGTCGAGGCCCGGCCGGTGCGCAGGCCCGCAAGATCGTGCTTCAGCGCGTCGACCGCGCCGTGCATGCGGCGCTTCAAGTCGGCGATATCGAC
>JBJMVJ010000125.1:0-20269 GCA_045810685.1 Sphingomonas sp.
CGCTGCTGATGGCGGGGCTGGACGGAATCCAGAACCGCATCCATCCCGGCGATCCGATGGACAAGAACGTCTACGATTTGCCGCCGCAGGAGCTGGTCGACGTGCCGACGGTGTGCGGCTCGCTGCGCGAGGCCCTGGTCAGCCTCGAGAACGACCGCGCTTTCCTCACCCGCGGCGACGTTTTTAGCGACGATCAGATCGATTCGTACGTAGAGCTGAAATGGGAAGAGGTTATGCGTTGGGAGACGACGCCAAGCCCGGTCGAATTCGACATGTATTATTCTTCTTAAAAAGGCGCTAAACTGCGCCTTTCGGGACGCCGGTGGAGGGAACCCTCCCACCTTCCCTTTCCTTCCACCGGCATCATTCCGGATTAGAAGACTGGTCGCCGCCGACCTGTCTCGATTGATCGCAAGCGGCGACACGTTGCCTAGTCAGCGATGGAAACACCTCAGCCTTCCGCAGCTCAACCAGGAGCTCGACGGCTTCCTCAAGCGCTAGGCGCCGTTGCGCACGTAAACGACACCGGCCTCGTCGGCGCCAATCTTCCGCCATCCCCGCGACCGGTCGAGCAGCGCGACCAGCTTGCTGCGGTTGGGCAGGATCACCCAGCGGATGTCCCAGCGCCGCACGGCCGCGGCAAAGGCCTGCCCGTCACCGTGCGCGATGCGCGAATAACCCAGCACCAGCTCATCGCCGTACATGTCGCCGCGGCCGTCGATGTAAGGGCGGATACCCTTGAGGATCAGCGGCCCGCCCATCGAATAGCCGTTGAACACCGGCTGCGAGCGCAGCTGCGGTGGAATCGCGGCAATCAGCCGCCATGGGTTGGCCTCGTTCTCAGGCGGCGCGAGCGGCATGATCGCGCGCATTGCCACAAGCAGCACGGCACCCGCAGCCGCTATCGCGCTTAGCTGCCGGTCGAACAGGTGCGCACGCTCCGTGCCTCGAGCAAAACCCTGCGGCAGCACCATTGCCGCGACGATCGCAAGCATCGCCTGGTGTCTCGCCTGCAGCAGCGCCAGCGCAAGCAGGGCCGCAAGCAGCAGCCAGCGGACCCACGACAGCCGCGGGCGCTTCCACGCGATCAGCACCAGCGTCATTGCCAATATCGCGAAGAAGAATGGGGTTTGCGCTGGGCTCGACGGTTTCCACTCGTCGATCAATGGCAGCATCTGCAGCTGTGTGAAGCGGAGCGGGTGGATGACACCTTCGATGCCGTTGGCGTTGATGAAGCAGGCGGCCGCGCAGGCGATGCCGAACGGCAGCCATTGCCGCAGCGCGCGCGGCTTTTCGCGCGAGTCGACCAGCGCCTCGAGGCCGAACGCACCGGCGATCCCGAGGCCGAACACGAAGCTACCGTGGAGGTTTGCCCAGAGGCTCATCAGCAACGCGGCGGCGAGCGGCGGCGCTCTGTCCCGCTGGCGCGCCCCGATCATCAAGCATGTCCACAAAGCGAGCAGCGGCCAGGCGAGCAGGTGCGGCCGGGCGAGCATCATCGGAATGAGGACGAGGTCCATGGCCACGATCGGCAGGAGAGCGGCCCTGATCCAGCGCTTTGCATTCAGGTAAACGATCGCATGGAGCGCGATCAGCGCTGCGGTCACCAGCGCGGCGACAGCGCCGTAGCCGGCGAGCCGGTAGGCCGAGGCATAGGCCACCTCCGCCAGCCATTCGATCGGCACCCACGGCTTTCCCGCCCAGGTGAAGGAGAAGGGGTCGGTGTGCGGGATGGTGTGGTGATCGAGGATCCACTGCCCGGTGGCGATGTGCCAGCTGACGTCGCCGTCGTTGAAGATCGTCTTGGAACTCCCGAGGATGGCCGGGATCAGGAGCACCGCGACCAAGGTCGCGATCGCGGAGCGGCTTTGCGGTTGAGCCGCCCCGCTGTCAGCCACGGCCGCCGGCGCGCGCCCGCTCGGCCGCTCGGCTCCCGTAGATCGCATAGAGCACCAGCCCGATCACCTGCGCCGAGAGGAAGAACAGCTGGGTGCGGTTGGGCAGGCTGATGAACAAATAAAGGCAGCCCAGGATACCGACCGTCGCCACCAGCCCGGCCGCCGGAGCGCGGAACTTGCGCTCGGCGTCCGGATTGCGGCGGCGCATCACCAGCATCGCCGCACATACCGCGATGAACGCCGCCAATGTGCCCGCGTTCGCCAGCGCCGCGATCGAGGTCAGCGGGATCAGCCCGGCGAAGATCGACGTAACGATCGCGGTGAAGATGGTGATCCGTACCGGGGTCCCGCGCCGCGACACACGCGCCAAACTGCTCGGCAGCAACCCGTCGCGCGCGACGGTGAAGAAAATCCGGCTCTGACCGTAGAAGAAGGCGAGGATCACGGTCGGCAATGCGATCACGGCGGAGGCGCCCAGAATCCGAGCGGCCCACGGCTGGCCGATATCGCGCAGGATCAGCGCCAGCGGTTCGGCGCTGCTCGCGAAGCCGGTGTAGGCGACTGCGCCAATCGCCGCGGCCGCGACCGCCATGTAGATCGCAACGCAGACCACCATCGACCCGACAATGCCGATGGCGAGATCGCGGCTGGGGTTCTTGGCCTCCTCGGCGGCGGTGGCGATGGCGTCGAATCCATAGAACGCGAAAAAGATGATCGCAGCGGCGGCCATCACCCCGACCTCGCTCCCGGGAGGTCCGCTGCGGGGGAAGCCGTAGGGCATGAACGGATGAAAGTGCGCGACGTTGAACACCGGCAGCGCGACCGCGATGAACAGCCCCAATGCGGCGATCTTGATCAGCACGAGGACGGCATTGACCGTCGCGCTCTCCCGCGTTCCCGCGATGAGCAGTCCAGCGACCACCCATATGATGAAGATCGCCGGCAGGTTGAGGACGCCGCCCAGCGCCGGCCCTTGAACGAGCGCGTCGGGCAATCCCAGCCCGATCGACTTCAGGAACCCCGCGGCATAGCCCGACCAGCCGACGGCCACGGCGCTCACGACAAGCGTATACTCGAGGATCAATGCGACGCCGATCATCCACGCGATCAGCTCGCCGAACACGACGTAGCTGTATGTGTACGCCGATCCCGACGCAGGGATCATGGTTGCTACTTCAGCATAAGCGAGCGCTGCGCAGGCGCAGATCACACCGGCGATCGCGAAGGACAGGATGACCGCCGGACCGGCCTTCCCTGCCCCGACGCCGATCAGCGTCAGGATGCCGGTGCCGACGATTGCGCCGACACCCAGCGCGACTAGGTGCGGCCAGGAGAGGGACTGCTTGAGCCGATGCTCCGCGCGCATGTCTTCGCGCGCGACGACCGTCTTGCGGACGTTCCAGTTTTTCATCTTCCCTCCCCCGTTGTGCGGGACCCGCAAGCGGTCACGGCAGATGAAGAGAGGCCGATGCCGCGGTCAAGGGAATTCCCATGAACGCTCGGCGCATCATTGAGGTTCGAGACCCAAATTCGCGAACTGCTCGATCTGGCGCGGGGCGATGATCAGGCTATCCACGCCGGGCGTGTCGAGGACGAAGCGCAGGGCGGCCTCGGCCATTGTCTGCTGTCGCGCCTCGGCCGATTGCCGCAGCCGCTCGATCGCGGCGAAGGATTGCTCGGTCGCATAGCCGGCGCAGGCTTCCGGCGCCTGGGCGAAGCGGCTGCCTGACGGGGGCCGCTCGCCGGGCCGATACTTGCCACTGAGAAAACCGCCCGCGAGCGGGCTGAAGGCGGTGTAGCGCAGGCCGTGCTCAGCGCAGCAGGGGATCAGCTCCCGCGCATCCGCCGAGGCGAGCAAATTGTACTCGTTCTGCACATATCCAAATTTCGATCCGAGGATGCCGCCGGCGAGATCCCTGACTGCGTTGATGTCGGATAACAAAGCGTTCGAGATGCCGAAGCAAGCGATCTTGCCGGCTTCGAGGGCGCGCGCGATGGCACCGAGCGTTTCCTCGAGCGGCGTAACCCGATCGAACTCGTGAATGAAATAGAGGTCGATCCGCTCCACCCCCAGCCGCCTCAGAGACGTCTCAAGGTGATGGGCAATCTGCTGCGCGCTCAGCGAAGTCTCGCCCGGCGGGCAGCCGTGAGGATTGCCGACCTTGGTCGCGATCTGCGCGTTTCGGACAAAGTCAGGGCCTTGAGACGCAAGCCACTTGCCGAGAATGATCTCGCTGGCTCCGCCGCCGTAGGTGTTCGCGGTGTCGAAGCGACGAATGCCGATGCGCCGGGCATGATCGAGCAGCTGCAGTGCCTGTCCTTCGCTGTCGCCGGCGCCGCGAAGGCTCGGCGATGAGCCAATCCCGCCGAAATTGCCGCAGCCGAAGACAATCCGATCGATGTCGGCCGATTGCAGCATCAATAGTCCTTCGACACGCGCACGCTGGCGCTCGACCGGCCGATGGTCGAAACGGTCGACAGCAGCGAAAGCCAGCGGGTCATCTGATATTCGACCTGGGTCGCCGAATAGCCCTGCCCGTCGGTAATCACTTCGACGAACAATTTGCGTGTGATGAACTTGCCGGCACCGATCGCCGTTTTCTGGCCCGTGGCGACGTCAGCCGGAACGACGCGCAGCCGATCGAGACCGATTGCGCGCCTCAGCGCATTGATCGGGTCGAGGCTGCCCGACCCGGACTGAAGCGCGGCGACGGCCGATGCGAGCTGGAGCGCTTCGGGCGCCGACAGGTTGGTGATCGAGGTGCCGAAGAGAAGGCGCGACAGAAGCTCGTCCTGCGGCATTGCCGGGGTGCTCGCGAAGCTGATCTCCGGTTTGAGCCCGGTCCCTTGGACATTCACCGATGCGCTAAGACCCTGCACGTCCGCCTGCGCGTGGATGTCGAGCAAGGGATCGGGCGGGCTTTCGCCCCGGAAGCGGATGACTCCGCGGTCGAGGCGGAAGATGCGCCCGGCGAAATCGTAATTGCCCTGCACCAGATCCGCGCGGCCCGTGAAGCGCGGCTCGTCGGCCAACCCGCCGATCTGCAGGTTCGTGGTCCAGCGACTGTTGATGCCCAGTCCCGTCACCTGGAGATCGCTGCCGGCGAGCTTGAGGTTGAGCTTCCACGGATGAAGCGCAGTCGGTTCGATCACATCCTCTTCCTCGAGCCCGGTCTCCCGGACGTTGAGCTGCGGGACCGCGGCCGCAGCGCTTGCCCGGCCGAGCTGGAATCGGCCCTTGTTGAGCTTGAGGTCGCCGGAAATGATGCCCCCGCTCGCATCGGATTTGATCTGCAGCGGCCCGGTCACCCGGGCGGCGACGTCGTCGCGGTTCAGCAGCAGGGCCTGGTTGGCGTTGAATGCGAGGTTGAGCAGGGTCTTGCCACCCGAGAAGGTAACCGAGCCGCTGCCCGAGACACTGCCGCCGCCGCTGGTCTGTCCGGCGATCTGGCTGAAGATCAGCTGCGCTCCCGAAAAGCGCGCCTGGCTTGCGACATGGTCGATGACCATGCCGGTCACCTGGCTTTCGAGCCGGCCGTTCGCCGTTCGAAGCGAGCCGCGGATTACCGGATTTGCGAGCCGGCCGCTGATGTCGGCGCCCACCGCAAGCGGGCCCGACATGTCGATGATCTCGCTGCCGGTCAGCCGCCACAGAGTGTCCGCCGGACCGGCGTAGCGCAGCTGCGCGAACAGGGGCGCGTTCATCAGCTCGGCCACGAGAGGCCCTCCGCCGAGCGGCGCGAAGCGTGCCTGCGCCCGGCCGACGATGGCGCCGTCGCTCGCCGCCACGGCGCGAAGGCCGGCCTGGTTACCGTTGAGGACGGCGGCGACGCCGACATCGATCGGCTTCGAGGCGAGCACCAGCCCCGCGCGGCTTAGACCGTGAACCTTGAGGTCGAGCCGGCCCGCGTGCTTGCTCTTCCACGCATAATCGAGCCGGCCGGTCGCCGAGCCGGACAGGTTCAGGTTGGGCCAGAACAGGTCGAGCACTCCGAGCGGCATTGCGGCGACCTGCGCATGCACTTCCGGAGCCGAGCCGCTGCGACCGGATACCGTGGCGTTGCCGCCGGCGAAGTTGAGGTTGGTCGGCGCCAACGCCCAACCATCGCCTGCGCGCGTCAGCACCGCCGCCTGGTTGAGGACCAACGGCTGGCGGTCAATCGTCCCGTTGCCCGTCAGGCGAATGCGGTCCGGCGATACGTCGGCGAGCGTAGAGAAGGCGAAAGCCGCGCCGCGGCGCCCGGCAAAAGCCGCGCGCACCTGGCCCGCGCCGTTGACCAGCTTGGCGTTGGCGGTGAGCCGCGCGAGGGTCACCGCACCGGCCGTCAACCCGCGCGCATCGACGCTGCCGTCGAGGGTCGTCTTGTCCTCGGCAAGGATGATGATTCCGTCGGCGCGGCCGCTGCGGACCGCAAAGGCGCCGGGGAAGCTGGCGTTCGCCGCCGTGACGTGGGCGTCGATCCGCTGCGCCTGCCCCGCCGGGGAGAAATCGAGCGTTCCGCCGAGCGTGCCGTTGGCGAGCAGTAGCCGTCCGCTGAAACCGCCCGGATCCGATCGCAGCTCGCCGCTCGCATGTGCGCCGCCCGCATCGAGCCTGGCAACGGCGATGACGGTGGCCGCGTTGTGCGGCAGCAGGATCTGGCCAGCGCTGGTGAAAGGACCCAGGCGCGAGCCACCGGCAGCGCGATAATTGTAGCCCGCCGCCGTAGGATCGAGCGCCAGCCGCATGTCCGTGATCCCAAGCGTGTCGTTCGGCCGCGGAAGGAAGATATCGAGCTTGGGCCTGTCGATGTGGCCGTCGAGCACCAGCTTCACCGGGCCGTATTTCGCCTGGCGGCCGCTCGCAACGACGTGAAACGTGCCGTCCTTGAACCGCTCGCCCACACCGGACAGGCGGAGCTTGGGCGAGACAATCTGCAGGTTGGTGAAGTGGACGATTCCGTCATTGCCGCGCTGGAGGTTCGTGGTGAGCGACGGCAGCCCTCCGGTCAGCTCGCGGAAGAAGCTGTTGTCGAGCCGGCGCACCCACGCCTTCGCCGTCCCCACGACATGCGAGCCGTGGTTGTCGGGGCCGGGGACCACATGCAGGTCGGTGACGACGTCGACGACGCCCAGCCCTGGGATCAGGTAGCGCTGCATCGCGCCGGACAGCAGGACGTCAAAGCGCCCGCTCGCGAGGTCGATCAGCAGCGAGATCTTGCCGTTCCACTTCGCGCTGGTGAGTTTCAGCCCGTCTCCACGCACGAACTTGGGCGTGACCGTCAGCCAGCCCTCGATCTGCGGATTGGCGAGCATCGCGCCGGCAACGTCGCCGAGCCCGGTGATGGCCTTGGCCGCGAGGCGGATCGGAACCCGCATCGGCCACGGGCTCAGCCGTCCCCTCCCCTCGGCGTGGAGGCCGGTGAAGCCGTTGTTGTCGAACTGCACGTAATCTGAGGTCAGCCGATACGAATAGTCTGCGGTCGCGAACGGCCCATCAAGCGTCCAGACCATGCGCACGCTCTTGCCCGTCATGTTGGTGAACAGTGCCGGGGGCTTCAGCAGGTCGATTCCGAGACGCATCGCGCGGAAGCGGTTGTTGGCAAGGTCCATCGATCCCCTGGCGACCGCGCGCAGCTCCGGCGTCGCGGCGCTGAGTTGGCCGTCGAGCAGCCGGTTCTTGAGCGTCGCATCGCCGCGAATGGTAACGACAGGCGTGGTCAGGCGCTGGAACTTGCCGGTGAGGAATTGCGCCGGGTTCCACTGGCCCTGGAGCCGATAGCGGCCGCTGTCGACGCCCAGCGCCAGCCGCGCGTCCGGACGCCCTGAGAGATCGAGCGCCGCGGTGCCGCGCCAGCGCGTCCAGCTGCCCCGGCCGCCGATCGTGAGGTTGACCGAGCGGTTGGTGCCGATCAGCGCCGGCACGAGGCCATCTGCAGGCGCGATTACGCGCGCGGCGACATCGAACTTGTTGCGGTCCGGCTCGGCATCGAGATGGAAGGCAACGCGGTCGCCGCCATTATTGACGACGGCCGCCAGCTCGAGGAGCGCGCGGCCCGAGCGAATATCGGCCTTGCCGCGAACGCTGCCGCTGCGCGGCCGGCCGCTGACCTGCGCCCCGATGTCGAGGCGATCGATCCGCAGCTCGCCTATGTGGATGTCGAAGCCGGGGAGGATCGGCCCCTTCCTGGTGCTCGGCCTGAGCTTGGGCAGGCGGATCAGCGTCACTCGCTCGGCGGTGAGGCTGTCGACGTAAAGCTTGTTGTCGAGCCACGCGCCCGGGGCCCAGTCGAGCTTGATGTTGGGCGAGGTCAGGAACACGCCGCGGCTGTCGGCGACGCTCACGTTCCGCAGCTGCGACTTGCCGAAGATCGAGCCGTCGATCCGACCGATGCGGATCGTAAGCCCCGAGGCGGTCTCGAGGCGGCTCAACTGGTCAACGATGAAGCGATGGCCGGGCGCGCTGTCGAGCAGCACCAAGAGGCCTGCAAGCAGGAACAGCAGCGCGACAAACAAAGCGAACAGCTCGTTGAGCAGCCGCCGCGTCCAGTCGTGCTTGAGGCGCCGCGCCGGCCGCTCGTCCGTGGCAAGGTCGATGATACCCTCGGCCATCAGAATGCCTGGCCCAGCGAGACGGTGACGGCGAACGGCCCGTCGCCCGTCTGGCGGTTGAGCGGGATGCCGAGATCGACGCGGATCGGCCCGAAGCTCGAATAATAGCGGACGCCGACGCCGACGGCGTAGCGCCAGTGCTTGAGGTCGGGCGCCGAGCTGGACGTCAACGAGCCGCCGTCGACGAACGGCACGACGCCGAAGTTTCCGCCGAATTGCGCAAGCCGGATGCGTGATTCGAGACCGAATTCGGCAAGGCCGCGGCCGCCTATCGGGTCGCCTTCGACGTCCTTCGGTCCGAGCCGCTGGTACCCGTAGCCGCGCACCGACCCGCCGCCCCCCGAATAAAACCGCCGCGAGGGCGCAATGTCGAACAGGCGAGCGCCGGAGATCGAGCCGAGCCGGATGCGGCCGGCCAGCACGACCCGGTCCGAAATCGAATGGTAGGCGCTCGCGTCAAGCTGGAGCCGCGCATAAGTGAAATGGCCCCCGTGGAATGAAATCTCGGGACTGAGGCGGCCGCCGAGACGGAAGCCGCGCGTCGGATCGAGCAGGCTGTCGCTGCCGTCATAGCCGAGGCTAAGCGGCGCCGCGGCGATCACGAAGGTCTTGGTGTCCTTGACGAGCGCGCTGCTGAAGACACCGCGTTCGCGGGTCGCGAGCCACTCCCCGCCGTAAGACCAGGTCCATTTCTTCTGCCAGATGAAATTGCTCTGCCGCTCGATGTTGGCGGCAAGGTCGATGGTCCGCGCGGTGTAGGCCGCGAACTTCTGGTGTCCTGCGGAAACCTGGAGGTTCAGTGTCTGGTCGCGCTGCAGGAAGTTGGAGCGGCGCACCTGCGCGGCGAGCAGTTGCTCGTTGGTGCCGGCAATCCCGCGAAGCGTCAGCGCCCCTTCGGGGTTGAAGAAATTCCGATCGGTCCAGCTCGCCTCGATCCGCGCGCCTTGCCCAGTGCCGTAGCCGAGCTCGCCAGCGATCGTGTGTTCCGGCGCGGGCTCGAGGCGCACATTGAGGTCGACCACGCGACCGCGCTCGACCGGCACCAGCTGAATATCGGCATTGGCGACGAGCGTGGTCGCGATCAGCGCCCGTCGCAGGTCGTCCACCTTGGAGCGTTGGAACGGCTCGTCGCGCTTGAAGCGGGCAATGAGCGCAACGTGGTGCGCGCTGAACGGGGGGCGGCCGCTGACTCGGATCGTGCCGAAGCGAGCAACGGGCCCCGGATCGACCGGCAGCGACAGCGTCGCGAGGTGCGTCTGGTGATTGACCTCGACGACCTGCTCGCGAAGCTTGGCTTCGGCATAGCCCTGCTCGCCGAGCGCGGTAGTGAGCGCGAGCCCGCCAGCAATGACGTCGGTTGCGATGACGGGGTCACCTGGCTTCACCGCGAAGGTGTCGCGCAGCCGCGCGGCGTTTGGACCGGCCGCGTCGAGACCCGGCAGGTCGACCGCAGCAAAACGATACTGGGCACCAGGGTCGGCCGTCAGGACGACGCTCAGCGCATCCCCGGCCCTTTCGGTGCTCGGCTCGACCGCGGCATCATAATAGCCCTGGGAACGGAGCAATTGGGCGAGCAGGTCGGCGTCTGCGCTCGCCCGGCGGCCGATCTGCGCCGCATTGGCCGGATGCTTGCGCTCCGCCTCGAGGGTTGATTGCTGGCGGAACTGGCTCAACAACTCCGCCGCGTTGCCGACCGCGCCCAGCCCTTCGACGCGCACAGTGTAGCGAATGTCGCCGGTGGCATCGGCCGACGTCGCCGCCTGCTTGCGGCCCTTGACCGTGGTCGCGGCGGGCGGCGGCTGCGCCGTGTCCCTGGCATTGAGCTCGGGCCACGCAACGCCAAGATCGGGCAGCGGAGCAAGCGGCGCGTTGGGATCGAGCTCGGCGGGGTCGGACGGAGACGGCGGCGGGGCGGCTTGAGCAAGCAATGGCCCCGGAAGCAACGCCGAAGCGGCGGCCGCGCACCACAGGGGTGCGCCTGCGACCTTGAAACCCCTCCCACTCATTCGGCGGCAAGCCTTAACCAGCGCTCCTGAACCGCGCCAGTACGTTCCGCTGCCTGTGGACGGCTTAGTGGACGGTGCCGCGGACCTCGTCGCAGCTTAGCGTCGCGATCACCCGCTCGATCTGCCGCCAGTGGCAGAAGCGCGCGACATTGCCGTCGTCGCGGCTGCGATCGGCGAGTGCCGCCGCGTGGAAGCCTGCATCGTCGCCATAGCGCTCGATCAGCTCGGACGCGTCTGCCAGCGCCGAGCGGCCGTGGATGAAGGGGTTATCCATGCCACCCCTTTACGCCCGGTGCGTTTCCCGACTGCGGATGATCGTCGTCAACGTGCCGTTAGCCATGTTGGCTTTCCCGCGGCAGCTCTGTCATGGGCGCGCGCATGCCAAATCGTTCCCGCGCCGGCGGCTGTTATCTCACCGCGTGCATCCTCGCCGGCTTCCCGCTCGGCCTTGCGCTAGGCAATCCCATGAAGGGCGTGCTGATCGGCACTGGCGTCGGCATCGCGCTTGCCCTCGTCACCTGGCTGATCGACCGGCGCCGGCCGGGCTAGAGTATCCGCCGGCCGGCCCAGATCACGCGGCCGATGCAATTGATCTCGCCCAGGCTGCAATCGGGCCAGTCAGGATAGGCGGGGTTGTCCGACTGGACGGTCACGCGGCGGGCGATCGGGTTCAGCGCCAAGCGCTTGACCACCAGGGCATCGTCGATCCGCAACACATAGATGCCGTCGCGCAGTCGGTCCGCCGCATCGCCGAGGTCGACCAGGATGTCGTCGCCCGCGTTCAAGGTCGGCGCCATCGAATCGCCTTCGACGCGGACCAGCGAGAGGCTTGCCGCGCCCGTCGGCGTCAATGCTTTCAGCCAACGCTCGTCGAACGCGAAATAGGGCTTGCCGAGCTCCTCGTTGACGAGCGCTCCCGGCCCTGCCGAGACATGCACCGGGTGACGATTGACGCTGACCAGGCCGCTGCCGGCTTCGGTCTCGTCGGCCGGCCCTCCGAGCAGGGCTTCCGATATGGAGAAGTAGCGCGCGAGTTTGCGCCGCTCCTCTTCACCCAGGCGCCTGGGCACGCCGCGGCGGACAAATTGCTGGATGTAAGCGGGGTTTCGACCGAGCATCCGCGACAGGCCCGCGAAATCCTCGCCGCGCTCCGCGCACAGACGCTCAACTACGAGGCGGGGGTCGTTCATCATTAACGCGTCCTTAGTAAGGATAGGGAAATTCCTAGACAAGTAGGAAATGCGTTGGGAGGAGTGCGCAGCCGAGTCGCAGGAGATTATAAGGACACGACAGTGAATTTGCTCAGAGAGGTGGAGAAATTCCTACGCCGAAACGACACGGCTCCTACCCGATTTGGACGAGAAGCCCTTGGTGATCCGCGATTTGTCTTCGATCTGCGCAACGGCCGCGATCCACGACCCAATACCATCGCGCGGGTTCGCGCCTATCTCGAGGGGGGCGCACTATGAACCGGATTGCCATGTCTCCTGCGGCCGCGGCGTTGCTAAGGGTGCTGAGCGCGCGCGCACGCGTCGCACGCGATAGGATTTTGCTCAGCGACGCGCATACCGTCGACTGGCGCTCGCTCACGTTTACCGGTGAGCGCCACGAGTTCGAGCTGCGCATTACTGGCCGCGATGCGGCGGCGGTCGCCGAACGAATGTGCGATGGCCTCGAAGATGCCGAATTCAGCATTCCGGGCGTGATCGTTGCGGACATTTCGGTGGTCGGCGCCCCCTGCCGCGCGCTGGACGGTTCCACCATCCTCATGATCGAAGCGCTGACCGTCTCGGAGGATTAGCGCAGTGACCGCCGCAGTTCGGCGAGCGCCGCCGAGAGGGCATGCGACGCGTCCTCCGGCGGATCCACCGACGACGCCTTTCCGAGATGGCTGTCGATCCGCGATTGGAGCTGGCCGGCTGTCGGCATCCCGCGGCGATCGAACAGTCGTACGACACGCGCATCGGGACCGATCTCGGCCAGAATATCGTCGAGTATCAGCGGCGCGTTGAGCTCCAGCCGATCGGCATCGGTGAGCACCAGTTCGTCCGCCCCGCCCAACCGGTCTGCATCGGTCAGAAGCAGCTCATCGTCAGGCTCAAATGCCCCGAGCTCGCGCAGCTCGAACGCCGCCAAATGGAAATGCGGCGTGCGTTCCGCCGCGGCATTCAGCACGCGGCTGCACGGCAGGTACGCCAAGAGGCCCGCGGCACAGGCCGCCAGCGCCGGCTGCAACAGCAGCGGGCCCAGGAGGGCGTAACAGGCATAACCGGCCGCGCCTGCAAACAGCGCCGACGCGGCGCGCTCGGCGCTGGTTTCGATGCGATCGGTCAATCCCGCGTCCATCGCGGAACCGATAACCAAAATATCTTTCCAGACCGTTAGGCGGTCGTCTCCGCCTCGACCCCAATCACCGTCACGTCCGGCGCATCTTCGACGAGGTCGATAAGGGCGTTGGTGAATGCCTCGACATCGTCCGGATTGCGGCTGGTGACGAGGTTGCCGTCAGTCACAGCCGGCTCGTCGACCACCGTCGCTCCCGCGTTACGGACGTCGGTTCGGATCGACGGCCAGCTCGTCGCGGTGCGGCCTTGCAGCAGGTCGGCCTCGACCAGCAGCCACGGTGCATGGCAGATCGCGCCGATCGGCTTTCCGGCATCGTCGAAGTCCTGGATGAGGCCGATCACATTGTCGTGCATGCGCAGCTGGTCGGGGTTGCGAACACCGCCGGGCAGGATCAGCGCGTCGAAATCGTCGGCATCGGCATCGTCGATCGTAAGGTCCGGCTTGATCGTCTTGCTCGGGTCGTCGTGGAGATAGCCCTGGATGGGGTCGGTCCTGAGCGACGCAAGCACGACTTCGGCGCCGCGCTGCTGCAGGATTTGGCGCGGGCCGAACAGCTCCCAATCCTCAAAGCCGTCGGTCGCGACGATCAGCACTCGTGCTTCGGAAATACGGGGCATTTCGCGAGTCTCCTCGGTGGCAGGAACCCCCGCCCCTGCCGCTCGCTTATGCCCTTCTATGATTCGAGTGAAGCACCATGCGCCGTGTTGAGGCATAGCAGCGACGCCGAACCCGGCATCACGCGCAAGCGCATGGGCCGCTACTGGGCCTATTTCGATGCCGAGGGTAATCGCATCACCGACCGCGAGGAGATCGAGCGCCTGAACGCGATCGGCCTTCCTCCTGCTTACATGGACGCCTGGTTTTGCGCCGATCCTAACGGCCATTTGCAGGCGACCGGGATCGACGCCCGCGGCCGCAAGCAATATCGCTACCATTCGCGCTTTCGGGAGAAGCGGGAAAGCGCGAAATATGAAGGGCTCTTGGAGTTCGGCAAGAAGCTGCCGCGGCTGCGGCGCAGGGTCGAACAGGATCTCAAGCGCCGCGAGCTGTCGCGCGAAACCGTACTCGCGGCGATCGTCCGCCTGCTCGACACCGAGCATATCCGCATCGGCAATGAGCAATACGCCAAGGAGAACAAGAGCTTCGGCGCGACGACGCTCCGCAGCCGCCATCTCCGCCGGACAGGCGGCAACCTCACCATGCGCTTCGCCGGCAAGCACGGGATCGTCCACGAGGTGAACATCACCGACAGCAATCTCAAGCGCATCTGCAGGCGCTGCCACGAACTGCCGGGCCAGATGCTGTTCCAATATGTTAACGGAGACGGCGAGCCGAAGCCGATCACCTCGGGCGACGTGAACGACTATATCAAGCAGGCGACGGGCGGCGATTTCACCGCCAAGCATTTCCGCACCTGGAGCGCGAGCGTGATCGCGTTCGAGCAGATGATGAAGAAGGCGGAGGACGCAAGGATCACCGTCAAGACCGTGGTCGAGCCCGTCGCCGAGGCACTGGGCAACACGCCGGCGATCAGCCGCAAGTCTTATGTCCACCCGGCATTGCTCGACGCGGTGAAGGAGGATTCGCGCAATCCGCTCGATGGCATGGACCAGCCGAAGGCAAGGACACGCTTGTCGACCGCAGAAGTCGGCCTGCTCGAGTTTCTTGCCCGAGGTGGCAAACGCAGCGGCAGGCGTGAGGCGGCCCAGCAGGAGATACCGGCGCAACCAGCCGCCGCTTGATTGCGCACTCCGGCGCCGCCAAGACAGGCGTCATGGGGGTCGATCGCCTTACCGGCTGGTTTGAGGCCAATCGCGACGGGCTGATGACCGGCGTCGCCGCCGGGGTCGCGCTCGTCGCGCTGATGCTTCTGCTCCGATCTTACGGCGAGCGCGTTGTCCGCCGTGACCCGCTCGGGATCGGCTGGCGGACGGTGTTCGGCCGGGTGCTGTCCAAGACCAGTCTTTGGTTCATGATCCTTGCCGCGGCGGATCTAGTGGCGACCTATGCCGAGCTGCCCCGCACGCCGGCTCACCTCATCGACGTCGGCTTCGTCATTGCCTTCGCGATCCAGGGCGCGGTGTGGGGCCGCGAGCTGATCCTGGGTGTCATCGGCCGCAGGGTCGCCGAGGAGCAAGGCTCGGGCGCGCTGGCCAATGCCATGGCCATCATCCGGGTGCTCGTCAGCGTCGCTTTGTTCGCGATCGCGGGCATCCTCATTCTCGATAACCTGGGCGTCAACGTCACCGCCCTTGTCGCCGGCCTGGGCGTCGGCGGCATCGCCATCGGGCTTGCCGCGCAAGGCATCTTCTCCGATTTGTTCGCCGCCCTCTCGATCCTGTTCGACCGGCCATTCAAGAAGGGCGACACGATCCGCTATGACCAGAGCACGGGTACGGTCGAGCGGATCGGGCTCAAGACCACCCGGCTGCGATCGCTGACCGGCGAGCAATTGGTCATGGCGAACACCAAGCTGCTCGAGCGTGAGATCCACAATCTCGCCGCTGCGAAAGCGCGGCGGATCACCATCTACCTCGCCATTGGCGGGAAAGCCTCGGCCGCTTCGATCGACCGTGTTTGCTCGGCCGCGGGGGAGGCGGTTGGTGCGATGAGCGGCTGCAAGCTCGTGCGCTGTGCCTTGTCGGGGGCGGGCGGCGGAGCGCTCACCTACGAGCTGGTTTATGACGATTCCAACCGCGAGGCCGAAACGATGGCGACAAACCGGGCGGCAATCCTCCGCTCGCTGATCGAGAAACTGTCAGCCGACAAGCTCGAGCTGGTGCGCGCCTCGGACCAGCCGACGGCTCCGCTGCCTTTCTAGGCCGCGTCCTCAAGCGATTGGCCGTCGGGGGTCATCTTCCAAACATTGGCGAGCATCGCACGCCAGCCGTCAGGAGTGATCGACCGCTGGTACTCAGCTTGCATTTCGGGAGTCAGCATCTCCAGCATCAAGGCATTGTCGATCCAGTATTCGATGACGTGGAACGGCCCGCGCTGCCGCCGCTCAGTATGGCAACCGTAGCGCCGGCCAATTTCCTCGACCTCCTCGGCCGACAGCGGTGTCGCGACAGCCGCATGGAAAGGGCCGTGTCGCGAGACGCGCTCGTAGCGCACTTCACCTTCATCGCCCGGCCGCGGGTAGAGCGCGAGGTCACGCTGATAGACTTCGATGGTCGAGCGGCGGTCGTCGCCGGCGTGCGCGACCCAACTGCCGTTGCCGATCATCGGGAAATAGAAAGCCTCGCCGCGCCAGAGCTCCGCGAGCATAGCCGCGGTCTTCTTGGGATCGTCGGCGGCGATGGAGAAATGGAAAATCACGCTAAAAACCTCCGTTAGGCAAATACGGACGCGCCTTAGCGCAGAGTTCCGGCGGCGTCAGCCGCTTGCAGACCTATTCACATCCCTGCAAATAGAGGCTCATGCCGCACGTTAGCCTCGACGAGATCCGCGCCCGTGTCGGCGAGGAGGTTGGCGTATCCTCCTGGCTTGCGGTGGATCAGGCGCGGATCGACGAGTTCGCCGAGGCGACCGAGGACCGGCAGTTCATCCACACCGATCCCCAGCGGGCCGCCCGGACGCCGTTCGGCGGAACGATCGCCCATGGCTTCCTGTCGCTGTCACTGCTCTCGCGCATGGGCGCCGAGGCGATGCTGATCCCAGACGGCGTGAAGATGGCGATCAACTATGGCCTGGACCGGGTGCGCTTCCTTGCGCCGGTGCGCTCGGGCAAGCGCGTCCGCGGCCGCTTCACGCTTGACTCGGCACAGGAGAAAGCGCCCGGCCAATGGCTGATGCGCCATCTGGTCACGGTCGAGATCGAGGGCGAAGATAAGCCCGCGCTGACCGCAATTTGGCTCGGTCTGATATACGTTTGAGGAGAGTTTGATGCGCGACGCCGTGATCGTTTCAACCGCCCGGACGGGCATCGGCAAGGCCTATCGCGGAGCGTTCAACGCGATGCCGTCGCCGACGCTCGCCGCACATCCGATCCGAGCCGCGGTCGAGCGGGCCAAGCTCGATCCGGCCGAGATTGACGATGTGATCATGGGCGCCGCGCTCCAGCAGGGCGTGCAGACCACCATCGGCCGCACCGCCGCGCTGCGCGCCGGCCTTCCGGTCGAAGTCGCCGGCATGTCGATCGACCGCCAGTGTGCGTCGGGTCTGATGGCGATCGCCACCGCCGCCAAGCAAGTGATCGTCGACCGCATGGACGTCGTCGTCGCCGGCGGCGTCGAAAGCATCAGCCTCGTCCAAACCGGCGAGATGCGGCTCGGCCCCGACCCTGAGCTCCTGTCGATGCACAACGGCGTCTACATGCCGATGATCGACACCGCGGAAATCGTCGGCAACCGCTACGGCATCTCGCGCGATCGATGCGACGAGTTCGCGCTCCGCTCACAGCAGCGCACGGCAAAGGCGCAGGCCGAAGGCAAGTTCGATGACGAGATCATCCCGGTTAGCGCGAAGATGGCCGTGAAAGACAAGGAGACAGGCGAAGTCTCGATGAAGGAAGTCACCCTCACCAAGGACGAGGGCAACCGGCCGCAGACCACGCTCGAGGATCTCGCCAGGCTCGAGCCGGTGCGCGGGGCGGAAAAGATCATCACTGCCGGCAACGCGAGCCAGCTCAGCGACGGCGCCTCGGTTTCGGTGGTGATGGAAGCTGCTCTTGCCGAACAGCGCGGGCTTGAGCCGCTCGGCCGCTACATGGGCATGGCCGTTGCCGGAACCGCCCCGGAGGAAATGGGCATCGGCCCGGTGTTCGCCGTGCCCAAGCTCCTCAAGCGCTTCGACCTCACCGTCGACGACATCGGTCTGTGGGAGTTGAACGAGGCCTTCGCTGTCCAGGTTCTCTATTGCGTCGACAAGCTCGGCATTCCCGAGGAGCGGCTCAACGTTGACGGCGGCGCGATCTCGATCGGCCACCCCTACGGCATGTCGGGTGCGCGCCTGGTCGGCCACGCGCTGATCGAGGGCAAGCGCCGCGGCGAGAAATATGTCGTGATCACCATGTGCGTCGGCGGCGGCATGGGGGCCGCAGGCCTGTTCGAGGTGCTATAGCTGTTTCGCGACTCACGGTCGGGGAACAAACGATGCCTGTCATGATCGGCCTGTTGGCCGTCCTGTTCGTCTTTCTGCTGATCAGCGCGCTCAAGACCTTCGGCATCAACCAGGAATATCAGCGCGGCGTGCTGTTCCGCCTCGGCCGCCTCGGCGCGACAAAGGGTCCCGGCTGGTACTGGCTGATCCCGTTCGTCGACCGAGTGGTCCGGGTCGACACGCGGACGATCACTTACCAGCTCGAAACCCAGGAAACGATCACCCGCGACGGCGTCGCGGTGCGAGTGAACGCCGTGCTTTGGTTCCGCGCGGACACTCCGGTGCAGGTGGTGACTTCGGTCGAGGATTGGCGGTCAGCGACGATCCAGGCCGCGGAGACGGCGCTTCGCGATGCGATCGGCCAGAGCGACCTCGACAACATGCTCAAGAACCGCGTGTCCATCAACCAGCGCCTCCAGGACCTGCTTCGCGAGGCTTCGCTGAAATGGGGCGTCGAAGTCGACTCGGTCGAGATCAAGGACGTCGACATCCCCGAGCAGATGCAGCGGGCGATCGCCAAGGAGGCGGAAGCGATCCGCGAAAAGCGCGCGCGCATCATCCGCGCCGAAGGCGAGCAGGAAGCCGCTGCGAAACTGTCGCAGGCCGCGCAAACGATCAGCACCGCGCCCGGCGCGCTCGAGCTTCGACGGCTGCAGACGCTGAGCGAGATCGGCGTTGAGCATAACAGCACGATCATCGCGATGCTGCCGGTCGAGCTGGTCCACGCCGCGCGCAAGATCGCCGGGCTGCCGTCCGCGTCGGATGAGGGTTCGATAGAAATCGGGTGAGATGAGGAGAAACGCATGAGCGATCGGACGGCGATAATCGGCGATGTCTATTCCGCTTTCGCGACCGGCAACGCCGAGCGCCTGTCTACTCTGCTCGGCGACACCGACTGGGTCGAAGCCGGCGGCATGCCGTACGGCGGGCGCTATCGCGGCTTTGGCGAGATCGCGGCGAACGTGTTCGGGCCGATCAATACCGACGTTCAAGGCTTCAACGCCGCTCCGGACGAAATCATCCCGGCGGGAGACGATCGCGTGCTCGCTTGTGGCACCTATCGCGGGTCCGGCGCGGGTGGTGAGGTGGCGGCACCATTTGCGCACCTGTGGACCGTTCGTGACGGCAGGATCACCAACTTCGTCCAGTATACGGACACGCACCTGTTCCGGCAGGCACTCGGCCAATAGGCAGCCGTGAACCCAAAGCGCGACACGCGGGTTGAGAGCGGCAATAGGGAGGAATTTGCTGATGCCCGTCTCTGAACAGCCGCTGGTCGAACGCGTCGCGCGCGTCCTCGCCGGGGCCGCCCACAGCAGCAACGCCGAAGGGAGCGATCCGTCCGCGGGCGAAAAGATCGACCTGGTTTGGCCCGAGCATGTCAACCAGGCGCTCGCGGTGCTCCATACGATGCGCGAGCCGGATGAAGACATGGCTGCGGCGGGCGATGCGGAGGTGTGGCATCGGATGATCGAAGCCGCCCTCGGCGAACGCCTCGGTTGAGCCCGCGCGACGGCAGCCCCGCAGCGGGCACTCGCAACGCCGACCCGCGCTGGACGCTCGTCGCCTGCGTCCTCGCGTCCAGCCTGTCCTTCGTCGAAGGCTCAGTCCTCAGCGTTGCGTTGCCCGCGATCCGCGTCAGCTACGGCGCCGGCGCGCAGCAGGTCCAATGGGTGGTCAACGCTTATTTGCTGCCGCTGTCAGCGCTGCTCCTGCTCGGAGGCGCGCTCGGCGACCATTTCGGCCGCAAGCGGCTGCTGTTGATCGGCACCAGCATTTTCGCGGTTACGTCGCTCGTCTGCGCGCTGGCGCCGAGCCTCCCGATCCTGCTCGCCGCACGCGCAGCCCAGGGCCTCGGCGCGGCCTTGCTCCTCCCCAACAGCCTCGCCTTGCTCAACGCCGCATTCCAGGGTGAGAAACGCGGACGGGCCGTCGGCATCTGGGCGGCTGCCGGCGCCGCCGCCGCCGCGATCGCGCCCCTGATCGGCGGCTGGCTGGTCGGAACGGTCGGCTGGCCGGCGATCTTCTACATCAACCTGCCGCTGGCACTCGGCGCGATGCTGATCGCCATGCGCTTTGTCGCCGAGAGCCGCGAGCCCGGCGAAGGACGTACCGACTATGGCGGCGCTTTGTTTGCGACCGCCGGCCTTGGCGGCCTCACCTATGCCCTGACCCTGTGGTCGGCGACGCGCCATTTGACGACGGGGGCACTGATTGCGCTCGCGTTCGGCATCGTCATGCTGGGCGCCTTTCTGTGGGTGGAACATCGCCGCGCGAGCCGCGCGATGATGCCGCTCACTCTGTTCGAGAGCCGCTGCTTCTCCGGGC
>JBJMVJ010000126.1:0-4164 GCA_045810685.1 Sphingomonas sp.
GCCGCGCTCGCATCGCCGCCGAGCACCAGTGCGACGGCGTCGGCAGGTCCTTCGTCCAGAACCCCCAGTTTATAGTCGATCGCCTGCGCCCAGCCGGCGGCGGGCGTATATTGCGCCCCGACGCCGCCACACATCGGCAGCGCGTGAGCGCCGCCGGGATTGGGGTAGTTGAACACGACCCCGATATCGCGCCCGTCCGAATAGCCACCGGCGAGGCCCATGCCCGAGCCCAACGCATCGGCGAGCGGCACGCCGAGCGCGAGCAGCAGCGGCCGCGACCGGTAATAGCCGAACACCCCGTCGCCATCCTTGAGTTGCAGCCCGAGCAGCACCTGGGCCATGTCGTGGCCGCGCGCGCTGAACTGGTAGAGGACCTTCTTGGCCGGGACGAGCTCCTGCTCCTCGATGCGATCCATCTCGCGGCTGGTCAGCACCAGCCTCGCGACCTCGCGCCAATCCACCTCTGCGGAGACGCGGCCCGGGTCGCGATCGGCCATGGTCAGCTGTCGAGAGCGCCGACCACCGCGGCGATAAATCGGTCGATCTGATTATCGCCCATGCCGACGACATTGAAGCGGCCGCTTTCGGCCATGTAGATGGCATCGTCGGTGCGCAGCTTGAGCACCTGCTCCGGGCTCAGCGGCAGCATCGAGAACATGCCGTACTGCCGCCCGATGAACGAGAGCCGCGGGTCGGCCGAAGCGATCCGCTGTCGCACCGAATTGATGCGGTCGCGCATCGCCTGAAGCTCGACCAGCCAGCGCGCGCGAAGCTCGGGATCGTCGAGGATGATGTGCACCGCCGCCGCGCCATGGTCGGGCGGCATCGACCACATCTCGCGTGCCCGCTGGAAGACGTGGGCCATCGCCGTCTGGGTAGCGCCGAGCGACCCGGTCTTGACCCACAGCGAGCCGACACGGTCGCGATAGACGCTGAAATTCTTGTCGCAGCTCTGCGCGATGACCACCTCGTCGCACGCGTCGAGCGCCAGCCGGACGCCAAACGCATCCTCGTCGAGCCCGCGCCCGAAACCCTGGTAGGCGATGTCGATCAGCGGGATCAGTCCTCGGTCGACGACCACATCGACGACCTGCCGCCACTGCTCCTCGGTGAGGTCGGCGCCGGTCGGATTATGGCAGCAGCCGTGGAGCAAGGCGACGTCGCCGGGCTCCGCGCTGCTGAGGGCGGCGATCATGTCCTCGAAGCGGATCGTCGCCTGGCCCCGCTCGTAATAAGGATAATCGATGCGCTCGAGCCCAACCGCGTCGATCAGCGGCGCGTGATTGGGCCAGCTCGGAGTCCCCAGCAGTACGCGCGCGCTCGGGTTGGCGGTCGCAATTAGCTCAAACCCGAGCCGCAGCGCGCCGCAGCCGCCCGGCGTCTGCAGCCCCGCGATCCGCTGGTCCGCCGCGTGGTGGCCGAGCAGGATCGGCCGCAACAGCTCGGCGAAGCGCTTGTCGCCGGCGCTGCCGAGATAGGCCTTGGTGACCTGCGTATCGACCAGGCGCTGCTCGGCTTCCTTCATCACCTTGAGGATCGGGGTGTTGCCGGCGCCGTCACGGAACACGCCCACCCCGACGTCGATCTTGTCCGGCCGCGGATCGGCATCGACCATCCCGATGAGGGCGATCAGCGAATCGCTTTTGACCGTCGGAAGATCGGCAAGCCCCCTTGCCTTGGCGTGCGCCTGAGTCAGCATGGCAATGCGATTAGCGCGACTTCTTCGTCATTGCGAGCGCAGCGAAGCGATCCGGCTCGAGCGTCATTGCGAGCGAAGCGAAGCAATCCAGCGGCGCCAACCTGGATTGCCGCGTCGCCTTCGGCTCCTCGCAATGACATGCGACGTGCGACGACTGGATTGCATCCTCGCTGTCGCTCGTCGCAATGAGGGCTAGGCATCGTAATCGACCGCGACACCGTCACCGAGCGGCACCGACTGACAGGTCAGCACATAGCCGTCGGCGACCTCCTCGTCGGTTAGGCCGTAACGCGCCGCCATCTCGACCTTGCCCGTGATCACTTTGGCGCGGCAGGTCGCGCAAACGCCCGCCTTGCACGCGAACGGCGCCGGCAGCCCGGCAGCGCGCGCGCTGTCGAGGATGTTCCCGGCGGTAAACGGCACGCGGCGAGTCCGGCCGTCAAGCGTGACCGCGACCGTCAGGCCTTCCGCCTGCGTCTGGAGCTGCGCAATCTCGCGCGCGACCGCCTCCGGCGGCCGGTCGGCCGTAAAGCGCTCGATATGGATCCGCGTCCTCGCGATTCCACGGTCGAGCAGCGCACCCTCGGCCGCGTCCATCATCGGTCCGGGGCCGCAGATGAACCAGCCGTCGACTTCGGCTGCATCGGGCACCAGCGCTCCAATCGCCTCCTCGCAACGGGCGCGGTCGAGCATTCCGTTGAACAGCTCGATGTCCTGCTCCTCGGCATCAAGGAAATGGTAGATTTCAAGCCGCTCGAGATACTTGTCCTTGAGCCCTGCAAGCGCCTCGAGGAAAATGACCGAGCTGCTGTCGCGATTGCCGTAGAGAAGCGTGAAGCGGCTATTCGGCTCTTCTCCCAGCAAGGTCCGGATCAGCGACATCACCGGCGTGATCCCCGACCCGCCGGCGATTCCGACCAGATGCCGCTTGGCCGACGCTTCAAACTCGGTCGTGAACGACCCGTGCGGCGGCATGATCTCGACCGTGTCGCCGGGCTTCAACCGGTCGCCCACCCAGTTCGAGAACAGCCCGCCGACGATCCGCTTGACGGTGACCATCCAATCACCCTCGGCGGGCGCCGTGCACAGCGAATAATTGCGCCTCACTTCGTCGCCGGCGATGGTCGCGCGCAGCGTCAGGTGCTGGCCGGCCTTGAACGCGAAGCGGTCGCGCAGCTCCGGCGGGACGTCGAAGCGGATTGAGTTCGCATCGCTGGTCTCGGGCACGATCTCGGCGACCCTCAGCTCGTGGAAATGCTCAGCCATGTCGGCGCATCACCACTTCGCGTCGGGGTAGGTGCGCGGCAGGAACTGCATCACCGCGAGCAGATGGCCGAGATGCTCGCTGTGGTGCCCGCGCCGCCCGCCGAGGATCGGCCGCTGGTCGGCGGGCGCTTGGAGCTCCGCTTGGGCGAGAACCGCGGCGATCGCCGAACGATATTCCTCCTCGAATTCGCGTGGATCGGGCGCGATTTGCTCGTCAATCGCGGCCTGCAACGCGTCATCGACCTCGAACAGCTCGGGAACGAAGCGCCAGTTCCACTCGAGCCCCTCGGCCATTCGCCGACTGCTCTCCTCGGTGCCGTCGCCGAGGCGGACCGTCCACTCGCTTGCAAGGTCCCGGTGATAGGCGACTTCCTTCACCGCTTTATGGGCGAACTCCGCCAGGAACTTGTCGCTCGACCGTGTCAGGCGCTGAAGCAGGATGTGCTGCCACGTCGTGTACAGCAGGTGCCGCGCGATGGTCTGCGCGAAGTCCCCGTTGGGCTGCTCGACGAGCACACAGTTGCGGAAGTCGAGCACGTCACGGTGGAACGCCAGCCGGTCGCCATCACCCGCTTCGCCGAGCAGCAACGTCGCCTGCCCGATGAGGTCGAGCGCGAGGTTGGCGAGGCTGATGTCGACCTCGAGCACCGGCCCGTGCCCGCACCATTCGCCGAGGCGCTGCCCGAGCACCAGCGCGTCGTCGCCGAGGCGCAGGAGGTACTCCGTGCGGGGATCGACGGCGAGGGTCGCCATCAGATGTGCTTCACCTCGTCGGGGATGTCGTAGAAGGTCGGGTGGCGATAGATCTTGCTTTCCGCAGGCTCGAACAATTCCCCGGCCTCGTCAGGATCGGACGCGACGATCTCTGCCGACGGCACCACCCACAGGCTCACTCCTTCGAGCCGCCGCGTGTACGTGTCGCGCGCGTGGCGGAGCGCGAGCTCCGCGTCAGGAGCATGAACGCTGCCAACATGGCGATGCGCCAGCCCGCCCTTGCTGCGGACGAAAACTTCCCAGAGCGGCCAGTCACCACTCACGCCGCCTTCCTTGCACGGCGCTTCGCCTCGTGGGCCGCGGCCGCTTCGCGGACCCAGGCGCCGTTGTCCCACGCTTCGCGGCGCGCCTTCATGCGCTCTTTGGCGAGCGGGCCTTCGCCGCGAACGACAGCGTAAAACTCTTCCCAGTCGACCTCGCCGAAA
>JBJMVJ010000127.1:0-7213 GCA_045810685.1 Sphingomonas sp.
AGCGTGTCGAGTACTTGTCGTCTGTACCGTGGCGATGCATCCTGTCGGCCATGCAGCAACCGCTCGTGGTCATCGGCAGCTTCGTCAGTCCTTATGTCCGCAAGGTCCTGGCGTGCATGAATCTCAAGGGCATTCGGTACGAAGTTGACCCGATCACGCCGTTTCACGGAAACGATGAGTTCGAACGCCTAAGCCCGCTCCGCCGGGTCCCGGTGCTGATCCATGGCGATTTCACGATCAGCGATTCAACGGTGATCTGCGCCTATCTTGAAGATGCATTTCCAGGACACCCGCTGTTCCCGGCAGACCCGAAGGACCGCGCCCGCGCGCGTTGGCTCGAGGAGTTCGCCGATACGCGCCTCGGCGACCTGTTCATATGGGGGCTGTTCTACCAGAAGATCGTGCATCCCCTGGTGTGGGGCGAGCCCGGCGACCAGGGGCGGATCGACCGCACGCTGAGCGAGGGCCTGCCCGCAGCGCTCGACTATCTCGAGCGCGAGTTGCCTGCCGGCAGCTTCCTGTTCGGCGAGATCGGCGCGGCGGATATCGGAATCGCCAGCTTTTTCCGCAACGGCGCTTATGCCGGCTTCGAAACCGACCCAGCGCGGTGGCCACGAACCGCCGCCTTCGTGGAACGAACGCTTGCCCATCCGTGCATCGCGCGGCTGCTGCCGTTCGAAGATGTCCAGCGCAGCGCCGCGATCAAAGGGCGGCGGCAGGCCTTGCTCGACGCCGGCGCGCCGCTGACGTCTGAGACGCTGGGCCTGCGCGAACCGCGCAAGGGATACATGCCGCTGTAGCGCTCGGGCAACTAGTGCTGGTGACCCGAGATCCAATGTTCGAGCCGCGTCCGCAGTGACGGCCTCGAGGGGATAAAGCCCGGCTCGGGCAATTTCGGCGCCTGGGTCGGCTCGTAGAGCGTGAGATTCTCGGGCATTTTGGGCCGCAACGCCTCGCGCCCGCGCAGCAGGTCCTCCGCGGCGGCCAGCGAGCGGTGCACGTCCTCCGCGGTGAAGGGCTTCATCAGGCAGCCGATGGCAAGATCGGGCATCGGGAAGCGCGGCGCCTTGCCGCTGACCAGCAGACACGGCACGCCGAGATCATTGAGCCGCACGGCTACGGGAAAGCCGGTGGTGCCGTGAGCGAGGTGCAGGTCGAGCAGGACGAGGTCGGGCTCATGCTTCTCCGCCGCCGCGATTCCAGTCTCGGCATCGTCGGCGATGGCCACCACGCGGTAGCGTGGATTGTCCTCGACCAGATATTTGAGCGTGACCGCCAGCTGGCTGTCGTCTTCGACGATGAGGATGTTGAGCACCTGCACGCCCCTCCCGAAATGCAGCTTTCCGAGATTCTCCCCGGAAATCCTTCACTTGGATGGTCGCACGGGAAGGATTCTTCTGCGAATCCCCCGTGAACATAGTTATCGCCAAGGCGGCGCTTTGCCGCGCCCAAACGAAGAAGGCGCCCCGGGCATCGCTGCCCGGGGCGCCCTCACCCCTCCTGATTCATGCGTCAGGCGCGATAGAAGATGTGCGCGCCGATCTTCTCGACCATGTTGAGGCGGTGGCCCCACGATGGCGCGACGTAGGTTGCATGGTACCAAAGCACGTCATTCTCGACGCTCGGGACGACGTTGCCGGCGGCGAGCTCGGCGATCGCCTCGGCCTTCCGCCACGCGTCCGAATTGGTGTCGGCCTGCGGGAACTGGCCATTGCGAACGAACGAGAATTGCGCCGGCTGCTTGACCACGCCGCACCAATCGGCCGGGTAGCGACCGGACGAGGCCCGGTTCATCACCACCCGCGCGACGGCCATCTGGCCTTCGAGGCTTTCGCCCCGCGCTTCGAAATAAACCGCGGTCGCGAGGCAGTTGGTTTCCTCGTCGAGCGGGGCGTTGGTCGCATATTTGTCGACCAGCGCATAAAGCTGCCAGCCGCCCTTGTAGAGCCACGCCGCCTCCGACGCGATCGTCGGGGTGAGCTTGACGGTGACCGACTGCGCCGGCCGCGCCTGAACCACCGAACCGTTGGCGGTCGTCACCGCGGTCGTCGTCGCAACCGCCGGCTGGACCAAACCAGCGGCGCTGCTGGCGAGGTCCTGCGCGTTGGCGCTGGAGCTGACCGCAAGCATGAAAATACCGATGACTGCGGCCGCAGCGCGCCCGCCGAGAAGCTTTACCACTCTTTTTGTTGCCCTTACCCTGGCGGACGATTGGCCGCTGGGGGCGCCCGAAGGCGCGCTTGAATCCCAGCGGGGAAGTTCGTCCGTCTTGCCCTGGAGCCTTGCGTCTAAAGCGCTTTAGGCTCGCTCGCTCTCAATCGCTGAAACCCAGATAAGGTAAGTTTACTCGATGTCCAACCGATCGTCGGTGAAGCGGTTGTAAGGCGGGATGGAATACGGAACCCTTTCAATTCGTTCAGTTTTTCCGAGTTTTCCACAGGCTCGCGAATCGCTTCATCGACAGTTTCGCCCGGCTCACCGGAGCGCTATCGAGCGGGTCCCGAAAGGAGACAATTCGAGTGGCGCATTGGCTGATGAAATCCGAACCGGAAAGCTACGGCTGGGCGGACCTGGTGCGCGACGGCGCCACCGAATGGGACGGCGTGCGCAACAACGCCGCGCGGCTGCACCTCAAAGCGATGAAGGCCGGCGACGAGGCGTTCTTCTATCACAGCATGTCCGACAAGGCGGTGGTCGGGATCATGCGCGTCACCCGCGAGGCGCGGCCGGATCCCAAGGACAAGGACTGGGTCTCAGTCCGGGTCGAGCCGGTCGAGCCCCTGCCCCGCCCAGTGACCCTGGCCGAGATCAAGGCCGAGCCGCGCCTCGCCAAGATGGAGCTGATCCGCCAGTCGCGGCTGTCGGTCGCGCCGGTGCGCGATGAGGAATGGAAGCTCATCGTGGAAATGGCGCGCCGGTAGCCGGCGGGCAGAACCGCGCCGAACGCCACCGCACATAGGCCTGCGAATCCATCTTCGGCACGGCTTCGAGGAACGCGACCACATTCCAGATCTCGGCGTCGGACATCGTGTTCCGCCATGCCGGCATTCCGGTCATCTTGATGCCGTTCCTGGCGATCCAGAACAATTCGCGCGGCCGCCACTTGCGCGCCGCATCGACCAGGTAAGGCGGCGGAGGCTCGATCCCGCTGACCCATTGCTGCCGCGCAACCGCCGTCGCGCCGTGGCAGGCCACGCAATGCGCCTCGTAGGCGCAGAAGCCCGCCGCCACCTGCGCGGCGCTCGCGCTCGCCGGGGCGGTGATCGCTTTGGCGTGGCTCCGGACCGAGTGGATCATGGTTTCGTGCGTCAGCCATTCGGTAAGCTTGGTGTGCGGGCTCGACGCGCCGACATTGTAGATGCCCGACTTGACGAAGGCCAAGGCGCCGAGCGGCGCCAGCACCGCGAGCGCGAGGCCTCCGCCGAGGCCGATGTGCAGGAGCTTTTCTCGACGCACGGCGCCCCAACGCGGCGCGGGGCAAATGGATACGGCGCCGTGCCGATGCGGTGCGAGATTGGTGCTCGCGGATTCACTCGCGGCTCCGCCCAATCTTGGCGAATGTTCGTAGTGACGGAGAGGTTTTTGCGGGGCGCGCCGAATGGCGGAAGTTGCCAAAGTTGGCAGCGACGTGTGCGTGCGGGCGCGCGCGTGCGCACGCGAGGGGCGCCGGCGCGGGTGTGTGTCCGCTTTGTCGGTTTGGCGAGCGAGCTCGGCAGGTTGGCCTCGGAATCGAAGATGACCGAAGGCGAAACGCAGCGAACGCAGCGAGCCTACGCGTGCGTGCGCGCGAGGACGGCGGGCTCGGGTCGGTGGCGGAAGCGCGGGACTCGGCTGCGGCGGTCGCTTCGACAGGCTCAGGACAGGCATCTCCGAGCTTAAGGCATGAATGGGGTGTTGTAGGACAGCATTTTCCGCCGAGCGCAGGTGAGCGCTCTGCGAAGCAGACGGGAGCCAGCGCGTAGAGAGGGAAAATGCCCGGCCGGCGGGCCGCGAGGTCTAAGCCGAGCGAACCCGTTCGACGTCACGGGATTTACTCCCGTGACGATTTATCCGCTTTGATGTTGACGACGACACCTTGGCGAACACGAAACTCCTCCAACATCCGACCAAGCGCTTGCCGATCGTCGAAAATTCCCGGCATCACGAGTGCTCGGTCCCCTGATACGCAGTCCATCACGTCCGAAAAAAGCTCAGCGACGTTTCGTCCGCAAAGCTCACTAGGATTAGTCATCGGATTCTCGACGACCTCAGAAGCAGGGACAACTGACGTCCCAAGGGGACCGTACAGCCAAACTAGGGCTCCCTTGTCCGTGTGCCGTAGCATGAATTTGCACTGTGAAACGAGATCCTTGCGCTCTCGTGACGTAAGCGGCGCTGCCCACTTGGCCTGAACGAACAACCCCTTGGCGAGATGGAAACGGCCAGTTTCCACCTTAAGCCCAACGAAAAGGTCGACGCCCGTTTCGTGCTCTAGGGCTCCCCGCCCACGATCAGGTAATTCCTGGGTGACCACACGAACGGTACTGTTCAAAAAACGCATTCCGTTCAGCCGCTGCTCAAGGGCTTCAGCAATCCTCGAAGTGAGCTGCGGCTCTTGGGTCAACGCAGGCAAGTGCTTTTGGACCGTCGAGTCCACGGCGCTTCTAATCGCTTCTGATATCAGATCGCGAGTGAACTCATCCCGGCGCAGCATCGCTTAGTCTTTACTCGACTTCAGTGCGAAGACCCCAGCGTCCACCGCCGATCCCATCTACCGAGCGGAACCAATCGTAGTTGCCGGTGTAACTCTCCGAATCGGAGCTGTTGTATTCCAATTCTCGTCGGACGATTGCGTCGGTGCTGCGGGGCAAACGGCGCCCGTTAGCAAGACGGATGTGACGGACTTTCCGATATATGTCCGTAAGGTACCCCTCACCGCCGAGTTGGCTGAGAGCCGTTCGCACGTCATCTCTCCAAAGCACTTTGCCACTCCTTTCGCTCTGCACCGTTTCGTCCGCATCGGCGAGCGCCAAGAGACGTCGCAGGATTGCGTCCTCACATTCTTCTCCGGGCAGCCTGTTTTTCCAGATCGCCGAAAACACATCTGTGCTGATTTCGATTGAGCGCATTTTTGCCCATTACTCGATCCCACTAGATCTCAAAAGATCTATTTTGATCTCTTAGGGATCAAATCTATGATCGCATGCCGGATTGCGACTTGAGGATACGAGGCCATGCCTTTTCAGGACCTGCCGATTGCCCACTTGCGCATAAACCGGGCCAATGACCGGCACGGCGAGCTCATCGACGAGAGTGCGGCTATCGCTGAATTGTTCAGACTGCATGACGAGCGCATGCGCAACTTGGCTACTGATATCACTCAGCAGCAGGCCATTTACGATCCGCCGCTGGTTCACCCCGAAAATAACGCATTCGTGGTGTTCGACGGAAATCGCCGTGTGACGTGCTTGAAGCTGATCCTTGAGCCACCGCGTGCGCCCACTCAAGACTTACAGGGGTTTTTCAGGACTCTGCATGACGCTTGGGAAGGAGAATTCCCTGCATCCCTAACATGTCAGGTGGAAGAGGATCGAGACGTAATCGACGCTATCCTACACCGACGACACACAGGCAGCCAAAAGGGCGTAGGCCAGATTGGCTGGAACGATCGCGCCAAGCTCACATTTGCTGAACGCACCGGACGGGGAGGGTCAGTCAATGTCGCTGCAGAGGTGGAGCGATTCCTCGCGACCGAAGAAAGATTGCCCGGACAGGCAATCCCTTGGTCGACGCTGACCCGCCTCCTGTCCTCCGAGGAATTTCGGAACCGCGTCGGACTTAGCACTGCAGGACGGCGGTTTCAGCTCACACATAACCCGCACGCCGTTGCTGATGCGCTCGAGCGGATCACCAGCGACCTCGCGACACAGCAAGTAACGTTGGGTGACCTGTGGAATAACGAGGGCAAGCGATCTTACCTGGGTCAACTGGAGCAAGAGGACGTGCTTCCGACCGAGGAGGACAGGCTTGAGCAGCCTGCGCCGCCGGAAGGCGCTCCACGTAGACCTCGTCGGAGACGCGAGCGTCCCGTATCCCGCCAGACCACGTTTATTCCCGTAGATGCGCCGCAGATTCCCTGGATAGGCGTTCAACAGCGGGTGCGCGCCATCTGGGAGGAATTGCAGTCCCTCGAATTGCAATCTTACCCAAATGCAGTCGCAGCGCTGGTTCGCATTCTCACCGAACTTGCCGTCGAGAGTTACATCTTAGAGCATGACATCCAAGTTCCAGAGGGTCTCTCGAGGCGCGTGGGCGCAGTAGCCACAAGCCTCCGGGAGAGGGATCTGATCGACCAGGCGTATTTCGATGAAATAAATCGCATTCGCCGCGATGACTTGCTCATCTCCATTCCAAGTATGCAGCGGTACATCCATTCGCCCGATTTTGCGCCGATGGAGAACGAGTTACGAATCTATTGGACGAGACTGGGGCGCTTCCTAGTAGCCGCCCTTTCTCGCTAAGCGGGCAGTCCGTCACGGGAGTAAATCCCGTGACGTCGATCCACTCAGCCAAGCGGCTGGTGGTCGGCCGGCATTCGCGCTCTCTTCGACTTAAGCTCACGTTTGTTGCGCAAACGCTCCCTTATGCTCGGGCGCTCATGCGCTACGCCGCCTCGCTCTGCCGCGACGCGCGCTTGCGCTCATGCGGATCGAGGAAGCGCTTGCGGATCCGCACCGCCCTGGGCGTGACCTCGACCAGCTCGTCGTCCTGGATATAGGCGATCGCCTGCTCGAGGCTCATGCGCCGCGGCGGGGTCAGGCGGATGCCTTCGTCCTTGGGGCCGGACGCGCGGAAGTTGGTCAGCTGCTTGGATTTGAGCGGGTTGACCTCGAGGTCCTGGACCTTGGCGTTCTCGCCGATGACCATGCCTTCGTAGAGCATCTCGCCGGGCGAGATGAACAGCACGCCGCGGTCCTCGAGCGCGCTCAAGGCGTAAGCGACGGCGGGGCCCTGCTCCATCGAGATGAGGACGCCGTTCTGGCGGCCGGAGATCGGGCCCGTGTACGGGCCGTAGCGCTCGAACAGCCGGTTCATGATGCCGGTGCCGCGCGTGTCGGACAGGAACTCGCCGTGATAGCCGATGAGGCCGCGGCTCGGCGCCGAGAAGGTCAGGCGCGTCTTGCCGCCGCCCGAGGGGCGCATGTCGGTCATCTCGGCCTTGCGGAGGGCCATC
>JBJMVJ010000128.1:0-23001 GCA_045810685.1 Sphingomonas sp.
GCGGCGGATGTCCCAGGGGATACCGGAAGCGCGGATCATCGGGCCGGAGAAGCCCCAAGCGATTGAATCGTCGCGGCTGACGACCCCGATATCGACGTTGCGCTGCTTGAAGATCCGGTTGTCGGCGACGAGGCTGATCGCGTCCTCGAACAGCTGTAGCCGGTGGTCGAGGAACTCGCCGATCTTGTCGAGCACCGCTGGCGGGATGTCCTCGCGAACGCCGCCGACGCGGAAGTAATTGGCGTGCATGCGCGCGCCCGACACATGCTCGTAGATTTGCATCAGATCTTCGCGCACTTCGAACAGCCACAGGTTCGGAGTCATCGCACCGACGTCCATGATGTGGCTGCCCAGCGCGAGGGTGTGGTTCATGATGCGGGTCAGCTCCGCCATCATCGTGCGGATGTACTGAGCGCGTAAGGGTATCGCGAGACCGAGCAATTTCTCGATGGCGAGCACGAAGCTGTGCTCCATGCACATCGGCGAGACGTAATCGAGGCGATCGAAGTAGGGCAGCGCCTGGGCGTAGGTCTTATACTCGATCAGCTTCTCGGTGCCGCGGTGGAGCAGGCCGATGTGCGGGTCGACGCGCTCGACGATCTCGCCGTCGAGCTCCATGATCAGGCGAAGCACGCCGTGGGCGGCCGGGTGCTGCGGTCCGAAGTTGATCGTGTAGTTGCTGATCTTCTCGTCGCCGGGATCGCGCGGGTGACCGATCGGGTCGAATTCCGCGCCCTCGCCACCGGCGCCAACGCTGAGCTCGACGCGGCGCGGGCTCTTCTTGAGCGCGCCGGTGCCGCCCCCTTCGGAGAAGAGGTCCGCGGTGCGGGTGTCGGTCATGCCGTCCCTCCGCCAGGCCGCCGGCGGCCGGAGCCCTTGGGCTTCGGCTCGGGAATATTGCCGGGCTTGCTGACCTCGCCCACGGCCTTCTTCGAGCGCGGCTTGCGCGCTTCTTTGGTCGCCTGGACATCGCCCGGCTTGCCGGCGCCCGTCTCAGCGGGCGAATCCGTCGTCTTCGGCGTCTCGGCCGGGGTCTTCACATTCTGCGGCGCGGGTCCGCTCGGAGCCGGTGCCGAGGTCGGAGCGCCCGGCGCTTCGGCCTTCGCCTTCTCGTCACCCGGCAGGACATATTCCGGGCCCTCCCACGGCATCAGGAAGTCGAATGTGCGGAAGTCCTGCGGCAGAGATACGGGCTCATAGACGACGCGCTTCTCCGCCTCGGAGTAGCGCAGCTCGACATGGCCCGTAAGCGGGAAGTCCTTGCGCTGCGGGTAGCCCTCGAACCCGTAGTCAGTGAGGATCCGCCGGAGGTCGTCGTTACCCTCGAAGGCGACGCCGTACATGTCGAACACTTCGCGCTCGAGCCAGCCGGCGACCGGCCACAGGCCCGTGACGCTCGGCACCGGCGTTACCTCATCGGTCGACAGCTTGGCTCGGATGCGGCGGTTCTTCGTCAGCGACAGCAGGTGATAAACGACTTCGAACCGCTCCGGGCGCTCGGGATAGTCGACGCCGGCGATCTCCATCAGCTGCTGATATTCCAGGCCCGGTGTGTCGCGCAGCGCCCGGCAGACCTCGACGATGCTGTCGCGCCGGACGACGAGCGTGATCTCGCCGACCTGCTCGCGCGCCTCCATCAGCGCGTCGCCGAGCGCCGCTTTCGCGGCATCCACGACACCCTCATCCGAAGCCGTTTGCGGGATGTGCGAAGCCAGCTCGACGGCCATCAGCGCTCAATCGTCCCTTCGCGGCGGATCTTCCGCTGCAGCTGGAGTATGCCGTAGAGCAAGGCTTCCGCGGTCGGCGGACAGCCGGGGACATAAATGTCGACCGGGACGATGCGGTCGCAGCCGCGAACCACCGAATAGCTATAGTGATAATAGCCGCCGCCATTGGCGCAGCTGCCCATCGAAATGACGTACCTGGGCTCGCTCATCTGGTCGTAGACCCGGCGCAGCGGCGCGGCCATCTTGTTGCACAGCGTTCCGGCGACGATCATCACATCCGACTGGCGCGGGCTCGCGCGCGGCGCCACGCCGAACCGTTCGAGATCGTAGCGCGGCATGTTGACGTGGATCATCTCCACCGCGCAGCAGGCGAGGCCGAACGTCATCCACCACAAGGAGCCCGTGCGCGCCCAGGTGACGAGGTCCTCGGTCGTGGTGACCATGAAGCCCTTCTCGTTCAGCGACTGCTGGAGCTCGGCCAGCTTCTTCTGGTCGACTTCTCCCGGAACGAGGCCGGCGATCCGCGCCAGCTCCTCCTCGGTCGGCATCGGGTCTTCGGGGCCGCGGAGCATCACTCCCATTCGAGCGCCCCTTTCTTCCACGCGTACGCGAGGCCAAGGCCAAGCTCGACGAGGAAGACCATCATCGCCGCCCAGCCCGTCCACTTGGTGAAGCTGAGGCTGACCGCCCACGGGAAGAGGAATGCGGCTTCGAGATCGAATACGATGAACAAGATCGCGACCAAATAGAAGCGGACGTCGAACTCGGCGCGGGCGTCCTCGAATGCGGGGAACCCGCATTCATATTCGCTGAGCTTGGCCGGGTCGGGCCGGTGCGCGCCGGTCAAGCGAGCGACGATCATCGGCAGCACGACGAACGCCCCGGAAAGCCCCAGGGCGATGATCAGGAACAAGAGGATCGGCAGGTAGCCGAAGGCGACGCTTGCCAAGGGGAACTCCACGGGATCGAACTTGGCCGCGCTTTAGGGCAGGCAGGTGCGGCTAGCAACTCTCGCCGGCGCATTGACTCGCCTGCTTTGCACGAACATCTTCGATGTTTGAGAAGGGGGTCGGGGATGTTCAAATATGCCGTTCTGGCGGCTCCGCTGGCGTTCGCGGCGGTGCCTTCGTCTGCACAAAGCGTCGGCGCCGACCCGCAACGCATCGCCGCGGTGATGCAAGCCGGCGGCCACGCCGCGGACTTGACCAAGGATCCTACCGGCGATCCGGCAATCAGCAGCAAGGCCGGCCCGAGCCAATATTGGGTGTTGTTTTACAATTGCACCGACCATCAGAACTGCAAGACGATCGAATTCCATGCCTCCTATGCGATGAAGGAAAAGCCGCAGCTGACGCTGGTCAATGCCTGGAACGCGAAGTCGCGCTTCGGGCGCGCCTACACCGACGACGTCGGCGACCCGGTATTGCAAATGGACGTCGATCTCGATCGGGGCGGCATGTCGCCGGACCTGTTCAACGACAATCTCGACGTCTGGCTAAGCCTCCTTTCCAAGTTTGAGCAACACATCGGCTGGCGTTGAGCGGCCGAGGCGGTGGTCTGGAAATCACAGCCGCTAGGGTAGTTTGCACTCGTCCGACAGCGGAACCGCGACGATGGGTGCGCCTGCGGTGCGCACGAAGCCCGGCTTGTCGAGGGTGGCCCAGCCGGAATCGGCGACAATCAGCAGGCGCTTCCCGTCATAGGCCACCTGCGTCGGGTCGGGCAGGTGCGTGGCGCCGAGGGGCTGGTCGAAGGTGAGGCCCGTCGCGCCCGGAACAATGGAGACCAATGTACCGGGCGTCGAGCCATTGTAGATGCCGTAGTAGATAGCGCCGCAGCGGGTCACGCCGTCCACACCCCGCAGCGGCTTGCCATCCTGGCGCGGGAGGATGGTGCGGGCACCGGTGGCGAGATCCACCACCCCAACCCCCTGACTGTAGTCGGCGACAAGCAAATGCTGGCCGTCGGCGTCTAGGGCGCTACCCTGCGCGCTCTTCCCGACGCCGACCGGCACGACTGCGCTCAACGCCGCGCCGTTGGCGCTCAGCCGGTGGACGGCGCCGCTCTGACTGTCGCTGACGAACACGTTCCCAGCCGACGCCGATACATCGCCGGGATGGAAGCTGCCTGTGGCCGGGGCGATGCGCGTGATGAGCCGGCCGGTGCTGTCGAAGGCGATCAGCGCACCGCGCTCGCACGGCTTGATCGCGGAGACTCCCGGCGGGCAGTCGGCAGCGACCCACAGGCGCTTCCGGCCGCCGTCCCATGCGATCCCGAAGGGATGGAGCGGCGCAGGCAGTGTGGCGAGCGTCCGGCAGCTGGTGCGGCAGGCAAGGACCTGGCGATCAAGGATGCTCGATACCCAAATCGTCTTGCCGTCGCTTGCCACCCCTTCGACGAGGCGGTGCCTGGGATCAATAGTGAGCACGGTCTGCAGCTGCGCCGCCGCAACTGCGGCAAGCAGCGCAAAGCCGATCACCGAAGCGCCCCGGCGACCAGCTTTTGCAGCTTGGAGTGGATCACGGACGAGGCGGCGAGATACTCGCTGCGTTCGAACGAGCGGTCAGCGCCGCGATAGTCCGTGACGAATCCTCCGGCCTCGCGGACCAGCAGCACGCCCGCGGCCGTGTCCCATAGGTCGAGCTCGTCTTCCCAGAAACCGTCCATTCGACCAGCGGCAACCCAGGCGAGATCAAGAGCAGCCGAGCCGAAGCGGCGGATACCGGCGACCTGTGGCGCCACTGCGAGGTAGATCTTGGCCCATTGCTCGCAGTCGCCATGGCCAAGGTACGGTATCCCGGTGCCGATCAGGCTGTCAGCCAGGTCGCGCCGGGCGGACACGCGCAGCCGCGCATCTTGGAGCCAGGCGCCGCGGCCCTTTTCAGCCCAGAAGCTTTCGTCGGTGAGCGGCTGGTAGACCAGCCCCTGGGTGATCTCCGTCCCGCCGCCGGGCTTGCGCTCCTCGACCGCGATCGAGATCGAGAAGTGCGGCACGCCGTGGAGGAAGTTGGTCGTGCCGTCGAGCGGATCGACGATCCAGCGCGGCTTGTCGGGATTGCCGGCAATCTCACCGGCTTCTTCGAGCAGCAAGCCCCAATCGGGCCGGGCAGTGCGCAATTCCTCGACGATGGTGGCTTCGGCACGCTTGTCGGCCATCGAAACGAAATCAGCCGGGCCCTTGCGGCTCACCTGCAGCTGCTCGACTTCGCCGAAGTCGCGGCGAAGGCGCGGCGCAGCCTTGCGCGCGGCGCGCTGCATGACGGTGATCAGGCCGGAGTGGGCGACCATCGCTTAGTCCGCGCGGCGGACATATTCCTGGCTGTACACATCGACGACGATCCTGGTGCCCGCGCCGATATGCGGAGGCACCATCACGCGAACGCCATTGTCGAGCTTTGCCGGCTTGTAGGAAGAGCTTGCGGTCTGCCCCTTCACCACCGCGTCAGCTTCGACGATCGTAGCTTCGACCTGGTCGGGCAGCTGAACGCTGATCGGCTTCTCGTTGTAGAGCTCCATCACCACGTCCATGCCGTCCTGGAGGAAGGCCGCGGCGTCGCCGAGCAGGTCGCGCGGCAGGCTGATCTGTTCGTAATTATCCTTGTCCATGAAGGTCAGCATGTCGCTGTCGGCAAACAGGAACTGATAGTCCTTGGTGTCGAGCCGGACGCGCTCGACGGTCTCGGCCGAGCGGAAGCGGACATTGGTCTTGCGGCCGTCGATGAGGTTCTTCATCTCGACCTGCATGTAGGCGCCGCCCTTGCCCGGCTGGGTGTGCTGGATCTTCACGGCGCGCCAGATGCCGCCCTCATATTCGATGATGTTGCCGGGACGGATGTCCACGCCGCTGATCTTCATGTCTTCTCTCGGAGAACGTGTGGGAAAGAGCCGCGGCAGGCCCTAGCCGCTGGCCTTTTTCCCGGCAAGCAGCGGATAGGGATTGATCGGCGTTCCGTTCCACCAACGCTCGCCCGGCGCCATGGTGTTGATGGCAAAGTGGAGGTGGGGCCCTTCGGCGCTGGCGTCTCCGGTGTGGCCGACGCGCGCGATGACTTGCCCGCGCTTGATCTGCTGCCCCTCGGCGATGCCGGGCGCATAAGCCGAGAGGTGCGCGTAATAATATTCCCACTTCTGGTCGGGCGAGCGTTCGTAGATGGTGATCCCGCCACCTCCCTTGCTGAAGAACAGTTTCTCGATGGTCCCGTCGGCGACGGCGATCACGGGGGTTCCCTCGGCCGCCATGATGTCGATCGCATGATGGAACCTGCCGCCGCCGCGGGGATCGTTGAACGAGTCCACCAGTTGTTCGGGTTTGGCCCCTAACACCGGAATGGCGAGGCCCGAGGGCCCAACCTTGACCTGCTCGGCGACCACCACCGGCGGGGCATTCGCGGGCTGAATGGTCACCACAGGACCACTGCGCGAGACTTGCGGGGCCGGCCGCGGCACGTTGCCGTAGAACCAGATCCAGAAGAAGCTGGTCGCGACTGCGGTCAGCAGAGCGGTGCCGATGATCTTGAGCATAAAGGCGGCAACCCTTCGGGCGGCAACGTTGTTCAGCTGCAACGATGCAGGCTTCAACTGTTTCCAAGATCCACGTCGGCTGTTCGGGCTGGGTGTACAAGCACTGGCGCGGGATCTTCTATCCCGAAGGCCTGCCGCAGAAGCGGTGGTTCGAGCGCTACGCCGAGGACTTCGACACCGTCGAGATCAACGCCAGCTTCTACCGGCTGCCGCTGGCGTCGACGTTCGAGGGCTGGCGCGACAAGGCACCACCGGGTTTCCATTACGCGGTCAAGGTCAACCGCTTCATCACCCACATGAAGAAGCTCGTCGATTGTGAGGAAGCGGTCGACCAGTTCATCGCGCTGGCGCGGCCGCTCGGGGAAAAGCTCGGCCCCCTGCTCTATCAGCTGCCGCCGAGCCTCAAGCTCGACCTCAAGCGCCTCGAACGATTCGTTGAGCGGCTTCCAAGGGACCTCAACCATGTCTTCGAGTTCCGCAACAAGGAGTGGTACGTGCCCGAGACCTACGCGCTGCTCGAACGCCACGGCGCCTCATTCTGCATCCATGACATGCCGGGTTCGAAAACCGAGCGGATCGCCGTCGGGCCGGTGGCCTATGTCCGATTCCACGGCGGCGAAGGCAAATATTGGGGCCGCTATTCGGACGAGGGGCTGCTCGGCTGGACCGATTGGATCGTCGGGCAGGCGCGGCAGGGCCGAAGTGCCTGGTGCTATTTCAACAACGACATCCACGGACACGCCATCCATGACGCCCGCACGCTGAAGGCGATGGTGGGCCAGATGAGCCGCTGATTGGCAAGCGCGCCAATCTGAAGCAAAATGGCCGCATGGCCGATGCTGAACCGCCGCCGTACTACGAGCCTTCGATCCCGTTCGCGCAGCAGCGATCGGACCTTCGCGCCGGCGTCGGGCGGCGGATCGGCGACAATCTTGACGCGGCGCCGGGGCTGTGGCGGCGATGTTCGAGCGGACGGCAACCGATCCAGCTCTATGTGCTCGATGCGTTCCTCGACGCCGACACCTGCACGGCGATGTGCGCAAAGATCGACGAGGGCAGCTACCCCTCGCCGCTCTACGAGAAGGACAAGCACGCGGACGTCCGCACCAGCTACAGCTGCAATCTCAACTCCTATGATCCGTTGATCGTCGAGATCGACACCCGCATCGCTGGCCTGCTCGGCATGGACCGCCCGCACGGCGAGCCGCTACAGGGCCAGCGCTACGAGGAAGGCCAGCGCTTTCGCGAGCACGCCGATTTCTTCTACATCGACCAGCCCTATTGGGCTCAGTACGAACCGCAGGGGGGACAGCGCACCTGGACCGCCATGATCTATCTGAACGAGCCGGAAGCAGGCGGTGCGACGCGATTCAAGCTGCTCGACCTTGCGATCCAGCCCAAGCTCGGCCGAATCCTCGTGTGGAACAACATGGCGCTCGACGGCAGCCCCAATCCGTGGACCCTGCACGAGGGCATGCCGGTCGAGCGCGGCACAAAATATATCGTCACCAAATGGTACCGCGAGCGGCACTTCGTTTGAGCTCCGTGCTGTGAAACATTCAGGTGACCCACTTGCGCCAGCCCGACGGAGGGTTCGTGCAAACGACGATCAGCGCTCCGGCCTAAGCACGGCGTCGAATGCGCCGACCGCTGCAGCGGGATCATCCTTGCCCCACACCGCCTGGCACACGGCGAGGAAGTTCGCGCCGGCGTCAACCAGCGGCTTGGCATTCTCGGGCGTGATCCCGCCGATGGCGACACAGGGGATCTCGAACACTGCCGACCACCAGCTGAGGATCGATGGCGCCGGCCGGTAGTGCGACGGCTTGGTCGTCGTCGGATAGAAAGCGCCGAACGCGACATAATCGGCGCCGGCCTCGCCCGCTTCCATGGCCAAGTGCCGGCTGTCGTGGCAGGTCTTGCCGATCTGCGCCGAAGGACCGAGCAGCGCCCGGGCATCGCGCACTTCGCCATCGCCCTGGCCAAGGTGCACGCCGTCGGCGCCGAGGCGCTTGGCGAGCGCCATGCTGTCGTTGACGATGAAGGCGACATCGGCCTCGGCACAAATGCGCTGCAGGGGCGCGGCGAGGCGCGCCAGCTCATGCTCGTCCGTGTCCTTGACGCGCAGCTGGAACGCAGCGGCGACACCCGGTTCGAGCGCCGCTCTCAAACGATTGGGAAACGCGCCGCCCACCTCCTGCGGGCTGATCAGATAGAGCCTGGCCGGCTCGGTGCGCTGCGGCGGCGGAAAATCGATCGGGTCGAATTCGTCCACCTCAGGCGGGCACCTTTGCCGTCGATGCCTCGTAAATCTCGTCGATCGCACTGCCGAGCGTCCGGTCGAACTCCTGGTCGCTCTGCTGCGCGCGCAGGTCCGAAAGAAGCGCGCGGCTGAAGCTAGCGATCATGCCTGGGTTACGCGCCAGCTCGCGGCACGCTTCCTCGCGGCTGAAGCCGCCGGAGAGGGCGACGACCCGGAGCACCCTGGGATGTTCGACCAAGGGCTGAAACAGGCCGGGCTGCGCGGGGATCGACAGCTTGAGCATCACCCGCTCGCCCTCCGGAAGCTGGTCCAGCTCCTCAAGAATGGCGGTGAGCAGGAGATCGTCGCTCTCGGCGCGGTCCGCGCTCTTGATGTTCACCTCGGGCTCGACGATCGGCATCATGCCGTGCGCGAGCACCTGCCGCGCGACCTGGAACTGCTGAGCGACCAAGACCGTGATCCCGGCAAGGTTGGCCGCATTGATCACGGAGCGCTCCTTGGTGCCGAACACGCCGAGCGCCTTCGCGCGGACGAGCAATTCGTCGAGCCCGGAGATGGGCTTCATCATCTGGACGCCGTTTTCTTCGGCCTCGAGTCCCTTGTCGATCTTGATGAACGGGACGACGCCGAGGTCGATCAACGCCTGCGGAGTGGGCTTGCCGGCGACGGTGCCGTCCATCGTGCGTTCGAACAGGATGGCGCCGATGACCTTGCCGCTGCCGAAGCAGGGCGCGGTGATGATCCGCTCGCGCATCTGGTGGATGAGGTCGAACATCTCCTGATCGCTGCCCCACGCGCCTTCCTCAATTCCGTAGCCGGCGAGCGCTTTGGGCGTGGAGCCGCCCGACTGGTCGAGCGCGGCAATGAAGCCGTCGCCTTGCCGAATTTTCGTGGTCATTTCAGACTGATTCATGCATTCCCCTGTTCACTGTCGGCGGGCCCTTCAGCTCCACCCCATTGCCTTCCGGATCCTTCAAGTAAATCGAGGGGCCGTCACCATCCGCGCCGTAACGCCCTTTGATTTCGCCATCGATGCCGTGGCTCTTTAGCGTAGCGAGGATCGAGTCGCCGTCCCACGGCCGCACGCGGAACGCCACATGATCGACATTGCGGCCTTCTGCGCCCGGCGGACCTCCGCCCATGCGTCCAAACGGCCCGTCGACGGGAACAAGATCGATCATCACGTCGCCCAACCGGAGATGATGCAGACCGATGTCATCGCGGCGCCGATCCCAGCTGCCGCCCAGGACCTCGATGTAGAAGCGGCCGACCACTTCGACGTCCCTCACGCGGAGCACGACGTGGTCAACGGAGCGAATGTAGATCATTGGCGCTCCAGCGCGGCAACGCCTGGCAGCGTGCGCCCTTCCATCCATTCGAGAAACGCTCCGCCCGCGGTCGAGACGAAGCTGAATTCCTGAGCGACGCCGGCATGGTTGAGCGCCGCAACCGTATCGCCGCCCCCGGCCACCGACACCAGCGAACCCTCTTTTGTTAGCGCGGCAGCAATGTTCGCCAGCGCAACGGTTGCCGCGTCGAACGGCGGCGTTTCGAACGCACCAAGCGGGCCGTTCCACACCAGCGTCCGGCAGGTCTTAAGCACGTCGGCGAGCGCCTCGACCGCGGCCGGGCCGATGTCGAGGATCATTTCGTCGGGTGCGACTTCGTGGACGTTGCAAGTCCGCAAGGACGGCGGGTTCGGCGCGAACTCCTTCGCCACCACGACGTCATAGGGCAAATGGATCGTGCAGCCGGCCTGCTCAGCACGGTCGAAAATGCTTTCCACTTCGCCGGTCAGCTCGTGCTCGCACAGGCTCTTGCCGACGTTCACGCCGCGAGCGGCAAGGAAGGTGTTGGCCATCCCGCCGCCGATGATCAAATGATCGACCTTGCTGACAAGGTGCCCGAGCACGGCGAGCTTGGTCGACACCTTCGCGCCGCCGACCACCGCGGCGACCGGCCGCTCCGGATTGCCGAGCGCGCGCTCCAGCGCGCTCAGCTCGGCCTCCATTGCGCGGCCGGCATAGCTCGGGAGGAAATGGGTGATGCCTTCGGTCGAGGCATGCGCCCGGTGCGACACCGAGAAGGCGTCATTCACATAATAATCGCCGAGCGCAGCCATCGCCCTGGCGAGCTCGGGGTCGTTCTGCTCTTCGCCGAGGTGAAAGCGGGTGTTCTCGAGCACGCCGATATTGCCCGGCAGCATGGTCGCAATCGCCCGCTCGGCCTCAGGCCCCTGGCAGTCCTCCACGAACCGCACCGAGCGGCCCGTCAGCCGGTGCAGCGGCAGCACCAGCTGCGCGGTCGACATGTCCGGGCGAACCTCGCCCTTTGGCCGGCCGAAATGGGAGAGAAGCAGGACAATCGCGCCGCGGTCGCTCAGCTCCAGCACCGTCGGCAGCATGGCGCGAAGGCGCGTATCGTCGGTGACCTTGGCGCCGTCCATCGGCACGTTGAGGTCGACCCGGACCAGCACCTTCTTGGCCGTCAGGTCCTCCGGCGGGTCGTCGAGCGTCCTGAAGCTGCTCATTTGGCGCGAAACGCAGCAAACGCAGCGACTGTACGCGTGCACGCACATACCCGCGCGCGAGAACAGCCCATGTGCTCGATAGCTGCGCGTCGAACGACCAGGGTCATCGATTGCGCCATAAGCGGAAACCGTGCCTGTAGGACAGGCCTAACCCAGCGCGGCCATCGCCGCCGCGGTGTCGACCATCCGGTTCGAAAAACCCCATTCATTGTCGTACCAGCTGACGACCCGCGCCAGCTTGCCCTCCAGCACCGCCGTCTCGAGGCTATCGACGGTCGAGCTCGCCGGCGTGTGCATGAGGTCGATCGAGACGACCGGTTCATCCGTATAGTCGAGAATGCCCTTCAGCCGCGCGCTCTGCGACGCATCGCGCAGGATCTGGTTGACCTCGTCGCGCGTGGTGTCGCGCTTCGGCGTGAAGGTGAGATCGATCAGGCTTACGTCGGGAACCGGCACGCGGATCGCGGAGCCGTCGAGCTTGCCCTTGAGCTCGGGCAGCACCTCACCCACTGCGCGCGCTGCGCCGGTCGTCGTCGGAATGATCGACATCGCGGCGGCCCTCGCCCGTCGCAGGTCGGGATGGATCTGGTCGAGGATCTTCTGATCGTTGGTGTAGGCGTGCACGGTGGTCATGAATCCGCGCTCGATGCCGAGGGTGTCGTTGAGCACCTTCGCCACGGGAGCGAGGCAATTGGTGGTGCACGATGCGTTCGAGACGATCTTGTGCTCGGCGGTCAGCTTGTCGTCGTTGACGCCGTATACGACGGTCAGGTCGACGCCCTTGGCCGGCGCCGAGATCAGGACCCGCTTCGCACCCGCTTCGAGATGCTTCTCGCCGCCTGCGCGGTCGGTGAAGAAGCCGGTGCATTCAAGCGCGATCTCGACGCCATAGTCGCGATGCGGGAGCTTGGCCGGGTCGCGCTCGGCGGTAACGTGGATGCGCTGACCATCGACGATGATGTCATTGCCGTCGGTCGAGACCTCACCGGGGAATTTGCCGTGGACGCTGTCGTGCTTGAACAGCCAGGCGTTCGCCTTGGCGTCGGCAAGGTCGTTCACGCTGACCAGCTCGAGCCCGCAGCCCGGCCGCTCGAGAATTGCGCGGGCGATCAGCCGGCCGATGCGGCCGAAGCCGTTGATTGCAACCTTGGTCATTCCATTCCTCTTTGCTTCATGAAGGCGGTGATTTTGGCGGCGATCTTCTCGGCGGTGAGGCCGAAGTAATTATAGGCGTCCGCCGCAGGCGCGGAGACGCCAAAGCGGTCGAGGCCGATGCGGAGGCCGTGAAGGCCGGTGTAGCGCTCCCAGCCAAACGTCGTGCCGGCTTCGATCGAGACGCGCAGGATCTCGCGGTTGCTGACATCGGGCAGCACCTCCTCGCGATAATCGTCGGGCTGGGCGTCGAACCGTTCGGTGCAGGGCATGGATACCACGTCGGTACCGATGCCCTGCCCTTCAAGGCGTTGGGACACGTCGAGCGCGATCTCGACCTCCGAACCGGTCGCGATCAGGATCACCTTGCGCGGCTGCCGAGCGGGCTTGAGCCGGTAGGCGCCGCACGCCGTCAGATTCTCGTCGGACCGTCCGGTCCGCACCGGCCCGATGTTCTGCCGCGTCAGCGCGAGGATCGACGGTCCTTCGCTGGCGAGTGCGAGTGCCCAGGCTTCGGCGGTCTCGACGGAATCAGCAGGGCGGTAGACTTCGAGGCCCGGCATCGCGCGCAGCGACTGCAGATGCTCGACCGGCTGGTGGGTCGGACCGTCCTCGCCGAGGCCGATCGAGTCATGGGTCATCACGTAGATCACCCGCGCCCGCTGCAGCGCGCTGAGGCGGATCGCCGGCCGGGCGTAATCGGTGAACACGAGGAAGGTGCCGCCATAGGGAATGACGCCGCCGTGTAGCGCCATGCCGTTCATCGCCGCGGCCATGCCGAACTCGCGGATCCCGTAATAAATGTACCGGCCCGCGTAATTGTCAGCCGTCAGCGGCTCGAGCGCCTTCGTCTTCGTGTTGTTCGAACCGGTGAGGTCGGCCGAGCCGCCAATTGTGGCGGGCATCGCGGCATTGATCGCTTCGAGCGCCATTTCCGAGGCTTTGCGGGTGGCGACCGGCTTCAGGTCCGCGAAGAGCTTGGCGAGGTAGGGCCTCAGCCAGGCGTCGCTGACCTTGCCGTTGAGCCGCGCGAGGAACTCGTCCTTCCTGCCGCTCTCCTCCAGCCGCTCCTTCCACAATGCATGGTCGATCCCGCCGCGCTTGCCTGCGGCGCGCCAGGCGGTGAGCACGTCATCGGGAACCGTAAACTCCGTCGGTTCCAGCCCGAGCCGAGCGCGCGCCGCCTCAACCTCATCCTTGCCCAGCGCCGCGCCGTGGGTCGCCGCCGTGCCCTGCTTGTTCGGCGCGCCGAAGCCAATGATGGTCCGGCAGCGGATCAGGCTCGGCCGCGGGTCGGCGAGCGCTTCGTCGATCGCGCGGCTGACGTCGGCGGCATCGAGTCCGTCGCATTCGGTCGTATGCCATTGCGCCGCACGGTGGCGCGCCATGACGTCCTCGTTGCGCGACAGCTCGGTCGAACCGTCGATGGTGATGTTGTTGTCGTCCCACAACACGATCAGCCGGCCGAGCTTCAGGTTGCCGGCAAGCCCCGCCGCCTCATGGTTGATCCCCTCCATCAGATCACCATCGCCGGCGATGACGAAGGTCCGGTGGTCGACAAGATCGTCACCGTAGACCGCGTTCAGATGACGCTCGGCGAGCGCCATCCCGACGGCCATTGCGACGCCCTGGCCGAGCGGACCGGTGGTGACCTCGACTCCGGGCAGCTCGAAATTTTCCGGGTGACCTGCGGTCGGCGAGCCGAGCTGGCGGAAGTGCCGGATGTCATCGAGCGTCGGCCGCTCGTAGCCGGTGAGATAGAGCAGCGCGTAGATCAGCATCGAGCCGTGGCCGGCCGAAAGGATGAACCGGTCGCGGTCGGGCCAGCGCGGATCGGCCGCATCGAACTTCATGTGCCGCGTAAACAAAGCCGTCGCCGCATCCGCCATGCCCATCGGCAAGCCCGGGTGGCCACTGTTCGCAGCCTCCACCGCATCCATCGCTAGGGCGCGAATGGCGTTCGCAAGGCGGCGGTCGGTTGGCTGCATGCGACTCCATCGAGGCTGCGGCCGCGCGCCGGGTGGCGGGAGCCGATGCGCGCCCTTTGTCCGGTGAGCCGTGCAGCGTCAATGCTTGCGGCCCTGCAGCACATTGCGTAGTCGAATTGCGATGGATGACGGCAGCCTTTCTTCGGCGCTCGACCGGTCGGATCGGGCGCTCCAGCGGATCGAGCGTGCGCTTGCGCAGCGGTCACCGACCGCCGGTGCAGACGAAGAGCTGCGCGCCAAGGTCCGCGAAGTCGTCGAGGAACTCGACGAGCTCATCCGCGAGGCTGCGGCCTGATGGCGGTGATGGTCGACCTGACGATTGCGGGACGCAGCTACCAGGTTGCCTGCCGCGAGGGCGAGGAAGACAATCTGCGCTCCGCGGCCCGGCTGGTCGACGGCAAGAGCCGCGAAGCGCTCGCCGGCCTCGGCACCTTGAGCGAAGCACGCCAGTTCCTGTTCGCCTCGCTCCTGCTCGCCGACCAGCTGATCGACAAGCGCCCCGAGGACGCGGCCGCGGCTTCGGCGCCCCCGCCCCCGGCGGCATCCGGACCCGACCCGGCGCTGATTGTCCGCGCCGAAACGCTCGCCGACCGCCTCGAATCGCTCGCCACGGCGCTTGAGAATGAAGGCTAGACTGCCTAGATTACCAAGTGACGGGCACTACCCGGTGCGAGCCTTGAACATCCCTGAGGCTTATCGATCCTAGGGGGCTGTCCCTGTTCTGGACCCTGGTCCGGAGCAAATGGTCCCCACCTGACGTTTGTGGCGTCAGAGGATTTCCGGCAAACGGCCATGGTGGTCCCGTCACCTCCCTTCTTCCGCGGCCCCCGGCCCGATCCTGAGCCGCTCGGCAAGGAATCGCTGCGCCGAACCGCGCTCGACGCGCGCAAGGCGTTCGTGCGTACTCTGTCGGACGGCGAGCGCGCCCTGCTTGAACAGCGGCTCGCCCAGCATCTCACCTCGTTGTGCGCCGCCGCCAAGGTGGTCGGCGGCTATGCGCCCCTGGGCTCGGAGATCAGTCCGCTGCTGGCGATGGAGGAAGCACGCGCCGTCGGGCGGATCGTCGCCTTCCCTGCTTTCGATGATCCGGCAAAGCCATTCCGATTCCGCGCGGGCGACCCCCTCCGGGCGGGGCCCTTCGGGATCATGCAGCCCAAGCGCCGAGCACCACCCGTCGAGCCCGACCTGATCCTCGTGCCGCTGATCGCGATCGACGGCGGCGGCACGCGGCTCGGCCGCGGCAAAGGTCATTACGACCGTGCGCTCGCCAGGCTCAAGAAAGGCGGCGCGCGGCTGGTCGGGGTCGGCTGGCCGCTGCAGCGGCTGGTCGAGACGATCCCCACGGACGCTTGGGATGTTCCGCTCGACGCCTTCGCGTCGCCCGACGGCCTTGAACTGTTCAAGCGCTGATGATCGAACCCTCGGCCCGCAAACTCGCCGGGATTGTGCTCATCCTGCTGCTCATCATCCTCTGGGCGGCGTTCGTCGCAAGCCTGGCGCAGGTGGTCGGAGGATGGCCTGTTCTCGTCCAAGCGCCTTTCTATCTCTTCATGGGAATTGTCTGGATAATCCCGTTGAAACCGTTGGTGCGATGGATCCAGACGGGCTCGTTCAAGGTGCAACCCTGAGACGAGATTGAAACAACTGTATTAGCTGGCTATATCACTCTTGATGGCGAACGCTTTAGTCCTGTCCCGGCCTCGAGCTGGTCTGCGCGGCCTTGCCGCGCGAGCGGCAGCGCTTTGGCGTGCCTATCCCCGCGAGACTGCCGCCGGCGGTTTGCTGGGCCTGGTCGCATTAGCCGCGATCGCCACAACGTCACTGTCAGCGCCGGACGTGCGTCCTCATGCCGCGCCGCCGGCACCGCCGCCGATGATCGTGCGCCCCCTCGCGCCCGAGCAGGCGCTGCAGCTGAATGCCGAGATTCCTGTTGCCCGCGGAGCCAATCCCGCGGCCGCCCCGTTCGTGTTCAAGGGCAACGCCGCCGCCCGTGCGCAGGCGCTCAACTGCCTCGCCAGCGCCATCTATTATGAAGCCGGCAACCAGGACCAAAACGGCGAGCGCGCGGTCGCGCAGGTCGTGCTCAACCGCGTTCGTCACCCGGCGTTCCCGGCTAGCGTCTGCGGCGTCGTCTACCAGGGCTCGACGCGCGCGACCGGCTGCCAGTTCACCTTCACCTGCGACGGTTCTCTCAGTCGCCAGCCCAACGTCGACGGCTGGCGCCGCGCAACGCAGGTCGCCGAGGCCGCGCTTGCAGGCAGCGTCTATGCGCCGGTCGGCTGGGCGACCCATTATCATGCGGATTACGTCGTGCCTTACTGGGCCGCGACCATGGCCAAGAATGCGGTAGTCGGCGCGCATCTCTTCTATCGTTGGGCCGGCGGTTGGGGTCAGCCGGCGGTGTTCGCCAAGAGCAACGACGGGCGCGAGCCGAGCGCGGGTGCGCTGCGTGCTGCGGCGCTCGCGGCGGTTCATGTCGTGCCGGCGCAGCCCGGCTCGCTTGCAGCGGCAATCGACAAGATCCCGGGGGCTCAGCCGCTGAAGCTCAGCCCCTCGATGCGCGGCGACAACCGCGTTGCGGTCCGCTTCAACCTGGTCGCGCGCAAGGCATCCGACAGCGCCAAGCACGAGGATTATTCAAAGGCGTTCGAGGCTTCCGACAACCTCAAATGGTCGTTGTCGAGCGAGACGGTTGCCGAAAATCAGCAGCCGCTCGGACGGCACATCGACGGCCAAGGCTCCGGGTCGGCCGGCGCCCAGCGCTAGCTGCTGTTCGCCGGCACGGCCGGGGCGGTCGGTTGAATCAGCGGGGCGAGCGCGATTTCCACCCGCAGCCGGATCCGATCGAGGCGGTTGTCGATCGCCACATAATCGTCCGACATGGCGGTCGCGCCGCTCCAGAGCCTGCCTGTGACAGCAAGCTCGCCGAACGGCCCCTGGTCGCGCAGCGGGTCGCGATCCTGGAGCAGGACGACCGCATCGTCGAACGCGGCGCAGCGGTCGAGCTGGACCAGGCTCGGGTCGCTGCGCAGCAAATGATGGCAATCGCGGCTCGTGCTCGCCAGCGCCATTTCGTCGCGCGTACGCGCAATCAGCAGCGCGTGCTGCGCCGCGGTGTCGATGGCGCTCACATGCAGGGGCTCGTCCATTGGATCTGCGCCCGAGGCTCTCGGATCGGCACCCGTCCGGTGGTGTAACGAAGCAAGCCGGCTCGCCTTGGTCGCGAGCGGGCCTTGGACTAGCAGCAGCACGAGCAGCCCAGCGGCGATGACCAGCACCACCGCGGTCCAGGCACGCCCCCCTTGCCGCGGCCCAACCCAGTCCGGATTGAGCTCCAACGGGTCCTTGAGGTTCCGCTCGGCCCTAAGTTCGCGATAGGCGCGGTTGATCTCGGCCGCGCGGCGCGCATCCCCGCCTTCACGATCGGGGTGATGTTCCTTGATGAGCTTCTTGTAGGCCTGCTCGATGGTCGCGGAATCCGCGCCTTGCTCAACCCCCAGCGCAGCATAGGCAGACGCGTCCTCGGCCATCGGGAGCCGATTTAATCTAGGTTTAATCGATTGGGAATGTGGCGCGAGTGACGGGACTTGAACCCGCGACCTCCGGCGTGACAGGCCGGCGCTCTAACCAACTGAGCTACACCCGCGTTTTTGGCGTGGCCGCGCACCTATGTGCGGGGCTTGGAGGTGTCAACCATCGCCGGCTCCAATTGCTGGCGGTCTTCGACTTCCTCCTCATCCTCCTCACCCGCATGGGTCAACGTGCCGTGTTCAAACAAGAATCCGGCGATGTCCGGGGTCCCCGCGGCGGAAAAGATGGTCTTCATGATGATCAGCAGCGGAACCGCCAGAAGCGCTCCGGTCGTTCCCCATACCCAGGCCCAGAAGGACAGCGAGACGAGGATCGAGAGCGGACTGATCGTCAGCCGGTGGCCCACGACCATCGGGGTGAAGAAATTCGCCTCGACGAGGTGGAAGCTGATGAATGCGGCCGGCGGCATCAGCGCGTGCCAAGCGTCGGGGTAAGTCATCAGGCCGCCGACGAACAGCAGCAGCGCGCAGACAATGGGGCCTAGGTACGGGATGTAATTGGCGACTGCGACGATGCCGCCCCACATCACCGGCGATGGCATCCCGAGCAGCCACAGCGCGCCGGCCGTCAGCGCGCCAAGACCGACGTTGATGAGCGTGATCGTGCCGAGATAGGTCGAGGTCGCGTCCACCACCTGCTGGATCACGCGCGCGGTTGTCAGCGCACCCTCGAAGCTGCCGCGGGTGACGATCGCCTTCTTGCGCATCGCCGTCCAGCCCGCGAGGAAGAAGAAGATCACCAGCAGCGCGAAGAACAGCTGGATCAGAAGGTGCGGCGCAGAGCTGGTCAGCAACCCAAGCATCGAGTGCGGTTGCTCGACATTGACCGTGGGCGTGCGCTGAACCGGGCCAAACGCGATTTGCGACGTGGCGCGCTCGATCCACCGATCGAGGTGCTTGTAGAGTCGGATGACCGGCTCGAGCGTTGCGCGGACCTTCGGGATCTTCGAGGGAACCTGCGCCACCCAGTCGGTTGCCGGAACGACGATCGACCCGATGGCGAAGAAGGCCAGCATCAGGAAGATCAGCACGCACATGCCCGCGGACAGCTTCGACGGGATCCCGCGCCGCTCAAACCATTCGAGCAGCGGAACCAGCGCAATGGCGACGACCAGCGCCGCGGTGACCGGCATGAAGAACTCGGCGCCCGACCGCAGCGCGAACGGGAAGCCGATGAGCAGGCCGATGCCGCCGATCAGGGTCAGCGAGGCGAGCAGCCGGTCGCGCTTGACCGTGATGGTCTCCGCCAACATCCGCGCTTCGTCGGCGGTGTCGTCGTCGACCGGGCTGTGCTTACGGGTGCGGGCGTCCATTTGAGGAGAATATCGGCGTCGCCGCACGCCGTCACGGAGTAAATCGGCGACGTCGATTCATTCCGCGTGGTGCCCCTGGTCCGACTCGAACGGACACTCCGGTGAAGGAACTCGATTTTGAGTCGAGCGCGTCTACCATTCCGCCACAGGGGCCCGCGGCGCCGATTAGCTAGCGGCGGTCGTGCGGAGCCGCAATGGCGCGCTTGCCCGAACTTGAAGAAGAGTTCACGGAGCGCCCAGCCTCGCCGGGGGTTGTTTCGCTTATCCTCAACCACCGAGGTGAAGCTATGAAGACAGCCGACTTCTTCGTCGAACGCCTGAAGGCCTGGGGCGTCAAGCGCATCTTCGGTTATTCGGGTGACGGGATCAACGGCGTCATCGGAGCCATCCAGCGCGACGGCACAATCGACTTCATCCAGCCGCGCCACGAAGAAATGGCGGCGTTCATGGCGGTCGCTTATGCGAAATTCACCGGAGAGCTCGGCGTTTGCCTCGCCACGGGCGGACCCGGCGCGACCCATCTCCTGACCGGCCTCTACGACGCCAAACTCGACCACATGCCGGTGCTGGCGATCTGCGGACAGGCCGACGCGACGGTCCGCGGCGGGAGCTACCAGCAGGAGCTCAACCTCGACCGCCTTTTCTCCGACGTCAGCGAATATGTGCAAGAGGCCGCGGTTCCGGCTCAGCTGGCGCACGTCACCGACCGCGCCGTTCGCCTCGCCCTCGCCCGCCGCGGCCCTTCGGTGATCGTCATTCCCAAGGACGTGCAGGAGCAAAGGTTCGCGGAACCGAAGCGCGCGCATGGATTCACCCGCTCCGGCCCCGGCTACTCGCGTCCGGTGATCGTGCCAAAAGAGGCAGACCTGCGCCGCGCTGCAGATGTGCTCAACGCCGGCGAGAAGATCGCCATCCTGATCGGCGCCGGCGCTATCGACGCGGTCGACGAGGTGGTCGCGCTCGCGGAACTGCTCGGCGCCGGCGTCGCCAAGGCGCTGCTCGGCAAAGCGGTGCTTGCCGACGATCTGCCGTTCGTCACCGGCGCCATCGGCCTGCTCGGCACCAAGCCGAGCTCTGACCTCATGAACGGCTGCGACACGCTGCTGATGGTCGGCACCGGCTTCCCCTGGTCGGAATTCCTTCCCAAGACCGGGGCCGCGCGTGCCGTCCAGATCGATGTCGATCCGGCCATGCTCTCGCTGCGCTATCCGTGCGAGGTCAACCTCCACGGCAGCGCCGCCGAGACCCTCCGGCTGCTGCTTCCGATGCTGGGGAGAAAGGACAACCGCAGCTGGCGCCGCGAAATCGAGCACTGGATGAAGGAATGGTGGGAGACACTGGATGCGCGCGCCAAGACCGCCGCTCACCCGGTGAACCCGCAGCGGGTGGTCTGGGAGATGTCCCCGCGCCTGCCCGAAAATGCCATCGTCACCAGCGACAGCGGCTCGTGCGCCAATTGGTATGCGCGCGACTATCGGGTGAAACAGGGCCAGATGGCCTCGTTGTCGGGCGGCCTCGCCTCGATGGGCGCCGCGGTCCCCTATGCGATCGGGGCCAAGTTCGCGCACCCCGACCGACCCGTGATTGCGCTGGTTGGCGACGGGGCGATGCAGATGAACAACATGGCCGAGCTCATCACCATCGCCAAATATTGGGAGCGCTGGCCCGACAAGAGGCTGATCACCTGCGTATTCAACAATGAGGATCTGAACGAGGTCACGTGGGAACAGCGCGTGATGAACGGCAACCCGCGCTTCGACGCCAGTCAGGACATCCCGGACGTGCGCTATTCGCGCTTCGCCGAGCTGATCGGGCTCAAGGGCCTATTCGTCGACGATCCCCAGGACCTCGGGAGCGCATGGGACGAAGCGCTCGCGGCCGATCGCCCGGTCGTGCTCGAGGTCAAGACCGACCGCGAGATCGCGCCTCTGCCGCCGCACATCACGCTCAAGCAAGCGCGCAAGTTCATGTTCGCTCTAGCCAAGGATGATGACGCCGGACACGTGATCGCCGACACGGCGCGGCAGGTGATCAATGCCGCGCTCCACCGGGAGGACGCGGACTAGTTCCTCGGCGCCTGGCGGCGGTAACTGAGCGCTTCGGCGATATGGATGCGGCCGACCTGCTCGGCGCCGGCGAGATCGGCGATGGTCCGCGCGACGCGCAGGACACGGTGGAAGCCGCGCGCCGACAGCCGCATCGCCGCCGCAGCATCGGCGAGCAACTTGCGGCCGGGCTCGTCGGGAGTCGCCGCGCTGTCGAGCAGGTCGCCGTCGGCTTCAGCGTTGGTGCGCACACCCGAGCCGTCGTAGCGGCGCGACTGGACGTCGCGGGCGGCCGCGACCCGGCGGGCGACCTCGGCGCTGCCTTCGGCGGGCGGCGGCAATGTCAGGTCGGCGGCAGAGACTCCGGGCACGTCGACGTGAAGGTCGATGCGATCGAGCAGCGGGCCCGACACGCGCGCCTGGTAATCGGCGGCACAGCGCGGCGCGCGGCTGCAGGCGAGCGCTGCGTCCCCGAGATGGCCGCAGCGGCACGGGTTCATCGCCGCGACCAGCTGGACCCGTGCCGGGAAGGTGACATGGGTGTTCGCGCGGGCGACGCTGACGGAGCCGGTCTCGAGCGGCTGTCGCAGCGAATCCAGCACCGGTCGCTGGAACTCCGGCAGTTCGTCGAGGAACAGTACGCCGAGATGAGCGAGGCTGATCTCGCCGGGGCGGACCTTGAGCCCACCGCCGACCAGCGCGGGCATCGAAGCACTGTGATGCGGCGCCCGGAACGGCCGGCGGCGGCGGATCTTGCCGCCGTTGAGCTCGCCGGCAACCGAGGCGACCATCGACACTTCGAGCGCCTCGCTCGGCTGCAGCGGCGGCAGGATGCCGGGAAGGCAGGCCGCGAGCAGCGATTTGCCGGCGCCGGGTGGGCCGCTCATCAGCAGATTGTGTCCGCCGGCCGCGGCGATCTCGAGCGCGCGCTTCGCGACTTCCTGGCCCTTGACCTGGGCGAGGTCGGGCCCGCCTTCAGGCGCTTCGGCTTCGGCAAGGCTGGGAATCGCGCACAGAGACGTTCCCTTGAGATGCGCGAGCAACGCCAGCAGGTCGGGCGCGGCGATGACATCGAGCTGGCCGGCCCAGCTCGCCTCGCTGCCCTGTGCCGCCGGGCAGATCAGCCCGCGGTCGAGCGAAGAAGCATGGATCGCGGCGAGCAGAACACCGGGGGAAGCGGCAATCCGTCCATCGAGGCTGAGCTCACCGACCGCAACATAGTGCGAAAGCGTCTCGGCGTCGGTCGCACCAATGGCGGCAAGCAGCCCGAGCGCGATCGGCAAGTCGTAGTGCGATCCTTCCTTGGGCAAATCGGCCGGCGACAAGTTGATGGTGATTCGCTTGGGCGGGAGCGCCAGGCCGATCGCGGCGAGCGCGGCCCGGACCCTTTCGCGGCTTTCGGCAACCGCCTTGTCCGGCAGGCCGACAATGATGAACGCCGGAAGCCCCGACGAAAGCTGCACCTGCACTTCGACGGCGCGCGCTTCGAGTCCAAGATAAGCGACGGTGGCGACGGTGGCGGCCATCAGGCCCCGCCTCCCGACCATATGACGCTGCGCAGACTTCCCCCTAGCTCGGCGGAGCAAAGCTAGACCGCTCTGGACCTTTCCCGCAAGGCCGCTTGCGCGAGAAGCCGCGCATGCCCAAATTCACTGCCATGGGACGGCGGGAACAATGGGCAAGGTTCCTCGACAGCGCGATTGTCGAATGGTCGATCTTCGCCGCCGGGATGTTGCTGATCGTCGTGGGGCTAGTGATTGCGCCCCTGCCCGGGCCGGGCGGAATTGTCTTCGTCGCGCCGGGCATTGCCCTGATCCTGAAGACCAGCATGTGGGCCAAGCGCCATTACGTCCGGGTCAAGCGCTGGCAACC
>JBJMVJ010000129.1:0-9067 GCA_045810685.1 Sphingomonas sp.
GTGATGTGGCGCTGGGTGCGAAGCTTGTCGACGAGCTTCTGGACCGCGCCCGGAGTGACGACTTCGTCCGCCTCGCCCTGGATGATGATGCCCGACGAGGGGCAGGGAGCAAGGAAGCTGAAGTCGTACATGTTGGCGGGCGGGGCGATGGAGATGAAGCCGCGGATTTCCGGACGGCGCATGAGCAGCTGCATGCCGATCCAGGCGCCGAAGCTGACGCCCGCGACCCACGTCGTCTCCGCCTCGGGATGGATCGACTGGACCCAGTCGAGCGCCGAGGCTGCGTCGGACAGTTCGCCGATGCCGTTGTCGAACACGCCCTGGCTCTTGCCGACTCCGCGGAAGTTGAAGCGCAGCGTTGCGAATCCGCGCTTAACGAACGTCTGGTAGAGCAGCTGGACGATCTTGTTGTTCATCGTCCCGCCCGCCTGCGGGTGCGAGTGCAGGATCAGGGCGACGGGCGCGCGCTGGCGGGTGCCGGGATGGAAACGTCCTTCGAGGCGTCCCTCGGGGCCTGGGAAAATGACTTCGGGCATGAAAGTGGTGTTGCTCGCGAATAAGGTGGCGCTGCGCCAGTGCGCAGCGGCGTTGGGTCCTATATAGGGGCGCTCGTTCATGTGGCAATTGGCAGGAAAACGGCGGTTTTGACGCCCCCCACGCGCCTCTATCTGGATCACGCCGCGACGACGCCGGTCCTCCCCGAAGCACAAGCTGCGGTCGCGCAGGCGCTGGAGGCTTGGGCAAACCCCAGCTCGCCCCACGCCGATGGCCGCCGGGCGCGGGCCGCGTTCGAGCAGGCGCGGCGAATGATCGCCGACGAGCTCGGCTGGCGTCATGACGTCATCCTCACTTCCGGCGCGAGCGAGGCGGTGCAGATCGTGGCGGCGCGGGCGAAGGCGGAGCGGCGGTTCGTCGGTGCGACGGAGCATGAGGCGGTCATCGCGGCGATGGGGGACAAAGCGACGGTTGTGCCGGTCGACACGAACGGCGTGATCGACCTTGCGACGCTCGAAGAGATGCTTTCTGGCAGTCCCGCCCTGGTCGCCGTGCAGCTGGTCAATAATGAGACCGGCGTGATCCAGCCGATCGAGCGGATTCAGGAAATGGTCGGGGCGGCGGGGTCGCTGCTGTTGGCTGATTGCGCGCAGGCGGCGGGCAAGATTGACCTCCCGGACGCCGACTTCCTCGCTGTCTCCGCCCACAAGCTCGGCGGGCCGCCTGGGGTCGGAGCGCTATTGGCTCGCGACCTTGCGACCCTCGAGCCAAGCGGCGGCCAGGAGCGGGGCTACCGCCGCGGCACCGAGAATTTGCCGGCGGTGGCGGGAATGGCGGCGGCGCTGGGAACCAGGGCCTTCGCCGAGGCGATCCCACGGCTCGCGTTGCTGCGTGATCGCTTGGAGCAGGACATCGTCGGTTTCGGCGGGATTGTAATCGCCGCCGATGCGCCGCGGATCGCGACAATCGGCGCTTATTCGATGCCCGGTGTCGCCAGCGCGAGCCAGCTGGTCCAGCTCGACCTCGCGGGCATCTCCGTCTCGGCCGGCAGCGCTTGCTCGTCGGGAAGCATGAAGCCGAGCCGGGTGCTTGCCGCAATGGGGGTGCCTGCCGACGTCGCCGCATCGGCCATTCGCGTCAGCTTCGGGCCATCGACCAGCGACACCGACATTGAACGATTCACCGCCGAGTGGCGTCGCATCGCCGCACGAGCGAAAGCCGAAGCGGCATGATCTACCTCGATTACCAGGCGACGACGCCGGTTGCGCCCGAAGTCGCGACTGCGATGCTTCCGTGGATCAAGGAGAAATTCGCCAATCCGCATTCCCCGTCGCGCTGGGGCAGCGAGGCCGAGGCGGCGATCGCGGTCGCGCGCCGGCAGGTCGAGAAAGCGATCGGACTCAAGGGCGGCAGCATCGCCTTCACCGGCAGTGCGACCGAGGCGATCAACTGGGCGCTCAAAGGCACGGTCGACAAAGCCCGCGAGACGCGCTCCGAGCGGCGCAACCGGATCATCACCGTCGCTACCGAACATGCCGCGGTGTTGGACACCTGCGAATGGCTGGCGGGGCAGGGGGTGGACCTCACCGTGCTCCCGGTGAAAGCGGATGGGCTCCTCGACCTCGACCTGCTCGAGCGCGAGCTTGATGACCGGGTCCTCCTCGTCGCCGTCATGATGGTCAACAATGAAATCGGTGTGACGCAGCCGATCTCCGAGATCGCTGAAATGGCGCACAAGGTCGGCGCGCTGATGATGTGCGACGCGGTCCAGGCGCTCGGCCGCCTTGAGATATGCACAGGACCGGACCTGGTCGCGGTTTCGGCGCACAAGATCCATGGGCCCAAGGGCATCGGCGCGTTGTGGATGAGCAAAGGCAGTGAGCCTGCGCCTCTCATCCACGGCGGCGGGCAGGAGATGGGGCTGCGCTCGGGCACGCTGTCGCCGATGCTGTGCGTCGGCTTCGGTGCCGCCGCCAAGCTCGCCGACGAGCGCTGCACGCGCGATTACGACCATGTCCAGAAGCTGTGGAAGGCGGCGATCCAGGCGCTCGGGAGCGGCTGGATCATCAACGGCAGCGTCGCTCACCGCTATCACGGCAACCTCAATGTCCGCCGCGAGGGCGTCGATGCGGCCCGGCTGATCGCCGATCTTCGCGACATCGCCTTCTCGCTCGGCTCGGCGTGCGCCAGCGGCTCGGGGCGGGCGAGCCACGTGCTGCGCGCCCTCGGCCTCGATTACCGCGAGACCCGCTCGTCGATTCGGCTGGGCTTCGGCCGCTACACGACGCAGCACGAGCTGGTCGACGCCTGCCGTCGCCTCGCCGGCGCCGCGGTTGCGCAGGAGAAGCTCGACGCGTGACCCTGGTGCGGTTTTTGCGGGCGGACGGAACCCTCGACAAGGAAGTGGAAGCAGCGCCGGGCCAGCGATTGCTCGACGTTGCATGGGCGGCGCGCCAGCCGCTCGAAGGGGCGTGCGAGGGCGTGATGGCCTGCTCGACCTGCCACGTGCTCGTCGAGCCGGAGGATTTTGAGCGATTGTCCCCGGCGAGCGAAGAGGAAGAGGATCTGCTCGACCTTGCCGCTCACGCCGGCCGGACGTCGCGGCTCGCGTGCCAGATCATCCTCACGGAGGATCTCGTGTCATTGAGCGTTCGCGTTCCTCCGAGCGCGACAAATTGGCTTCGTCGCTAGCGTCGAAAACTGTCCGGCTTACTGCTCCGGCGGGAGGGGCGCGCCAATGCGGCTGTCGAGCCCGCTCTTTCGGTGCTTTGGCTGGCGCAGGCTCGCCAGCACCGTCGAGCGGAGCCCTTCGAGCCCCTGCAGCGTGAGCTTGCCCCGATGCATGCCGTCGAGGAGCGCGAAGCGGGCGAGTGCCGCCTGCCTGAACTCGGCTCGTGAAATGCTGCGGTTGAAGTCGGCGTCGGCGGCGGCGACGGGTTCCGGCATGTTGAGCAGACCATAACGGGCGGCGCCTTCGAGGCCTGCTTCCATGAATTCGGCTTCGCCACCATGGCGGCGTCGAACCCCGCCGTCCGATTTGTCGCTGTCGTCTATCTTGGCCGCGCTGATTTCACCCGGGGCTCGTTTCAATTTCGAGTTCACCTGGATGTCGGGCGCGAGTTCCCACTCATAGTTGATCAGCTCTTCGGGGCCGATTTCCCCATCCTTGTCGGTATCGAGGATCGCAAAGTACCGATCGGCGTCGGCCTGCATTTCATCGGCGGTGAGGAGGCCGTCGTGATTCCGGTCGGCCTGGTTGAACCAGCGGGCGAGCGTGTCGTCGCTCGAAGTACGGGCGCGGAACGGCTCGCCCATCGGGCTGATGAACGGGGCCCAGGCATGGCCGACGACGTCGATCGGCGCGTTTGACGGCAGCTCCCCGGCCAGAGCCGCGGACGCGAGCAGCAGGATGATCATTGTTCCGGCGGTGGAGCCAGCCCCGCATCGTCCGGACTGGAATGGGGCTTGTTCGCTTCCGGCGCCGGAGCGGGGCGAATCGATTCGAGCCCCGCGAGATCGAGGTAGCCGTGGTGATCGATATCGAGGGCGACAAAGCGCTGGGTTGCCGCGCCGTGGAACTCGGCGAGCGACACCCCGCGGTTGAAATCGGAATCGGCGGAAACCACCGGTTCGGGCAGGTCGAGCAGCCCATAACGCGCGGCGCCCTGATGGCTTTCATTGTCGTCGGACCTGCCCCAGCCGCCGTGGTGGCGATGACGGCCACCGTCGCCCGAATCGAGTGACGACAAAGCCAAATGGGGCCCGCTCGAAATCTCGGGCGCGATGACCTGCTCGTAGCGGGTGATCTCGTCAGGATCGATCTCGCCGTCGTGGTTGGCATCGAGCGTCCCGAAGAAGCGCGCTGCATCCTGCTGCATTTCCTCGAGCGTCAGCTGCCCGTCATGATTGCGGTCGGCCTGCCGGAACCAGTCGCCGAGCGCGTCGTCGTCGCGGCTGGTGGGGCGAAACGGCTCGCCCATCGGGCTGACGAACATTCGTCGCCAATGGCGCCCGCCGGCGACGGGGACGGGCGTGACGGGCGCAGCGGCAGGCGCCTGGCCGGCAGTTGCGGCAAGCACGATCAGCAAGGAAGCAATGGGCATGGAGCGCGTCTCTTTTGGTCGGCTGTTCGCGTCTGCTTTGACCGCTGAACGGCCGATGAAGCAAGGCGTCTTTGGATCATGAACTTGCATGGCGGCGGGGCTTTGCCCATATGCGCCTGCGGAAGTCGGCGGACGGCGCTGTCGCCAACCTGGTCAGATCCGGAAGGAAGCAGCCACAACGATTTCGTGCCGGGTCGTCGGCTTCCACCCCTGAGCTGCAGCGTGCGTCGCAGCAGCGCCAAGAGGCGCATTCAGCAGTGCCTCGCAATCGCCTCGCCCAACCCTTAAGTCTTGAGCGATGGATGACGCCGAATCGCCCGAATCGTCGCTCGATCTGGGCCTCGACATTGCTGAGCCGCAGCCGGCGCCTGCCGCCGCGTCTGCCTACCGCGTGCTGGCGCGCAAGTACCGGCCGCAGAGCTTCTCGAAGCTGATCGGCCAGGATGCGATGGTGAAGACGCTCGCCAACGCGATCGAGCGCGGGCGCATCGCCCATGCCTTTCTGCTCACCGGCGTGCGCGGCGTCGGCAAGACTTCGACCGCGCGGCTCATCGCCAAGGCGCTCAATTGCATCGGGCCAGACGGGCAGGGCGGTCCGACGATCACCCCATGCAATGTCTGCGAGCCGTGCCGCGCGATCAGCGAAGGGCGGCACATCGACGTGATCGAGATGGACGCCGCCTCGCACACCGGCATCGACGACGTCCGCGAGATCATCGACGCGGTCCGCTACGCCTCGGTCAGCGCCCGCTACAAGATCTACATCATCGACGAAGTTCACATGCTTTCCAAGAACGCTTTCAATGCGCTGCTCAAGACTCTTGAGGAACCGCCAGAGCATGTGAAGTTCCTGTTCGCGACCACGGAGGTGGGCAAGGTGCCGGTGACGGTGCTGTCGCGCTGCCAGCGCTTCGACCTCCGCCGGATCCCGGCCGAAAAGCTCGCCGCCCACTTCGCGCAGGTCTCCGAAGCCGAAGGCGTAAATGTCGAAGCCGAGGCACTCGGCATGATCGCGAGGGCGGCGGAAGGTTCGGCCCGCGACGGCCTCTCGATGCTCGACCAGGCGATTGCCCACGGCGCCGGGGCGGTGACGGCCGAACAGGTGCGCGACATGCTCGGCCTTGCCGACCGTGGCCGCATTCGCCGGCTGTTGCAGCTTCTGCTGTCCGGCGACGCGCCCGCAGCGCTTGCGGAGCTCGACGAGGCCCACGAGCTGGGGATCGACCCGACGCAATTGCTGCGCGGCCTGATGGAGAGCCTGCACTCGGCAACGCGGGCCAAGGCCGGCGCCAATTCGGATGCGTTGCAAAGCGCCGAGGAGCGCGAGAGCGCGGCCGAGATGGCTCGGTCCTTGTCGTGGGGCACGATCCACCGGCTATGGCAGATGCTGTTGAAAAGCCTGCAGGATGTCGAGATCGCCCCCGATCCGCGCGAGGCCGCGGAGATGGCGCTGCTGCGGCTGATCCATGCTGCCGACATGCCCGATCCGGCGGCGGTGATGGCGCGGCTGAGCGGAGAGGGGGCAGGCGCGGGTTCGGCACCGGCACCGTCAGCCCGATCGGCCGGCCCGTCGGCGCGGCTGCCGGCCGATTTCCAGGCGTTGGTGAAGGCGGTCGAGCAGAGCGGCAAGCACCTCCTCGCCCAGCAGCTTCACGACCAGGTTCGGCTTGTCCGCTTTGCCCCGGCCGAGCTCACGCTCAAGCTGACGCGCCCTCTCGGGGCCGACTGGCCGCGCGACCTCGCCCTCGCGCTCAAGGCGGCGACGGGCGCGACCTGGCAGGTGTCCTTGTCGGACGATTCCGGGGAGCCGTCGCTTCTCGACCAGGAGAAAATGGCCGAGGAGCGCGTTCACGCCGATGTGCTGGCCGATCCGAACGTCCGCGCGGTGATGGACGCGTTCCCCGATTCCGAGCTCGAATCCTTCTCAACCAGAGGCGGCTGACATGCCCGAACTCCCCGATTTCGACGAGATCATGAAGCTCGCGCAGAATGCGCAGAACGAGCTTCAAAAAGCGCAGGACAATCTCGACAAGGTCGAGGTCGAGGGCGTCGCCGGCGGCGGGATGGTGAGGATCCGCGCCACCGCCAAGGGACGCGTCCTCAGCGTCGACATCGACGAGAGCCTGCTCGCGCCGTCCGAAAAGACCATGGTCGAGGACCTCGTCGCCGCAGCGATCAACGACGCCAAGGCGAAGGCCGACGCGGCGGCCGCCACGGAGATGGAGAAGATGCAGGGGAGCCTGCCGCTGCCACCGGGATTCAAGCTGCCCTTCTAACCGTCGCGGGTTTGGGTCATGATGCGCCTGTTTGAGGGGAGGCGCTGATGGGCTTGCTCGGCGCGATGCAGGAATTTCCGCTCCGTATCACGCGGCTGATGGACCATGCCGAACGCGAGCATGGCGCCCGCGAGATCGTCGCAGCGCGCTCCGACGGAACCATCGTTCGCACCAATTGGAAGAGGCTTGCAAGCGACGCCCGCAAGCTCGCCCAGGCGCTCGAGCGCCTTGGAGCGGAGCCCGGAGAGCGCGTTGCTACGCTGGCCATGAACCATGACCGGCATCTTATCGCCTGGTTCGGCGTCGTCGGCATGGGCGGCGTGCTGCATACGCTCAACCCGAGACTGTTCGACGACCAGCTGACCTACATCGTCAATCACGCCGAGGATCGCGTGATCCTCTATGACCGCGCGTTCGCGCCGCTGATCGAGCGGCTCAGGCCACAACTGACGAGTACGCGGCAATTCATCTGCTTCGAGACCGAATTCGACGCGCTGCTCGACGCGGAAGACGGTTCCTATTCCTGGTACGAAGCGGACGAGCGCGAGCCGTGCGGTCTCTGCTACACCAGCGGTACGACGGGAAACCCGAAGGGCGTGCTGTACGAGCATCGCGCGACCGTGCTGCACGCGATGAGCATCATTGCGCCGGACGTCTTCGACCTGTCGGCGCGGTCGGTGATTCTCCCCGTGGTTCCAATGTTCCACGCCAACAGCTGGTGCCTGCCCTATGCGGTGGCCATTGCCGGCGCAAAACTCGTGATCAGCGGCGACAACGTCCCGGAACATCTGTGCAAGCTGTTCAACAGCGAAGGGGTGACGCATACGGCAGGCGTCCCCACCGTGTGGCTCGGGCTGATCGATTACGTCGAGCGTACCGGCGCCAACCTTGGCAAGCTGCGGCTGGTGATCATCGGCGGCTCGTCGGCACCGCCGGCGACAATCCGCTGGTTCCGCGAGCGCGGCATCCACGTCAATCATCTGTGGGGCATGACCGAGATGTCTCCGGTCGGTACGGTCGGCGCGCCGCCGGCAAACTGGGATGATCTGAGCGACGACCAGCAGGTCGATTATATGTCGCGCCCAGGCCGATCGATGTTCGGGGTCGAGCTCCGCGCCATCGATCCCCAGGGAAAGGTCCTGCCGCGGGACGGCATCAGCTCGGGCCGGCTGCAGACGCGCGGGCCCGCCGTGGTGCGCCGTTACTTCAAGCAGGACCAGGATGCCTGCGAAGAAGGACAGTGGTTCGACACCGGCGACATGGCGGCGATCCATCCCGACGGCACGATCCAGATCACCGACCGCGCCAAGGACGTGATCAAGTCGGGCGGGGAGTGGATCAGCTCGATCGAGCTCGAGAATGCCGCCATCGGCTGCCCCGGAGTTCTGGAGGCCGCGGCGATCGGAATCCCGCACCCGAAGTGGGATGAGCGGCCATTGCTGCTCATCGTCCGCGATGACGGCAGCCAGGTGCGCGAATCCGAAATTATCGACTTTCTGTCGGGCGAGGTCGCCAAATGGTGGCTGCCGGATGCGATTCTGTTCGTCGACGAGCTGCCCCACACCGCCACCGGCAAGCTCAGCAAGAAGGACTTGCGCGACAAATACCGCGATTATCGGTTCGCGAACGCCGAAGCGATGGTCGGCCGCGACTAACCTCCCGTCATTGCGAGGAGCCGAAGGCGACGCGGCAATCCAGCATGACTGGATTGCTTCGCTGCGCTCGCAATGACGTGAGGGTGGAAAACGGCGGCGCGGCGCCCTACCTCGTCGCCAACCCTCCAACGCTATCACCGAAGGACATCCGCGACCCCATGGCCGCCCAATATGCATTCGTGATGAAGGACATGACCAAGTCCTTCCCCGGCGCTCAGAAGCCGGTACTCAGCCACATCAACCTGCAATTCTATCACGGCGCCAAGATCGGCAACGTCGGCCCCAACGGCGCCGGCAAGTCGACGCTGATGAAGATCATGGCCGGAATCGACCGCGAATATCAGGGCGAGGCCTGGCCCGGCGAGAACATCACGGTCGGCTATCTGCCGCAGGAGCCGCAGCTCGACCCGAGCAAGAACGTGCTGGAGAATGTGAAAGAGGGCGCCCGCGAGGTTGCCGACATGGTCGACCGCTTCAACGCCGTCTCGGCCGAGATGGGCGATCCCGGCGAGAACACCGACTTCGACGCGCTGATGGA
>JBJMVJ010000130.1:0-6371 GCA_045810685.1 Sphingomonas sp.
AGCGCATGAAGAAGGCGCTAGACAAGGTCATGGCTGACTGATGGCGAGATACGAATTCAAGCTGCCCGACATCGGCGAAGGCATCGCCGAGGCCGAGATCGTCGCCTGGCACGTGAAGGTCGGCGACACCATCGCCGAGGACCAGCAGATCGCCGACATGATGACCGACAAGGCCACGGTTGAGATGGAGAGCCCGGTCGCCGGCAAGGTGCTCGAGCTTGCCGGCGAAGTCGGCGACCAGGTGTCGATCGGCTCGGTGCTGGCGGTGATCGAGACCGAAGGCGCCGACCGCAGGGACGAACCGGCCGAGGACAGCGAGGACGAACGCCCGCTCGCCGATGGCGCGGTCGAGGCCACGCCGACGCTGGCGAAAGAGATTCCAGTCACCGCCGCGGATGCTCAAGCCGAAGCCCCGAAGCCGGCGCCTCGCGTCGAACCCGAAGTGGCGGACAAGGAACCGGGCAGCGCCCATGTCCTCGCCTCCCCCGCTGTGCGCGCCCGCGCCCGCGACCTTGGCATCGACCTTGGCCAGGTGAAGACCGCGAGCGACCGCATCCGCCACTCCGACCTTGATTCTTACCTGCTCTACAATGGCGGAACGGTCCCGAGCCGCGGCGTGTCGGCGCGCGCCGACGAGACGATCAAGGTCGTCGGCCTCCGCCGTAAGATCGCCGAGAATATGCAGGAGGCGAAGCGCCGCATCCCGCATTTCACTTTGGTTGAGGAATATGACGTGACCGCGCTCGAGGAAACGCGCGCGATGATGAACCGCGACCGCGGCTCCAGTCCCAAGCTCACGCTGCTTCCGTTCCTGATCACCGCGATGGCGAAAGCGCTCGGCGAATGGCCGATGCTGAACGCGACTTACGACGATGACGCTAATGTCATCACCCGCCACGGTGCGGTGAACATGGGCGTCGCGACGCAGACTCCCAGCGGGCTGATGGTCCCGGTGATCCGCGGCGCACAGGGTTTGAGCGTCTGGCAGCTCGCATCCGAGATTCTCCGCCTCGCCGACGCCGCACGCACCGGCAAGGCCGGGCGCGACCAGCTGATGGGCTCGACCGTCACCATCTCCAGCCTCGGGCCGATGGGCGGCGTCACCTCGACGCCCGTGATCAACCGCCCGGAAGTCGCGATCCTCGCCGTCAACAAGGTCGAGGAAAAGGCTGTCGTCGTCGGCGGCCTCGACATCGAGGTCAGGAAGAGAATGAACCTCTCGCTCAGCTGCGACCATCGGGTCGTCGACGGCTGGGACGCGGCGAATTTCATGCAGACCTTGAAGAGCTACATCGAGAACCCGCTGAGACTCTTGTCGGCCTAGGCCGCCGGCTCGCCCTCGCGAACGATCTGGTTCAGCTGCGCGCGGAGCTCGGGCCCGTCCTGGTGCCCGTGCACCTGCACCGCGTGCTGCGCGGCTGCGTCGACCAGTTCGTCCTGACGGTCAGCGGAGATTGCGACGGTGCAGCCGGACTCGCTCGGATAGTCGCGGCAGTCGATATATTTGCGGGCCATATGACGACGCCCTTCAATCGGCCTGACCGATGCAAACACGAGGCGCGTGGACCGGACACGCGAGACGGCTGTTAGCTGCTCCCCGCCTCCGGTCGAGTCAAGCGGACCGGCAGCGGTCACTTCTTCCCCAGCTCGCGCCAGCTCTTCTCGCTCACCTCCACGCCGAACTTGTCGGCGGCCTTCTTGATACGCCTCCATGCCTCGTCGCGTTCATGATCCGAGACGCCCTCGACCTGATCGAAGCGGGCGATCGCGTTGCGCACGTGGCTGGCGTTGTTGAGCGGCTCCTTGCGCTCCTTGGGGAAGGCGAACTGATCCTCGTCGAGATCGTCGCGCTGCTTTTCGCTGAGTTCGGCCATGGCACTGGCTCCTTTCACGCGATTCAACGCGCGAACAGCCGTGGCGTGGCATTACAAAGATGGAGCCCCGGCGCTCGCAGGGAGGGGGCAATGGCGCCGGGGCTCGCTGACGGCTTCACGCCGCCAGACGGAGTGTCTCGTCGAGTGCGTTGCCGAGCGACTGCTGGCGCTGCTCGGGACCGATCGCAAGGCCGTCGGCGGCGACGAACTCGGGCTCCACGCCGATGAAGTTGAACACGCCCTTGAGATAGGTCTCCAGATGCTCGAGCGCGGCCGCCGGCGAGCCCTCGCCGTAGAAGCCGCCGCGAGCGAGCGCGATGACCACCCGCTTGTTCTTGACCAGCCCTTCGGGACCGTTCTCGGTATAGCGGAAGGTGGTGCCGGCGATCGCCAGGCGGTCGATCCACGCCTTGAGCTGCGTCGGAAGCGTGAAATTGTACATCGGCGCGCCGATCACCACGGTGTCGGCTGCGAGGAATTCGTCGAGCACGCTCGTGTTCGCGAACGCGTCCAGCGTGAGGTGCGGGAGCGGGTTGGCGGCAAGGTCGCGGTAGACGATTTGCTCGCCCCACTGCGCGGACTTCAATTGCTCGACGATCGAGCGGGTGAGCGTGCGGCTGGCGCTCTGTTCGCCGCTGATGCTGCTGTCGATATGAAGGATGGTCACTATTGCCTCCTAAGTATGGATTTGTTACCGAGGCATCCTAAGTAACCACGTGCGAAACACCCGCAAGAACGCACTTTTTTGTGGTGGACGAACAAATTTGTGCGGCAGGAACAGCGAAGGAACTCAGCCATGAGAGACCCCAGCAATCCGGTTTGCCGGACCATCAGCACCCTGCTCTCGCGCATCGGCGACAAGTGGACGGTGCTGGTCGTGACCACGCTCGGCGAAGGCCCGCGGCGCTTCAATGAGCTGAGGCGCGAGATCCCGAGCGTGTCGCAGCGGATGCTCACCCTCACGCTGCGCAACCTCGAGCGCGACGGGCTGGTCAGTCGGACCGTGACTCCGTCGATCCCGCCGCGGGTGGATTATGCGCTGACCGAGATGGGCTGCTCATTGCTCAAGCCCGTGAATGCGCTCGCCCAATGGGCGGTCGCGAATGTCGAGACCATCCACGCCGCGCAGGCGCGGTTCGACGCCGAGCAGGATGCGAGGGCGGAGGCGGCGTAACCTCTATCCGTCATCCCGGCCTTGAGCCGGGACCCGCCTCGTTCTTAGCTAAACGTCCGCTCTCGACCCATTGCAGACATTCGGCCCGGTCCTATTCTGCGCGGATGCTCGGGAAGGCGGAAAAATAGGTTGGCGAACTTAAGGACGAGGGTCGCAGCGCTTGCCGCGGCGGCCCTGATCATCGCGGCTGGTGCCGCTTGGTATTTGGCGTCTCCTGGTTGGACGCTTCACCAAATGAAGGCAGCGGCTGATGCGAATGACCCCGCCGCACTCGACTTATACATCGACTACCCGGCGCTCCGGGAGGATCTAAAGGCTGAGATCATTGGCGAGATGAAGGCCGAATCGAAAAGGGACAAATCGGGCTTTGGCCGTCTCGGTCTGGCGATCGGAACAGCGATGACCGGGCCGGTGATCGACGCCTTGGTCACTCCAGCCGGGATTCGCGCGGCTCTCATCGCAAAGCGCGATCAGGCACATACGAAGGCGCAGGCAGCCGCGGCGCTGCGTCTCCCTGACGATCCCGTGATCGTGCGGCGCGGCTTCTCTGAGTTCCTCGTGGCCAGCAAGCAGCAGCCAACGCGCGGACTGGTTTTCAAACGGCATGGGCTTTCGTGGAAGCTGAGCGGCGTGGCTTTACCGCCGAACAGGTGATCGCAACTGCACCCCTGAATAACGTTTGCTTTCGACCCATTGCAGACATTCGGCCCGGTCCTATTCTGAGCGGCTACTCTCCTCGCTCACCGCTCAGAGAACATGATGGCGCAGCAAGCCCCACTGGCTTTCCTACTCCATGGCTATCTCGGCGTGGGCAAGACCACGCTCGCGAGGAGATTGGAGGCGGAGCATGCCGCCATTCGCTTCACCCATGACGAGTGGATGCGAGCCCTTTACGGCAACGACCCACCCGAAGCGTTCTTCACCGAGTATGCCGGAAGGGTATCTGGCCTGATCGAGGCCACCTGGACGCGCTGCCTCGAACTCGGGCTCAACGTAGTGCTCGACTTCGGCTTTTGGTCACGATCGGAGCGGGACCGCACGCGTGCACTTATCGCCCAACTCGGTGGTGAATGCCGCCTCTATCGTCTGACCTGCCCAGATGAGATCGCGCGCCAGCGCATCGAGGGCCGCAACGAAGACCTCGACGCGAGCCTGTTCATCGCACCTGCGACTTATGATGCGCATAAGTCCCGCTTCGAGCCGCTTGGCCCCGATGAGAGGTCAATCGAGATGGTTACCGGCTAACGGCAGCTTTCCACCCAAAGCAGACATTAGCACCCCCCGAAATAACTTTCCTACAGCCGCCCTCTTATGCTCCAGACTCACTGATGGAGCTGCTGAACTTCACGCCCGCCCCCTCGCGCGAACGGCACGACGGCTGGAGCGTCGCCGACCAGCGGAAATTCATCGGTCGGCTGGCGCGCGGCCATTCGGTCGGCGAAGCGGCCAAGTCGCTCGGCCACAGCCGCCAGAGCGCTTATGCGCTGAAGCGGAAACAGGGAGCCGAAGAGTTCGCGCGAGCGTGGATCTGGGCTCAGCGCATGGGCCGCCATGCATCCGAGGCGCGCCGCTGCAGCCCGATACCTGACCTCCGCGCGTTCGAAATGATGCTGGTGCCGCGCTTCTACCGTGGCCGGCTTGTCGGCTTCGTCCAGCGCGAGGACCAACGGGAAGTCCTTCGGGCGATCGCCGAGCTCGACCGCTGCGAAGAAGAGGAACGGAAATTGTCGAAGTTGACGCGATGAGCGGAGGCCTGTCGCTTTTCGTGCGCCTCGCGCTCCGCTAACCCGCCGCGATGCTCAAGCCCGCCACCACCGACATCGAAGCTCTGAAGATACTCGACGAGCGGCTGCGTTGGCTGTCGGCCTGGACCATCCACCACGCCAACCACATCCGGACAAGCGACGACGGGCTGAAGGTCGGCGGCCACCAGGCGAGCTGCGCCTCGATGACTGCGATTATGGCGGCGCTTTATTTCCATGCACTCGGGCCGAACGATCGCGTTGCGGTCAAGCCGCATGCGGGCCCGGTGCTTCACGCGATCCATTATCTGCTCGGCTCGCAGTCGCGCGAGGCGCTGGAGAATTTCCGGGGCTTCGGCGGCGCGCAGAGCTATCCCAGCCGGACCAAGGACAAGATCCCGGTCGACTTTTCGACCGGCTCGGTCGGCCTCGGAGTCGCGATCACCCTCTTCGCGAGCCTCGTCCAGGATTATCTTACCGCCCACGGCTGGCTCCACGAGAAGGACCGCGGCCGCTTCGTCGCTTTGATCGGCGATGCCGAGCTCGACGAGGGCAATATCTACGAAGCGATCATCGAGGGCGCCAAGCACGACGTCCGCAACCTGTGGTGGATCGTCGACTACAATCGCCAGAGCCTCGACGCGACCAGCGCCGACCGGATGTTCGAGCGCTTCGACGAGATCTTCAGGAGCTGCGGCTGGCGCGTGGTGGAACTGCGCTACGGCAAGCGCCTGCGCGGTGCGCTGGACTCCAGTCCCAAGCTCAAGGCCTGGTTCGAAAGGCTGTCGAACGCCGAGCTGTCGGCGCTTCACTATCAGGGCGGAGCGGCATGGCGCGCGCGGATCCAGGCTGAGCTCGGCAAGACCGCCGCGCCGTTCCTCGAGCAGCACGACGACGCCGCGCTCGCGGACCTGTTCACCGATCTCGGCGGCCATTGCATGGAGACGTTGGTCGAGGCGTTCAATGCGGCCGACGACGATGTTCCCACGCTCTTCATCGCCTGGACGATCAAGGGCTTCGGCCTGCCGTTCGCCGGCCACAAGGACAATCACGCCGGCCTCATGAACCCGACCCAGCTCGCCGCGCTGCGCGACGCGATGGGCGTGCGCGAGGGACATGAGTGGGAGCCGCTCGAAGGCGTCGGCGACAACGCCCGCACCGGCGTCGAAGCCCTGATCGACCGCACGCGCATCGCCCGCGAAAAGCGCAGCCGCAGCTTCGGCACGGTGCCAATCCCCGCCATTCCTGCCCCGGCCGGCGATGAGCAATCCACACAGGCAGCGTTTGGCCGAATCCTGCTCGACCTGTCGAAGGCCGGCGGCGATCTCGCCGACCGCATCGTCACCACCTCCCCCGACGTCACCGTCTCGACCAACCTGGGCGCGTGGGTCAATCAGCGAGGTCTCTTCCATCGCCATCAAATGGCCGACGTATTTGCTCAGGCAAAAATTGCCTCCGCGCAAAACTGGTCGGCCAGCAATCAAGGCCAGCACATCGAGCTTGGCATCGCCGAGAGCAATTTGTTACTGATGCTCGCCGCCGCCGGCCTCTCCGCCGACCTATTCGGCACCCGGCTGTTCC
>JBJMVJ010000131.1:0-7223 GCA_045810685.1 Sphingomonas sp.
CGCGGAGGCGGCGGGTCGAGTGCAGGACCGACCCCGGAAAGCGGCTGCAGCTTGCCCGTGAACAGGGCCACGGGCGGAAGGACATGGGACTCGATCAGCGGCGGTGGCGGCATCACTGCGAGGCACGCCGCGCAGACCTGCTGGTCATGGCTGATCGGAGCCGCCGGCTGCGCGCGATGGGGCATCCACATGGATTGCGACGTCATCACTTCCATGGGGCACGCTTCGGCGGCCTCGACCGTGGGGAAGAGCGAAAGCATTGCGATCGCCGCAAGGATGGCGATGATGATGTGGCGCAGCGCGGCCATGCGCGCGCTCTAGCCACATTCGACAAGTCGTGCGAACGCGCTTCGACCAACGGTTGAATGGCACAGCTCGGCTCATATCGTGACAAGGATGCAGCGTTGCGCCGAATGACTTCCGCCGCCAAAGGCCTGCGCCAATTCCTCGATCCTGAGCAGCAACGCGCCTGGCTCGAAGGCGAGGCAAATCCTCCCGACGCCGCCGACCGCGTCCAATCGCTCGAACAGCGCTTCAAATACGTCGCTCGCTTCGAAAAGCTGCTTCGCCGGCCGCAGGCGCAGGACGTCCTCGAGATCCTTCGCATTTACGGCGAAACCTGCATCCCCATCCCGCGCAGAACCGAGCGCACTTACTGGTCCGTCTCCTGCCTGCCCTCGACCTCCGACAAGCCCCTCGTCCGTGTCAATGCGAGCTGGATGGAGTTGTTCACCCTGCTGCCCGACGGCGACCAGGTCCGTGCCAGGATCATCACCCACCTCGCGGACTTCACGACCGACGGATCGGCCGAGCCCGACCACATCGACGAAGCTTTCCTCGAACAATGCGTCGCGCGGCCCGAGGACGTGAGCCATGTGCTCTGGCGCCGGCCGCAGATCCTCATCGTCAAGGTGCGCGGCGCCGCCTCGATCCGCAAATTCCTCGCCGATCCGCGCGCGCTCCACGCGATCCGGAACTTCAACCTCACCCACATGAACCGCGGCCGCAACGCCTATCAGGCGAGCCACTGCTACAGCGTCGCGGACCACATGCTGGGAGATTGAGCTTTCCTACAGCCCTCGTCATGTGATCCATATAGGTTCATGAGTCTGGAACTCGCCTCACCGCAATCGCGTCCACCTTCCTCGCTCAAACGTCTCACGCGCGCGCGTAGGGTCGCTGCTTTTGCTGCGTTTCGCCGCTTGCTCGCGCCTTGCGGCCTACACTTTCGCATACGCGATGGGGGAGCAACCTTAGCAACCTTCCAAGGACGCTTCGGCTGCGGCCGAAGCTCAGTCCGGTCCCGGGTAGGTCACCGGCTTCTCGTTGAACGCGCGGGCGAGGGTGAGCGGGCCGCGGGCGATGGTCTTGAAGTGATGGTCGTCGAGCCACCACGCACCGAGGAGGCCGCACAGGAACCAGAAGAAGACGGCGAACCGCAAGAACCACTTCATGAGCCTAAGCCCCCGAGCACAGCGTCCCCACAGCAATCACGCTTCATTGCCCGAGTCAAAGCCGCCCGCCGCACTGCGGCAACGGCGGACGCCGCGGACGTCACGCGATCCAGTCCCAGCGGTCGCCAGGCGAACCCCTCCGTTCGTCGGTTGGGCGACATCGACGAATCTGCGAAGCCGCCTCGTCGAAGCACCGCCGGGTCCGGTCGAACGCTCCACCCGACACTCGTTCGAGCGGGCGATACTGGTCGCGCGGCCGAACCCCCGGCCCGTCCCCAGCGGGAGACTGAAAATGCGCAAGACCGCCTTATTGATTGCCGCGATGACCATCCTCGCCGCCGCTCCGGCCGCGGCTTCGAACCGCCAGGATCGCCCCAAGGACAGCAACGCGGACAAGCCGGCCGCGTCGATCCAGACCGCGAGCACAACCGCCGGCCCGACATATTGCATCGACAGCGATGAGCGGACGGACTCACGAATTCATTCGCGCGAATGCAAGACCAAGGCCGAATGGACCAGGCTCGGGGTCGAGATCGACGAGACGACCAAGAAATAAGGGCCACTACCCCGGCCAGCCGGGCGAGACGTGGTCGTTCATCGCGGCTCGTCCGGCGCGTCGGCAGGCTCGGGTCGCGATCGATAGCGGCTGGCGATCGCGGTCAGCCGCAGATCGCGCGCCCGGTCCTCCTCGGACTGGACGGGTGGATTGGCCTTGAACAGTTTCATCAGCGGTGCCCCTTTTACCAGGCCCACCGCCACGCCGGTTGCGAGTGTACGGCTCGATTGGTTGACGAAAAGGAAACGCTCAGACCGGACACTGCTTGTCGAACTCGGCGTGGACCAGCTTCGCCTGGCACGAGACGATCCGCGCCCGGATCCAGCCCATCCGGTAAAGGTGGATGCTGACCCGCTCACCAGCGGCGAAGCGATGGCTCGATTCGAACTCGCAGCCGTCATAGCCGAGCAGCCGCAGGCGGACCGGAACTTCGGACCCGTCGAGCCGGCACAGCTTGACCTGCGCGCCCGCCGCGCCCGGCCGTTCCAGCGTCGCGTCCGTCTCGTTCATCGCCTTACCCCTGCCCTTCGCAACAGCAGGAGAGGGCGAAGATTATCCTTCCGAAGTGCGTGAACCCAGGGTTCACCACATCATTTCGGGCCGAGGTGACCCGGGCGCACGCCGCGCCGAGGGCGGAGCGCTGCTCAGGCGGCGGGTTCCGGCTCGCGCTGTTCGATCGCCGCGGCGACCGGGGTCGCCTCTCCCGTCACCGGCGAAGCCTCGGCCGCCCCCGGCGCGGCGCGATAGTCCGCGGGAATCTGCCCGGCCGCACGCCCACGCGAAAAGTCGACGCCTTTGGGAAAGCCGCTGCGGTCGCTGTAATCGCGCACCGGCCCCTTGCGCTTGTGGAGGCTGCGGATGCTCCAGCCGGTCGCCGCGTCGGCAATCGCGATGCCGACGACGGCCGCGATGGCAATGCCGACGTTGCGCTTCCTGGGATTGTCGTCGCGATAGGCGCTCGCCAGCGTGGCGAGATCGATGACATCGCCGCCGGCGCGCGCCCAGGCGCCGACGTCGTTGTTGGTCGACAGGCACAGGACGCCGGCTGCGACTTCCCGAGCACCATAAGCGCGGATCAGGCCCTCGCGGCCCTCCATGCCGAGCCAGGTCGTAACCGCGCGCGGCGCGAGCAATTCCACGGCGCCGAGGCCGAAGCTCGCCCAACCGAGCGCGCGGCCGACGCGATCAGCGGACTTGAGCGAGCTTGGGCCGGTCTCGATCACCTTGGGGTGCCCCGGCGAGCGGGCGATTTCGGAAGCCTTGGACAGCAGGAACGACATGGGAGCACCTCTTACGCTGGCTGGAGCATGACCTTGATGCAGCTGTCCTGCTTGTCGCGGAACGTCCGGTACATCTCCGGGCCGTCCGACAGCGGCACCTTGTGGGTAATGACGAAGCTCGGATCGATCTGGCCGTCCTCGATCCGGTGGAGCAGGTCGTCCGTCCAGCGCGGGACGTGGCACTGGCCCATGCGGAAGGTCAGGCCCTTGTTCATCGCCTGCCCCATCGGGATCTTGTCGTCGAGGCCGCTATAGACCCCGATGACCGAGATGACGCCGGCCGGGCGGCAGGCGTAGATCATCTCGCGCAGCACATGCGGCCGATCGCTTTCCATCATGCCCATCTGCTTGGCGCGGTCGATGATCGTGTCCGGATGCTTGAGGCTGATGTGCGCCTCCATGCCGACCGCGTCGATGCACTTGTGCGGCCCTTCCCCGCCGGTCAGCTCGTCGAGCCGCTCGAGGACACTCTCCTCCTCGAAGTTGATCGTGGTCGCGCCAGCGGCCTCGGCCATCGTCAGACGTTCGGGGAGGAAGTCGATCGCGATGACTTTCTCGGCGCCAAGCAGGATCGCGCTGCGGATGGTCATCTGCCCGACCGGGCCGCAGCCCCAGATCGCGACCGTGTCGCCGGGCTGGATATCGGCCTGCACCGCCGCCTGCCAGCCGGTCGGGAGGATGTCGCTGAGGAACAGCAGGCTTTCGTCGGCGATTCCCTCGGGCACCTTGATGTGCGTCGTGTCGGCAAACGGCACGCGCAAATACTCGGCCTGCCCGCCGGCATAGCCTCCGGTGAGATGGGTATAGCCGAACAGCCCGGCGGTGGCGTGGCCGAAGACCTTGTCGGCGAGGTCCTTGTTGCGGTTGGTGCGCTGGCAAACCGAGAAATTGCCGGCCCGGCACTGGTCGCACTCGCCGCACTGGATGGTGAAAGGAATGACCACCCGGTCGCCTGTCTTGAGGTCCTTGACCCCGCTCCCGACCTCGACGACCTCGCCCATCGTTTCGTGGCCGAGCACGTCGCCGGGCAGCATCGCCGGGATGAAATTATGATAGAGGTGCAGGTCCGAGCCGCAGATCGCGCAGCTCGTCACCTTGATGATGGCGTCGCGCGGCTCCTCGATTTCGGGGTCGGTGACGGTGTCGTAGCGGACGTCTTCCTTGCCGTGCCAGACCAGGGCTTTCATGCGCAGCTCCTCCTTTGAAAGCGTCCAACGTGCGGCGCTGGTCAGGGCTGCGACTGCCGTTCACATCGTTGTGAGGCCGAGCGCCGACCGGACCGCGGATCACGACAAAGTGTTGGAGCGCGAGCGCGAAACGCTTCGTGCATGTCGCGGGGGAGCAGCCATGCTAGGCGCCGCGGGATGACACGAGAGACTCCCGTCCTGCCGCCGCGCTCGCTTGGCGTTGCGGCATTCTCGACCGTCGTCGAATGGTACGACTTCACGCTCTACCTCTATTTCGCGACGGTGCTGGCGCGGGTGTTCTACGGCGGCGGCAAGGGCTCGCTGCTGCTGACCCTCGGCGCGTTCGCCATCGCCTATCTGATGCGGCCGCTCGGCGCTGTCTTCTTCAGTCACATCGGAGACAAGCGTGGGCGGCGGCACATGATGCTCCTCTCGGTCGCGCTGATGACCGGGGCGATGCTGGCGACCGCGCTGCTGCCGACTCGATCGGCGATCGGGCCAGCCGCGGGCTGGCTGCTGCTCGCCCTGCGCTGCGTGATGGGTTTCTCGGTCGGGGGCGAATACACCGGCGTGGTCGCCTATTTGCTCGAAGGCGCACCCCTGCGCCGGCGCGGCCTCATCACCTCCTCGGCATCCGCGGCGAGCGAGGTCGGCGCCCTCCTCGCGGTCGGAGTTTCGGCGCTGACCGTCGGGCTGATGAGCCCGGTCGACCTCGACCATTGGGGCTGGCGCATCCCTTTCTTCGTCGGCGCCGCACTTGCCGGAAGCGTGTGGTTCGCCCGCTCGACCATGCACGAATCGCCCGAGTTCCGCCGCCAGCAGGACGAAGGCACGGTGCCCGAAGTGCCGCTTCGCCATGCGCTCTCGAATCACCGCGGCGGCATCGCGCGCGCCTTCTCCATCTCGGCGCTCGGTTCGATCACTTATTACGTCGGGATCACTTATGTGCCGGCATTCCTCACCTCGGCCGGCTCGCTTAGCGAGCGAGAGGCGCTGTCGCTTTCGACGATCGCCGCAGTCGCGGTAATTCTCGTGACGCCGCTGGTCGGCGCGCTCACCGACCGCATCGGCCGCAAGCCTGTGCTGGTCGCCCTGTGCCTCGGCAGCGCCGCGCTCCCTGTCACGATGTTCTCGCTGATGGCGAGCAGCGCTCGGGGACAGGCGCTCGCCGGAGCGGTCCTCCTCGCCATGCTCGCCGGTGCGGTGAGCGCCGTCGGCGCAGTCGCGACGGCCGAGCAATTCCCCGGGGAAGGGCGCATCACCGGTCTCGCGCTTGGCGCGACCATGGCGACGGCGATCTTTGGCGGCCTGACGCCCTATGCCGCCCAGCTGCTGGTCGAGCGCACCGGCTGGCCGACCGCGCCGGGCATCATGATCGCGGTGGTTGCGGTCGCCGTCCTGCCGGTGTTGCTCACCATGCGCGAAACCGCGCCTAGCGCGACCCGAAGCCCGTGAGCATCGTCTTGATCGTCCGGAAGAAGATCAGCACGTCGAGCCAGGGCGAGAAATATTTGATGTAGTAGAAGTCGTACTGCAGCTTGCGGTGCACTTGATCGACCTCGGCGACATGGCCTTGGTTGACCTGCGCCCAGCCCGAGATCCCCGGCTTCACCACGTGGCGATAGCGATAAAAGGGGATTTCGCTGGTGTACCACACCGACAGCACCTGCGCCTCGGGGCGCGGACCGATCCAGCTCATTTCCCATTTGAGGATATTGATGATCTGGGGCAGCTCGTCGAGGCGCCACTTGCGCAGCACATGACCGACGCGCGTGATCCGGTCGTCGTCGTCCTTGGTCATCGCCGCGCTGCGCTCGTCCTCCGCGTTGACCCACCGCATCGTGCGGAACTTGAAGACGGTGATCAGCTTGCCGGCATGGCCGACCCGCGTCTGCCGGAACAGGATCGTTCCCTTGCTGTCGATCCGGATGGCGACAGCGACCAGCGCCATCAGGAGCAACGCCAGCGGCAGCAGAGCGATGGCGCAAATGAAATCGATCAGCCCTTTCAGGTGGAAATAGCCGCGGGCCGGCAGCAGCGAGCCGAAGCTGTTCTCGGACAGGTGCTCGAGCTCGACCCGGCCAGTCAGCGACTCGGCGAGCTGCTTGACCTGGTAGACGATCCGGCCGGCGAGCGCGGCGTCGGCCAGGAACGCCTCCCACTCGTCGGGAAGATCGGCGCTGAAGTCGGCGACGAGCGCGTTGCACGAGCGCGTATCGCTAAGCCGGGGACGCTTCAGCAGGTGCCAGTCGACGTCCGGAATCGCAGTCAGCGCCGTGGTCGCCCCGAACGGCACGATCGCAATCCGCCGGCGGACCCTCCGCTCGGCGTAGATGTAGAGCAGGTAAAGCCAGGCAACGTGCAGCAAGAAGCCGGCGGCGAGTCCGACGCGATCGTAGGGGAAACGCGTCAGCAAGAACCAGACGACGACCGTGCCGTGGCCGCTAAGCGCAGCCGGGAGGATCACCGAGCTGCGGCGAATGCCCGGATAGGTTTCAATCGACAGCCGCGTCCAGAAGGCGATCATCACCGCGAGGGCGTTGCCCGCAAGCGTGTTGAGGCTGGCCGGCTCGAACATCGTTCCGGGGAGAATCGGCCCCCGGATAATCCACGGCAGCAACGTGCCGATCAGCAATGCGCCGGCAAACTGGAATCGGCGTCGGACTAGGACCGAGGGCGGCGCGGCGCGGACCTGATCGTGGCGCATCGCCGGGCCCCTTACAGCGTCCACCGGTCGAGTGCCGGA
>JBJMVJ010000132.1:0-11390 GCA_045810685.1 Sphingomonas sp.
CGGTGGGACAAACTGCACGAGGTGGCTGAGACCTATGCGTTCATCCTAACCGAGGTTCAGTGATCGGCCCCAGCTTCGAGATGGCGCTCACCGCCGGGCCTGAGCACATCGACGAGCTTGGCCACGTCAACAATGCGGTTTGGGTGCAGTGGATTCAGCAGGTCGCGATCGCCCATTGGGACGCGGCTGCCGACGCTGCGCATCGCGACGCTTTTTTCTGGGTCGTGGTGCGTCACGAGATCGACTACCTCCGCCCCGCCTACGCCGGCGACCGCATCCTCGCGCGGACCTGGGTCGGCGAGCCGCCGCAGGGCGCGCGTTCCACCCGATCGATGGAATTCACCGGCGCCGACGGGAAAATCTGCGTTCGCGCCGAAACCCAGTGGGCGATTATCGACAAGGCGTTGGGACGGCCGATCCGGGTGCCGGCGGAAGTGATAGCGCCGTTTCTATCCCAAGTGTAAGCGACCCGACATGTCTCGCCCGATCCTGTACGAATATTGGCGCTCGTCCGCCGCTTACCGCGTCCGCATTGCCCTCCATTTGAAGGGTGTCGACTACGAAAGCCGCCAAGTCGACCTGCGCGAGGGCACGCAGAACAGCGCCGACTATCGCGCGGTGAACCCGTTCGGCCTGGTGCCGATGCTAGTCATCGACGGGCATCAGCTGACCCAGAGCCTGGCGATCCTCAACTATCTCGACATCCGCTACCCCAATCGGCCGCTGATCCCGGCGATGGCGGCGGAGCGCGCTCATGTGGTCGCGATGGCGCTTTCGATCGCCTGCGACATCCATCCGCTCAACAATCTGCGAGTGCTCAAATATCTGAAGAGCGATCTCGGCCATTCCCAGGAGGAGGTTGACGCCTGGTATCGGCACTGGATCAGCACCGGTCTGCCCGCGCTCGAAGTTCAGGCGAAAGCGCTCTCCGGGGCCTTCATGTTCGGCGACGGGCCGACGGCGGCCGACATCTGCCTGGTGCCGCAGCTGTACAATGCGCGGCGCTTCGACGTTCCGTTGGACGATTATCCGACGTTGCTCCGGGCGGAGGAGAATGCCAACAAGCTCGACGCGTTCGCGGCCGCGCATCCGGACAAGCAGCAGGTGTCAGCATGAATCGAGTGGACAGCATGAACCGCGGCATGAACGAGATGAAGCCGCTCGACTCGGTCGAGATTCCGTCGCTCGAGGGCAAGGTCAGCGACGAGGAATGGCAGATCCGTGTCGAGCTTGCAGCGGCCTACCGGATGGTTGCTCATTATGGCTGGGACGACCTCATCTTCACCCACTTGTCGGCGCGTGTGCCCGGGCCAGAGCACCATTTCCTGCTCAACCCGTACAATTTGATGTTCGAGGAGGTGACCGCCTCGTCCCTCGTCAAGGCGGACGTCAACGGAAATCCCGTCGATCCGACGCCGTTCATCACCAATCCGGCGGGCTTCACCATCCACAGCGCGATCCACATGGCGCGCGAGGACGCGCATGCGGTCATGCATCTCCACACGCCCGCCGGTCAGGCGGTGGCGGCACACAGCGAGGGGCTGCTGCCGCTGACGCAGACCGCGATGCTGGTCCGCGGCGACGTCGCGTTCCACGATTATGAAGGCGTCGCGGTCGATCTCAGCGAGCGCGAGCGGCTGGTGGCGGACCTCGGCACTAAAAACGCGATGATCCTGCGCAACCACGGCACGCTCGCGGTCGGCAAGAATGTCGGCGAATGCTTTGTGCGGCTCTACTTCCTCGAGCGTGCGTGCCAGGCGCAGATCATGGCGCTGTCGGCCGGCGAGGCGATCAACAATCCGCCGCAGGGATCGCCCGAGGTCACCGCGCAGCAGGGCCAGGTCGGCGTCGCCCTCGCCGCCAATTTGCTCGCCTGGCCGGCCTTGAAGCGGAAGGCATACCGCCTCGACCCGAGTTTCGCGAGCTAAGTTGCCGGCAAAGGCCGCATCCGTCAGCGATTATCGCGCGATCGCCAAGGCGCGGTTGCCGCACTTCCTGTTCGAATATCTCGACGGCGGCTCCTACGACGAAGTGACCCTGCGGCGGAACGTCGAGGATTTGCAGTCGGTCGCACTCAAGCAGCGAGTGCTTCGCGACGTCTCGTCGATCGATCTGTCGACCGAATTGTTCGGGCAGCGCTGGGCACTCCCGGTGGCACTGGGGCCCGTCGGCCTGTCGGGACTCTATGCCCGCCGCGGTGAGGTCCAGGCGGCGAAAGCAGCCGCAGCCGCCGGCGTCCCGTTCGCGCTGTCGACGCTCAGCGCCTGTTCGATCGACGAAGTCGCGCGCGCGGCGCCGCTATGGTTCCAGCTCTACATCGTCAAGGATCGCGGCTTCGTCGCCGACATGATCGCCCGTGCCAAGGAAGCGCGCTGCGGCGCGCTGCTCCTCACCGTCGATCTCGCGGTGCCGGGCACGCGCTACCGCGATTACCGCTCAGGCCTGTCTGGCGCACTCGGCGGCCGCAGCCGGCTGGCCCAGGTCATCCAGCGGCCCGGGTGGGCGTGGGACGTCGCCACGCGCGGCCGGCCCTTGACGATGGGCAATCTCGAGCCGGTCGTCGGCTCGGACGCTGCATTGTCCGACCTCATGGGTTGGGTCGCGCGGAACTTCGATGCAACCGTCACGTGGAAGGACGTCGAATGGGTGCGCTCGCTATGGGACGGGCCGCTGATCATCAAGGGAATCCTCGATCCCGACGACGCGCGGGCGGCGGCGGGCGGCGGCGCGGACGGCATTGTCGTCTCGAACCACGGCGGCCGCCAGCTTGACGGCGTAATGTCGAGCGCGCGCGCGCTGCCGAGGATCGCCGATGCGGTCGCAGGCCGGATGCAGGTCCTTGCCGACGGCGGCGTGCGATCGGGCCTCGACGTCGTGCGGATGCTCGCGCTCGGCGCGGATTTCGTGCTGATCGGCCGCGCCTGGGCCTATGCGCTCGCTGGCGCCGGGCAGGCCGGCGTCGCCCATGTGCTAAGGCTGATCGACGCAGAGATGCGCGTCGCCATGGCGCTTACCGCCTGCACCTCGATTAGCCAGATCGATGAGCAGATCCTCGAACGGAGCGGCAATCAGGCGACGTTCTGAAGCGCGTCCCGATGTTCGGTGAACAGCCGCTCGACGTCGGCTCCGGTCATTGGCTCGGCGAACAGGAATCCTTGCACCGAGGAGCAGCCGTGAGCGCGCAGCTCGACCAGCTGAGCGGTTTCCTCGACACCCTCGGCAGTCGTCTCGATGCCGAGTGCATTGGCAAGCTCGGTGATCGCATGAACGATCGCGATGGCGCCGTCGCGGGTGAGCAGGTTCTGGATGAAGCTGCGGTCGATCTTGAGCTTGTCGAACGGGAAGCTCTGCAAATAGCTCAGTGACGAATAGCCGGTGCCGAAATCGTCCAATGCGATGCGCACGCCAAGCGCCCGCAGCGAATGGAGCAGGCGAAGTGTCGCCTCGCCGCCTTCGAGGAAGATCGATTCGGTGATCTCGACCTCGAGCCGGTTGGGCGCGATGCCGCTGTCGGCAAGCGCGCGGAGGATCGTTTCGTTAAGCGAGCCGCGGTGGAACTGCACCACGGAGACGTTGACCGCGACGCGAACATGCTCGGGCCATTGCGCCGCGCGGGCACATGCCTCGCGCACAACCCAGGCGCCGATCGGGACGATCAGCCCGGTGTCCTCGGCGACCGCGACGAACTCTGCGGGCGAGACGAGGCCGCGCTTGGGATGGCGCCAGCGCAGCAAAGCTTCGAACGAGCAGATGCGGTTCTGCTCAAGGTCGAACAGCGGCTGATAGAGAAGCTCGAACTCGCCGCGCTCGAGAGCGAGGCGAAGGTCGGTTTCGATCTGGCGCCGCTGCTGGGCGCGCTCGTTGAGGCTTTCCTCGAAGAAAGCATAAGTGCCCCGACCCGCCTCCTTCGCGCGGTATAGTGCGAGATCCGCGTTGCGGAGCAAGGTGCCGCCATCTTCCCCGTCCTGCGGCGCGATCGCGATCCCGATGCTGGTGGAGGGAACCACCTCGTTGCCGTCGATGATCATCGGCTGGCTCATCGCCCCAAGAATGTCGCGCGCTAGACGGTCGATCGCGTCACGGTCTTCGGTGAGCGATTGCAGGACCACGAATTCATCGCCGCCGAGCCGGGCGACGAAGTGGCCGCGCGCGACATGACTTACGCGGCCCGCGGCCTCGACGAGCAGCGCATCGCCGGCAGGATGCCCAAGCGTGTCGTTGATGACCTTGAACTGATCGAGGTCGAGGCAATGCAGCGCGAACAGGCTGTCCTTCGCGTCGGCAGCGCGGAAATAATGTTCGAGCGCCTGCTGAAACATGGTGCGGTTGGGGAGCGCAGTGAGCGTGTCGTTGAACGCGAGCTGCGTGATGCGCTGCTCGCGCTCAGCGATCTTGCCGACCATCTCGTTGAAGCTGCTGGCGAGCCGCGCCAGCTCGTCCTCGCCGCGTACCCGGACCTGCACATGCTCGCCTGATGCAAGGCGGCCCGCGGCCTCATCGAGCCGGGCAAGCGGCTGGGTGATGCGTGCCGCGGCCTTCCAGGTGGCGAGGCCGACCAGGAGCAAGCCGAGCAGCGTCATGACGCCAAGCGCCACCTGCAGCCTGCGCGCGACGGCCATTGCCTCCGCCTTGGGGTAAGCGAGCAGCAGGATTGCGCGCTGACCGTCGGAGAAGGTCGCGAGCGGCTTGGCAAGCGCGATCGACGGCGCGCCGCCGACACTCATTTCGAAAGCCGACGGCTCGCCGACATGGGCTTGCGCGAGGCTGGCGGCACCGGAGTCGAGCGCCGACATGCTTCCGGATGCCTCGGCCCAGCGTCCCTTGTCGTACGTCATCACCGCGGCATGGAGCGGAATGGCCGAGAGATGTTCAAGGCCGCGCATGTCCCGCCGATCGAGATCGGCCGCGAACACCACCCAGCCGATCAGGGTCGGCGCCATCACCGGCGCGGCGACCAACTGGCGGGGGCGGCCGGCGAGCACGGAGACGCCCGTCAGCTTGCCGTCGTCGAGCGGCGCCCACAATGCGGCCGCTTCGCTGCCGCTCACCGCCGGGTCGATGCTCGAGACACGGCCGTCCGCGGCGATGATGAAGGCGCTCCTGACGCGGAGGCGCGCCGCTGCATTGCCGAGCGCCGACTGCATGGTCGCCTGATCCCCGCTCGCCACCGCGGCGCGGAAGCCGAAGTCGTGAGCCAGCAACTGCGCGGCGTTCTGCAGCTCACGCGCGCGCTGCTGCCACAGGCGGTCATAGACCGCGCCGCTCGATTGCAGCTGGCTTTCGACCTGCTGCGAAGCGGACCCGGCGATGAGGGTCGAAAGCGCCGCCGAGACGGCGAGCATCGTGACCGCGAACAGCAACGCGAACTGGACCGACAGACGCGCACTCAAGGAGCGGAATGGGCGCATGCGCTCAATAGTCCGTCATCGCCATGGCCGCGGGCGGGCGCAGGCGGACCTGGAAGCTGAGGCTGTGCTGCGTGGGAGCGATCGATTGCTGGAGCTGACCGCCCGGGGCGCGCAGATAGGGGTGCCAGAGGGTGAGCCGAGCCGGCGCGTTCGGCACATCGGCGAACGAAGCCACTCCGCGCGCATTGGTGCGCGCCGTCCATGCGCTGTCCGTAACGACGATGAAGGCGCTCATCTGGTCGTGGATGTTGCAGCCCAATGCAACGACGCCGGGCTTGTCGAAATGGACCGTTCGCGACTGGTCCTTCGCAAACAGCTTCAGCTCGAACTTCTTGGCCGCCGAGAAAGAGTAAACGTGGTGCCGGGTCGGATCCAAATTAGGGAAAGATACGTCGGCGCCGACCGGAACGATGGTCAGGAACGGGTCGAATTGGAGGTTGTGCTGCGCGACGGTGAACCGCCCGCCACGTGACGGGTGCGCTGCCCCGCCTTGCGGGTAGAGCGTCACCACTGCATCGCGGACCGGGCGACCAGAGGCGTCCACGACGCGCACGCTGAGGGGAGCCGCGGCAAGCGGCGACACTGCGCCGGCAAGGGCCAGCACAAGCAGGACGTTACGCGCCATCGGAAATGATTAAGCGCGCAGCGGTAAACGTGGCGCGCAGGGAGATGGTTACCAGCGAATTCGCAGTTCGCTTTGGACCTGGGTCTGCTTCTGCCGCGGCTGTTCGCCGGCGTGTTCGCGTGCCGGCGTATCGCTCCACACATGAAGCAACTCGATCAGGCCGGTAACCGGCCCCCACTCGCGCTTCGCGGCAAGCATCGCCGACCAGCCGTGCTCGTTATATTCCTCCTCGAAGAGGCTGCCCCGGTTGTCGGTGTCGAAGACATCGGCGCGCGCCGCGAGCCCGAGCTTCCCGACCGGGCGCGTCAGCATCACGAACGCGGCGCGGAAGCGATTGTCGATCCACCGGCTGCCGTCCATCGGATAACCCATGCGCGTGCGCCCCTGCAGCGCCTGCGCCTTGAGCTCGGCGCCCGAGCCGAGATCCGCGACCAGCCCGATATTGTCGAACCTCGTGCGCCAGCCCCATTCGAGCTGGGAATTCACGACCTCCGGATTGGCGCCATTATCATAATGGAACAGCTCAAGACGTATCGGCAGCGGCGGCTGCCAGCCGAGTTTGGCGTAAAAACCAGGGCGGTCCGCGAAGCCGTGACGAAGGTCGATCAACGGGTGGGTGTAGGGTGCCTGGTAGCCGGCGAGCGGGCCCAGCGGCGGCAGGAGGTGCCGCCGAAACGCAAGCGTCGTGCGGTCGTGAAGCGCCCAGCCCCGGAAAGTGAGCAACGTGCCCGACGTGTCGTTTCCGGCGATCAGCGCCGCGGTCGCGCGAAGCTGGTGCGGGCCGACATCGGTGGCGATGGTTGCCTCCGCGGCTACCGGGCGAACCTCCTCCCCGATCCAGCTGTTGATGGCCGAAGGCGTGATCGAGTCCTTCACGTGCCAGTCGGCGCCCTCGTGCTCGAGGCTCACCGGGGGCCACATCAGACCGGCGCGGACCGAAAATGCGAGCCCGCTGCCGCGCATTGGGCGGAACGTCACATAGCCCTGGCTGAGCCCGGCTTCGGTGCGCTGCCCGCCCTGGAGCGAGCCAACGATTGTCGCGCCAAGCGACCAGGTGAATTGCGGCTTCCACACTAGGCTTGCGTTGCCGAGCTGGGGCTGGAGCTGCCAATCACCCTCGCTGCCCGACCGAAATTTGCCAAAGCCGCCATTAACCCAGCTCTTCTCGCCATCGACGGCGACCAGGCGCAGATCGTCACTCAATTCGAGGGTGTCGGGGGTGAGCAGCTTTAGCTTGCTCTCCGCGGTCGCCGGCGCCGGCCACAGCGCTGCAAGCGCGCAGCCCAGCGGGATCGCGCCTCGCTTGTGCAGGCGTCGAGCGACACAGCCCATGGGCCGCGGATTAACCGATTAAGGTTAAGATAAGGCTCAGCTTATTCGATCGAGATGGTCCGGTTTTGCCGGATTGCCCCCCGACACTCGGCGAAATCGATGGTCGGGGAGAGAGGATTCGAACCTCCGGCCCCTGCCTCCCGAAGACAGTGCTCTACCAGGCTGAGCTACTCCCCGACCGGAACCCGCACCTATCGCGACCGGGTCGCGGCGGGAGCCAAGGCCGCGGCTAGATAGAAGGGGGTCGCGGCAAGCGCAAGCATGTCATGAGCGAAGTCGAAGGGCTAGTTCCGCCCGAGCGCCCGAAGCCATTCATCGTGGCGAACGAACTTCTCGCGCGGGGAGCCCGGACGGGCCCGAGCGGTTTCGGTCTGCTCGATCTTGCGCCAGTCCTCATAGTCGGTCGGCATCAGGCCCCGGCTTTCGAGCAGGCGTTCGAGGCCTTGCGCGCCGGCTCGGTCGCTCGAGCTGCCCGGCGGCATTGCGGCCGCGACCTGGTCGGCGACTTCATAACCGTCCGGGCGGTTGGTGCCGATGGTGCCGGTGGGGCCCCGCCGCGCCCACCCGACGGCGTAGAGTCGCTCGCCGATGCGGCCGCCTTCGTTGCTGAACTTGCCGCCGCGCTCGTCATGAGCGACGCCCCCCATCGGCGGGGTCGAATAACCGATCGCGGTGACGATCATTGAAGCGGGAACCGCATAGGTCTCGCCGGTGCCGCGGGCGGCCCCGCTCTCGTCGACGATGGTCCGTTCGACGATGATCCGTTCGGCTTTGCCATCGCCCTCTATCGCCAGCGGCTTGGCGAAGAAGTCGAAGACGATTCGCTTGGGCTTGTTGGCTGGCAGGTCGGCGAACGCGCGCAGCAGGGTGACGGACTTGCGCAGGCCGGGCTCGAGCGAATCGTCCGCTTCGGGCGGGGGGAAGTCCGCGGGATCGACGACGGGGACTGCGGCTTCGAGGTGCCCGAGCTCGCCGAGCTCCTTTGGGGTCATTGCGACCTGGTGTGGCCCGCGGCGGCCGAGGATCGTGACGGTGCGGATTGCCGACCTGTCGAGTGCGTAGAGCGCATGCCCGACAATGTCCGATCCTTCGAACTCATTGCGCGTCTTCGACAGAATCCGCGCGCAATCGAGCGCGACATTGCCGGCACCAACGACCGCCGCGTGGGTGCCCATCATCGGCGGATCGAGGTCGGCGAACTCGGGATGGCCGTTGTACCAGCCGACAAACTCGGCGGAACCGACGACCCCCGGCAAATCCTCGCCGGGGACGCCGAGCTTGCGATCGTGCGGCGCGCCGACCGCGAGAATCACCGCGTCATAGAGCTCGAGCAGCTCATCTACCGAGACATCGCGTCCGACGGTGACGTTGCCGATGAAGTCGACGCCGGCGCTATCCGCGACCTTGTCGTAGCGCTTGCTGACCGCCTTTAGCGACTGATGGTCGGGGGCGACGCCGAAGCGGATCAGGCCATAGGGTACCGGGTATCGGTCGAGGATGTCGATGCGCGCTGCCTCGCCATAGGCCTTTTCCAGCGCTTCGGCGGTGTAGAAGCCTGCCGGTCCCGAGCCGACCACCGCGAAATGCCGCATCCCCGTCCTCCTTTGCCGGGAAGCTTAGCGGCGCGGCAGCGGAGCGTCAGCCCTTGCTATGATCCTCGAGCAAAGCGCCGCCCTTCTTCTGCAGCGCGCCCTGGATGAGCCCCGAGAACATGCCGAGCATTCCCGGCAGCAGGACCTTCAGATGCACCTTGGTGTCCATCACGTCGATCGAGGCATTCACGGACTCGCCCATGGCCGCGATCTGGAGGTTGAGCTGGTCGCCGCTCCACCCCGACTGCACCTTTGCGCCGCCGGGGATGTGCTGCTCGAGTTTGTGGATGTTGGTCGCGATGCGGCGCCGCGCCTCGTCCTTGCCGAGTTTATGGGGCAGGTCGACATCGATGGGCTGAGTCATAATCGCGATGTCGCCCCCTGATCACCGCTTTTCAAGACAGAGTGCGAGAGTATCATCGTCGTCATGAAGTGGATCCTCGCGCTCTTCGGCACTCTGTTCGCGACTTCGGCAGCAGCGCAGGCGGCGCAGCCGCAGCCCGCCACGCCATCCGCAGTTGCACCCGCAACGGTTGCCCCGTCCGCGGCGCCATGGGATCCTGTCGGCCCCTACATTACCGCCGGACAGGACGAGCCGGGCTATCGATCCTGGTATCTCGCAGCGCCGTGGCGTGCCGCCCAGGTAAAGGCGCTCAACGACTATTTCGCCGCAGCCGAGGTGGCGGGCATCGTCACGACCTGGCAGCTGATTCGCACTGCGACCGCCTGGAAAGATTGTGGCGGCGAGCCCTTCGAAGTTCCGCCCACGAGCGAATGGCCGCACATGGTCCAGACTCTGCGCTACATCCGCGACTTCGTGATTCCGGCAGTTGGGCCGGTCGAACCCGTTTCTGTTTATCGAAACCCGTCGCTCAACGTCTGCGCCGGCGGAGCGCCGGAGAGCGCGCACGTCCACTATTCTGCGGTCGACCTTGTCCCCTTAAAGCCGATCGACCGAGTAAGCATGATGCGGACATTGTGCGGCATGCATTCGCAACAGGGCGAGCGCTATAAGGCTGGCCTCGGCTTCTATGCCTACCTCCGCTTCCATATAGACACGATGAAGTACCGCCGCTGGAACATGGATCCAGCGGTCGCCGCGGAATGCCCGGCAATCGTCCATCCCGAGGATGCGGCGAGTATTGGCCAACCGCTCCAGCCAGCGCCCGCGAACCCATTAGCGGCACCGGGCGTTGCAGCAGCACCGGTCACCGCGCCGCCACCGAACCCGCAGCAACACTGACTTTCACCCTTGTGTTGCTTAAGTGCAACACCATATCCCCGCTAAAGAAAAGGGGAAGAGTTCATGGATTTTGAAAAGCTCACCGACCGTGCGCGGGGCTTCTTGCAGGCAGCCCAAACGATCGCCGTTCGGGAGCATCACCAACGCATCGCGCCCGGGCATCTGCTGAAAGCGCTACTGGATGACGAACAGGGCATGGCCGCGGGCCTGATCCAGGCGGCGGGCGGTGATCCGAAGGTTGCCAAGCGCGAAGTCGACCAGCTGGTGGCGAAGATCCCGGCGGTGACGGGGAGCGGCGCGACCCAGGCGCCGGCGATGGACGGCGACACAATCCGGATTCTCGACCAGGCCGAGCAGGTCGCAAAGAAATCGGGCGACAGCTACGTGACCGTGGAGCGGATCCTTCTGGCAATGGCGCTCGCCAAAGGCACCGAAGTCGGCGCCGCGCTGGCGAAGACGGGCGTCACGCCGCAAAACCTCAACGCGGCGATCGAGAAGCTGCGCGGCGGCCGCACCGCCGATACGCAGGGCGCCGAAGACCGCTACGACGCCCTCAAGAAATATGCCCGCGACCTGACCGAGGCTGCAAGGGAGGGCAAGCTCGACCCGGTCATCGGACGCGACGAGGAAATCCGTCGCACCATCCAGGTGCTTGCGCGGCGGACCAAGAACAACCCGGTGCTGATCGGCGAGCCTGGTGTCGGCAAGACCGCCATCGTCGAAGGCCTCGCGCTGCGTATCACCAACGGGGATGTGCCCGACGGGATCAAGGACAAGCGCCTGCTTGGGCTCGACCTCGGCGCAATGGTCGCCGGCGCCAAATATCGCGGCGAGTTCGAAGAGCGTTTGAAAGGGGTGCTCGACGAGGTCAAACAGGCTGCGGGCGACATCATCCTGTTCATCGACGAGATGCACACTCTGGTCGGCGCCGGAAAGGCCGAGGGTGCAATGGATGCCGGCAACCTGTTGAAGCCGGCGCTCGCGCGCGGCGAGCTCCACGTGATCGGTGCGACGACGCTGGACGAGTACCGCAAGAACGTCGAGGCCGACCCGGCGCTCGAGCGGCGCTTCCAGCCCGTGTACGTCGACCAGCCGTCGGCGGAAGACACGATCGCGATCCTTCGTGGCTTGAAGGAGCGATACGAGGTCCACCACGGCGTGCGCATCCAGGATGCGGCGTTGGTGGCGGC
>JBJMVJ010000133.1:0-21642 GCA_045810685.1 Sphingomonas sp.
CTGAAGAGCTGCGACCCTGCACTGCTCCTCTATCCGCCCGAGCTCGCCGACTTCGGCAAGGCCGCCGCCGACCAGGCCGGGATCGCGTCGCGCGACTGGGACACGCTGAATGCCGCCGAACCCGCGGTCGGCGAACTGCCGACCGCTAGCCCGGACGACATCGCCTACCTTCAATATTCGAGCGGCTCGACGCGCTTCCCGCACGGGGTCGCGGTCACGCACCACGCGTTGCTCGACAATTTGCGCGCGCACGGCATCGGCCTCCAGATCGAGCAGACCGACCGCTGCGTTTCCTGGCTGCCCTGGTACCATGACATGGGCCTCGTCGGCTGCTTCCTCTCGCCCATGTCGCTGCAGATGTCGGTCGATTATTTGAAGACCGAGGATTTTGCCCGCCGCCCGCTCGCGTGGCTCGACATGATCACCCGCAACCCCGGCACGACGGTGAGCTACTCGCCGACCTTCGGCTATGACATCTGCTCGCGCCGGATGAGCTCGCAGACCCGCGCCGCGGACCGCTTCGACCTTTCGCGCTGGCGGATCGCCGGAAACGGCGCGGACATGATTCGTCCCGAGGTCATGCAGGCATTCGTCGACTGCTTCGACCAGGCCGGGTTCAAGGCTGGCGCCTTCTGCCCGAGCTACGGCCTTGCCGAAGCGACGCTGGCCGTGTCGCTGATGCCGCCGGGCGAGGGCATCCGGCTCGAGCTGGTGGAAGAGCACGAACTGTCCGGCGGTGAGGCCGACGAGGCCAAGCGCCCGCGTCGCTTCCGCGCGGTCGTGAATTGCGGGCGGCCGGTCACCGGCATGGAGGTCGAGATCCGCGGCTCGGACGGCGAGATCCTCCCGGATCGCGGCATCGGCCGAGTCTATGTGCGCGGCGCAAGCGTCATGCACAGCTATTTCCGCGACGAGGAATCGACCGGCGCCTGCTTGAGCTCCGACAAATGGCTCGACACCGGCGACATGGGCTACATGTCCTCCGGCTACATATTCATCGTCGGCCGCGCCAAGGACATGATCATCATCAACGGGCGCAACCACTGGCCGCAGGACATCGAATGGGCGGTCGAGCAGCTGCCCGGCTTCAAGTCGGGCGATATCGCGGCCTTCGCGATCACCGGCCCGTCCGGCGAGGAGACGCCGGCGGTCCTGGTCCACTGCCGTGTGTCCGATAATGTCGAGCGCGGGCGCCTGCGCGACGAAATCCGTGAGCGCGTGCGCGCGATCACCGGGATCACGCCGGTCGTCGAGCTGGTTCCGCCGCGCACCCTCCCCCGCACCAGCTCGGGCAAGCTCTCGCGGACCAAGGCCCGCAACCAGTATCTGTCTGGTGAAATTCAGCCGTACGACATCGCCGCCTGATCGCCCGCTCCTATTGCCCGGCCAAGGCATCTAAGTCTCTCAACCTCAGCGTTAAATGCGTCTTTACCTGTCGATGGCACAGTAGCGTGCCAATGGGAGTGGCGTGATGGATCGGATGCACGGGTGGATCGGACGTAAGGATCGGCATCTGGTCGAGCTGGATGCGGTCGTGCACCGCAGCGACGGAACCAAATCGCCGGTTCGGTTGACCAACTTTTCGGACTCAGGCTGCAGGATCGAGGCGGATTCCGAGTTTCGTATCGGCGAGCGTCTGCAGATCGCGATTCCGCGGATGGGCCAGGTAAAGGCCCAGGTCCGCTGGTGCCTCGGCGGCAGCGCCGGAGCGAAATTCGTCGCCGAAAGCGACTTCTAGAATCGCCTAAAGACAAAAGGCCCGGCGCCTCCTGGAGGAGCGCCGGGCCTGTCTTGCGAGCAACAACAGCGAGCCCGCCGCAAAGCGGGCTCGCCACGCCTTCGCTAGAACGCCATCTGGAACCCGGCGCGAGCGCCGATTTGGCTGCTGTTGAACCCGTAGGTGACGCCGGCGGAAACCGTCGACATTTGCCCGACTGCCGCTGAAATCGCCGTCGCCAGAGCGGCCTGGTTCTTGAAGTATCCGACGCCGCCCGAGACCGCGAAATGCGCGCCTGCGGGAATGCTCGGCGTGTCGAGCGCGAGCGCCATCGCGACGCCCTGGTCGGCATCGCGGATGTCGCGGCGGTTGCGATCGTTCTCCTGGAACAGCTGGTCGATCTGGCCCTGGGCTGCAGTGAACGAATTCTGCAGCGCGCCCAGGCTCGCGAAGCTCACATTGCTGCGGCCCAGCACGCCATTCGCATCGACGGTGGCGAGGTTGGCCGAGCTCGCCTGCTGCGCCGCCGTGCTCGCCGCTACGTCACCGATGCGCACGGAGCTTCCAGCGCCGCCGAGCGACACCTGGTTGGCGGCCGTGGTCTGGGAGTTGACGCCGATCGCGGTGGAACCCGCAAACGCCGCCGTCGCCCCGTTGCCGACCGCGAGAGCGCCGGCTGCAGTGGCCTTGGCGGCCTGGCCGACAGCAGTGGAATTCGAAGCGTTCGCTATCGATCCATTGCCAAGTGCGGTCGAATTGAGGCCAGTGGCCTGGGCGACATTACCCAGTGCAGTCGCGTTGACGCCCGCCGCCTGCGTCTGGTTGCCGACCGCCACGGACTGGGTACCGGTCGCATTGGCTCTCCACCCGAACGCTTGCGCGCCCGCTCCAGTCGCGACGGATTCGCCGCCGATCGACGTCGAGTGCAAACCAGTTGCATTGGCCTTGTCGCCGAACGCTGCCGAATCCTCGTTGGTGGCCTGCGCGCGGTTGCCGACTGCGACCGACTGCAATCCGGTCGAGTTCGCAAGGATGCCGACGGAGGTGGAACTCTCGCCGGATGCATTCGCGCCCTCTCCAACGGCAGTCGACTCGAGCCCAAGCGCCTTGGCGCTTTCACCAAGAGCGGTTGATGCGTCACCAACTGCAACCGCGGCCGTGCCAACGGCCGTGCTGTGCACGCCGACTGCCGAGGCATTGTTGCCAAGCGCGGTTGCGCTCAGCCCCGTCGCCTTCGAGAAGTTGCCGATGGACGTGGAATTGCTCCCCGTCGCTTGAGCCTGGTTGCCCACGGCTGAAGACTGAGCGCCGGAAGCATTTGCTCTCCAGCCGAAGGCCTGCGCTCCGGCACCAGTCGCAGAGGCCTCACCGCCGATCGCCGTTGAGTGGAACGCGGTCGCAAGCGCTTTGTCGCCGATCGCGACCGAATCTTCATTGGTTGCCTGGGAACGGTCGCCGATCGCGACGGATTCAAACCCGGTGGCGTTTGCCAGGAAGCCCTCGGCCGTCGCGCTTTCGCCCGAGGCCACGGAGGCTTGCCCGATCGCGGTGGTTTCAAGTCCGGTCGCCTGAGCTTCACCGCCGACTGCGGTCGAAAATTCTCCAGACGCAATGGAATCCTCGCCGATCGCGGTCGAAAGCGTGCCCGAAGCAGCCGCCTCCTCGCCGACGGCAGTGGATTCATCGGCCTTCGCGCTGGCGGCGTCGCCGACGGCCGTTGAATCGAGCCCCGGAGCGCTCGAGTTTACGCCGCATTCGGTCGAGGCCGTGCCCGGACCGACATTGCACGGCGCCGTGCCGTCCGCCTTTGCGGGCGAGCCCAACGCAAGTGCTGCTGAGCTGGTGGCCAACAGAAGGCCGATTTTGATCTTGGTGGACATATGTTCTCCTGGGGATGGGGACGTGAGGGCACAGCTCGGCCGCGCCGGTTGTCGGCGGCGGTCGAGGAACGGGGACGCTGAAGGCTGAGCCGCGACCGGACGGTCGGGCGACGACTTGGGTTTACTCCACGACGATCGTTACGAGTGCGGGATGCGCAACCTCCGCAATGCTTGATCTAGTGCCGCCCAACCGGCCAATGGTTCATTCTGCGTTACCGGCCCGTCGGCAGCAGGTTCTCAGGATCGTGCCGCCCAGGGCAGCATCCTGATCAGCACGCGGTCTTTCACGACATAATGGTGATAGAGCGCGGCGAGCGCGTGGCCGACCGCAAGGACGATGATCGCCCAGCCCACCCAATTGTGGATGTCCTGGAGCTCGTGCGCCAGCGGCTTGCCGGCGCCGGTGAACGGCGGCGGGATCTGCAGCCCGAAGAAGCTCATCGCCTCGTTCCCTTCCCAGCGCGAAAGGAAGCCCAGGACGGCTTCGAGAGCGAGCAGGCCGTAGAACAAATAATGCGTCGCGCGGGACGCCGCGCGGACCCAGCCGGTCTCGAGCGAGCGCATGTGACGGCGGCCGGCGAAGCGCCACAGGATCCGCGCCACGATCACGGCCGTCAGGATGATCCCGAACGACATGTGGGTGACAATCATCAAGTGCCGCGTGGGCCGTGGAAACCAGCCCCAGGTCTGGCCGAGCGCGAACTGGGTGACGACCAGCAGCGCGGTCGCCCAATGCAGCGCGATCGCGACATTGTCGTAATTGCTGCCGTCGTCGCCCGCGGCAATGCGCGTCGCGGTCTCGAAGCTGGTTTCGGCAATAGTCATGGTCGCTCCGTTCGCTTGAAGAAGCTGCAATCCGGCTGAACCAACATCGTTCCACCGATTGCCGGACCCCCTTCAACCGCTATGAGCGGGATCACGGAAGGGCAGTGAATGGCGTTTCGCAAGTTCGTAGCCTTGACGCTCGCGCTCGCGGCGCCGCTGCTCGGCCAGACGCACGCCGAGCCCGCCGTGCAGCCCGGCGGCGACATTCCGCCGCCGCATCGTGCCCATCCGCCGGCGCCGCAGTCGCTGCCGATCAGGCAGAGCCTTCAATACGTCCGCCAGTCGGTCATGATCCCGATGCGCGACGGGGCGCGGATGTACGCGGTCCTGATCATTCCAGGCCATGCCGGCAAATACCCGATCCTGCTCGACCGCACCCCTTATTCGGCGGACAGGGAGACACAGCTCGGCGTGCCCGGCCCGGCTCTCGAAAGCATCCTTTCGCCGCTCAATGCCGAGCTTGTGCGGGCCGGTTACATCGTCGCCATCGAGGACGTCCGCGGCAAGTATCGGTCCGAGGGCGATTATGTGATGAACCGCCCGGTGCGCGGTCCGCTCAACCCGACCGCCGTCGACCATTCGACCGACGCCTGGGACACGATCGACTGGCTAGTCAGAAACGTCCCCGAAGCCAACGGCCGCGTCGGCACGATCGGCACCAGTTATGACGGCTTTGCCGCGCTGATGAGCCTCATCGGTCCGCACCCGGCGCTCAAGGCTGCGGTGCCGATCAACCCGATGGTCGACGTGTGGAAGGGCGACGACTGGTTCCACAACGGCGCCTTCCGCCAGGAGATGATCGGCTATGTCTACGGCCAGAACATCAGCCGGCAATCCGATCGCGAATGGTTCGCCAGCCGCGGCGACGATTATGCAGCAGCGCTGCGCTACGGGTCGGCCGGCGCCTACGGCACCGCGATGGGCATGGACCAACTGCCGTTTTGGCAGCGGCTGACGCGGCACCCGGCTTATGACGATTATTGGCAGGGCCAGGCCGTCGACCGGATCCTTGCGGCGCGGCCCCTGACCGTCCCAACGCTGATCGTCGGCAGCCTGTGGGACCAGGAGGATATCTACGGCGCGCCGGCGCTGTTCGACGCGGTCAAGTCGAAGGACCAGGGCAACGCCCATCTCGTCCTCGGCCCGTGGTACCACGGCCAGGCCAATTCCCCCGGAGTGGCCTTGGGCCCGATCGACTGGGGATCGGACACGGCACGATGGTTCCGGCAGAACGTGATGATCCCGTTTCTCGATCAATATCTGAAGGGCGGCCGGCCGGCGCACGTCGCCCGTGTCACCGCCTTCGAGGCCGCGACCAACCAGTGGCGCCGCCTCGACGCTTGGCCGCCGGCCTGCGCCCGCACCTGCCCGGCCAATCTCACGCCGCTCTATCTCGCCCCGGGCAAGCGCCTGGCCTTCGACCCGCCGACCGTCACCGCCTCCGATTCCTACCGCTCCGATCCGGCGCGCCCGGTACCGTATCGGACGCGGCCGATCCTGCCGCCGTTCGCGCCTTATTCGACGTGGAGCATCTGGCTCGCCGACGACCAGCGCTTCGCCGCCGCCCGCAACGACGTCCTCACTTTTTCGACCTCGCCGCTGGCGCGGCCGCTGCGGCTTGCCGGGACCCCGCTCGTGCACCTCGTCGCCTCGACCAGCGGCAGCGACAGCGACTGGGTGGTCAAGCTGATCGACGTCTATCCCGCCACCCATCCGAGGCTCGCCGGTTACGAGCTGCCGATCGCGATGGAGATCTTCCGCGGCCGCTACCGCACCGACCCAGCGCACCCCGCGCCGCTGACCCCGAACGCGCCGCTGCCCTACGAATTCGCGCTGCCGGCGGTCGATTATGTGGTCGAGCCGGGTCACCGCCTGATGGTCCAGGTCCAGTCGAGCTGGTTTCCGCTCTACGACCGCAACCCGCAGACCTTCGTCTCCAACATCTTCTTTGCCCAGCCCGGCGACTATCGTGCCGCAACGCAGCGCATCTTCACCGGCGCCAACGGCAGCTGGCTCGGCCTCCCGGTCATCCGCTGAAAATACTGGAAGGGAAGGGCGGTGGCAGGAGTGGAGGGATTCGAACCCCCGGCCCTCGGTTTTGGAGACCGATGCTCTACCAGCTGAGCTACACTCCTACGGCAACGCCGCGAAAAATCGTCCTTCCGCGGGAAGCCCTGTGCCCGACGCGCGAGTTAGCCACGGCCAATGCCGTTCGCAACCTTGAAGACTCGGCGCAGCGGCGCTAAGTGACCGCAAGCTCCGCCGGCCCCGCGCCCGCGGAGCCTTTCTTTATCCGCAACCGATGGGCAAAACAGCAACGTGGCCAAAGTCTCCCCCGGCGAATTCATCCGTCAGGTCCGCGCCGAAACCGCCAAGGTCCACTGGCCGACCCGCAAGGAGACCGTCGCCACCGGCATCATGGTGATGATCATGACGCTGCTGCTCGCCTTCTTCTTCTTCGGCGTCGACGCTTTGTTCTCGACGCTGGTCCAATATCTGCTGAGCTTCCTCAGCAAGTAGCCGCCCCTCTCCCGCGACCCTCTCCCGTAGCGGCGAGAGGGAGAAAGAACTGAACAGGTAAGAACATGTCCCGCTGGTACATCATCCACGCTTATTCCGGCTTCGAGAACAAGGTCCGCGACTCGATCCAGAGCGAGGCCAGGCGCCTCCAGCTCGAGCCGTTCGTCGAACAGATCGAAGTGCCCACCGAGACCATCACCGAGGTCAAGCGCGGCAAGAAGGTCCAGACCGACCGCAAGTTCATGCCCGGCTACGTCCTCGCCAAGCTCGAGATGAACGACCAGGTCTACCACCTCGTCAAGAACACCCCCAAGGTCACCGGCTTCCTCGGCCCCGGCGGCAAGCCCCAGCCGATCCCCGACGCCCAGGCCGCGCGAATGCTCGAAACCAAGGAGCAGGCGGCGGCGCACGGGCCCAAGGCAAAGATCAGCGTCGATTACGAGATCGGCGATGCGGTCAAGGTCCTCGACGGCCCCTTCGCGACCTTCAACGGCACCGTCGAGGAGCTCGATTTCGACCGCGGGCGCGTGAAGGTCTCAGTGTCGATCTTCGGCCGGGCAACGCCGGTGGAGCTGGAATTCGAGCAGGTAGAGCGAGTGAAGTGACCTGTTCCCCGGCGAAAGCAGGGGTCCAGTCCCTTGCGTCATCCCGGACTTGATCCGGGATCCGGCCTGAAGTCACTCACCCGGCCGGCCGGGCGGCGACCCTGACGGGAGCCGAGCCCGTCCGACGCGGTCACGCGATTCACTCGCGTGACGCTTTTCAGTACTGGCCTTCGAGAGCTTCCTCAATCAACGCGATCTCATCCGTGGTCAAAGCGAACATTGAGTACGCTCGTTGGCTAATCTCTGCCTCGGCATTAGCAATGTGTTGTCTCATTGCCGTGGCTTCCAAGCGTTTATTCTCGTACCATCGCTCCCATTCGTCGCGCTCCGAAATTGGAAAATCCGTTCGAAGGCGCTTCACGATAGCTAAGCGAAGCTGAGTGAAATCTTGATTGGGCCACGTGCGGAAACTGGCCATTGTTTCGATCGATGGCGCGATGTCTGCCAGGCGATGAAGTGTTTGTTTCACTAGTGCCGCCAATTCCTCGCTTGCAGACTGGATTTCCGTCGCGAGCAGAGCAAGCGCGTGCCGATCAACGATCTCCGGTATTGGAACACGAGAAAGCGCTGCTTCTCCGGTAATCAGTCGCCATTTGCCGCCCCGGAGTGCGCCCGCGTCTCCGAACAGATAGAACCAGACAGGTTTGGACCCCAAAACCGCCACCAGCTCGGGCGTCTCTTGGCTGACAAAATAGACCTTGTTGAGCGGATAGCTTCCAGAAGCGTCGAATGAGAATTTGGGCCCTTGGCTAAACTCGGGCCATATCACCTTTTTCGCTTCGAAAGCCGGCACATATGCAAGCTGTGCTTGTTGCAGCTCCCACCAATTCTGCTGTGTCGCTCGTGCCTGCAACCGGTCACGAAACTGCGCGAGGTGGTCCCTGACTGCGGGATAATCCTCGATGTCGACCCTGCTCTTTGGTGTGTAAATCAGCCAGAGATCGTCGCTTTCAAAATGCCACCTTTGGAGGTTCTCGCCGATCAAAAACGGCTTCAGCAATTCGTCTGATCTGCTGTCGCGCGCTATAAGCCGATCGCGAAGCTCGCGTGAGACGACGAACGCATCATTGAGCCCCGTCTTGACGCCACACAATGGTGGCCCCAGCAACTCGCCAAGTGTCCTATGGGAAGCAGCCATTTTGTTTCGGATTGAATTGAGAGCGTCGCTTTCAAATCTCCAACTGCCAACGCCAAGACGCGATTGAGGCATCTGTTGTGCTCGCTCCTCAAAGGCAGCCGCCAGATCGGGGGGGAACTCTTTCAGGTTTAAGAAGCGAACGGCGAGCGACCTATCAGAAGACGCGGTATTCGATGATGCCTCACCGACTTTCTTGAGTATCAGGATGCTGGGGTACGTCGTCACCCCCTCGAAGACCTGCAAATCACCAAAATCTATAATGGCCTCGATGTGGGCATTTTGCGACAGATACTGGCGAAGGGGCGCTCCTGATCGAGTTCTAAAGAACGTAGAAGAGGAAATGTATCCCAAGCGACCACCGGGCTTCAGGAGCCGCAGACCCAATTCGAAGAAATAGGCATACAGATCGGCGCGGTCAGAGACGACTGAATAGCGCGTCTCTAAGTATCGTTTGACCAGCTTAAGAAGCTCCATTCGCACGTACGGCGGATTGCCGACGACGACGTCGAAACCGCCTTCATCGAAGATGCGTCTGAAGCGTTCACGCCAGACGAAGCCCCTCGCATCAATGTCGCAGTCTTCAATCGTGGAGTTGCCGCGTTGAATGTTCAGTTCAAGGCTTTCGAGCGGCCGCCCCTTCTTCGCTGTCTTGAGCCACAAGGCGAGCTTGGTGATTTCAACGGACTCGGCATTGATGTCCACGCCATAGAGATTCGCTGTAATGATCTCGACATCAGCATTTGGGTGAGCCCAGGCCAGCACACCGCCTTCGATTTCTCCGAGACGATCTCGCACCCTTTTTTGCTCCGCATTGAGTAAGTCAAATGCAGAGATGAGAAAGGCTCCGGATCCACACGCCGGGTCGACGATGCGCAAAGCAGTCAACTGGTCCAAATAAGCCCGCCAGTAATCGCCCTCAGCGGTCTTAGATTTCCAAAAGACATTCCCATCGGCATCGACGCGCTTCGCATGACTAAGCAGCAAGTGGTCTGAAATCTCTTTTAGGTGCGCCCCGACCGTCTGATCGACGATAAACGATGTGACGAACTCTGGGGTGTAGACAACGCCGAAGCGCTTTCGACTTCCTGTGCGTGGCAGGGGTTCACCCCTGGCTTCCGCGAGCAGCGCCTCAATATCTGAGATGGATTGCTCGAAAATGTGACCGAGGATCGTTACGGAAACTTCGCTGCGATAGTCATATTGACTGATCTCTGGAAATCTTTCGACCAAGTGGTCCGGGAGATCGAGGCTCTCAAGATCGGGGTCCGTTGCAAAGAGGCCGCCATTGTAAGCCGCAATGCCGAGCTTGGAGGCACCCTTGTCCACGGCTTCGAACAATCGAACCAAGTTCCGCCATTTAGGCTTAGGATCATATGGATCATCAAATTCGATGGCGCGTCGGAGGCTGTCATCAGGCACAAGAACGCTATCTTCAGCAAATGCGATAAAGATCAGCCGATCGAGTAGCTTCTGGACAAGTTCAATGCGTCGGTCGGCAGGCACTGAGGAATGCTGATCGCGAACAAACTGCAGAAGGTCGTCACGAAGCTTGCGATAGTCTTCGTATAGTGCGTCCGTTATGTCTCTATCTTCAGATGCGCTTCGCGAGAGCAGGTCGGCCGTTGCACCTGAGATAAGTTGTTCGCTGTGGAGGAGGAGTTGCAGACGATTGAGGACTTCCGCGTTGTCAATCTGACGAAGGTCGAAGGTCTCATAGTCCGCACGACCGTGTCCAACAGCGTAAAGCCGTAGCTCCCTCATATTTGAGACCATTACCCAGCGAGCGCCAATGGCGTCGTTCGCGTATTCCCAGGCTTGCTGAACAGGTGTCTTCGCACGGCCCGGCATGATCGAATCTAGGCCACTCTTCGGCCCCTTCAATTCAACGGGCGCAATTATAGATGCTCTTGTGGCCGTGAACTCGCCTAGTGCAAGATCAACGGTACCGGCGCCGATCTGTTGCTTCGCACGGATGGTTCCAAGTCCATCCGGTCCAAGCGGCCGATAGCCTAAAACACCCTGCATCACCGTTACGTTGAACTCTGCTTCGAGCTGGGACTCGTTTTGGCCTCCAAAGTCTTGTCTAGCCATTTCGGCCCAGCGAGCAGCCGCGCTCAGCTCGTTTTCGGTCGGCGAGTGATCGTGGATTCCAAGAGCATTCTTGATTGTCTTTGGATTGAAGAGCGGCATCCATCCCCCGGCTTCGCACCGCGACTCTGCCGGGCGTGGGGGCAAACGCAAGAAAATCCTGTCCTACAGCCCCCACCCTGCTTTATTTGGTCCGACTCCTGAAACCAAAGGAGTCGCCGTGGCTACCAGGTCCAAACAACTCGCCCCCTTCACCCCCGTCCCCACCCGCGCCCGCCGCGACGGCTGGACCCCGGCGAGGCAGGTCGCCTTCATCGAGGCGCTCGCCGCCAGCTGCTGCGTCGATGAGGCGTGCAAGCGCGTCGGCATGCATCGCTCCTCGGTCTATGACCTGCGCGCCGTGCCCGCGTCCCCTCGCGCGCTTGCACGCGAGCGTAGGACCATGAACTTAGTAAACTTTCAGCCGGCCTCTCGCGTGCGCGCCCGCGTGCGCGCCCGCCTGCGCGCACATGGCGCTGCCAACTTTGCCAACTTCGGCGGAAGTGCCGGCTGTCCGGCCGCCGCCTACTTCTTGCGCGGGTCGTCGGCCGGATTGGCGTAGACGATGTCGAACGGGCCCTTGCCGCTGATCTGGAGCTCCGTCGCCGTGGCGTTTGTTGCCCAGTGGTTCATGCCCGCTTGCATCGCGATGTGATAGCCCTTGGTCAGCGATCCGGCGTTGGCGGTGTTGACCTTGTCGCCCATGCCATAAGCGAGTGGCCCGCCGGAAATCACCCGCACCGTCTCGTCGACCGAGTGGTGGTGCGGCGGCACGGTGTAGCTGGCCGGGAATTTGGCACGGATGACGAAGTCGCCGGCCTTGCTGGGATCGCCCTTGACGACCGCCAGCTTGGCGCCCGCGGGGAGGCCGGCCCCGGTTGCATCCATCCATTTCATGCCCTTGGCCTGCGCCCCGGTGGCGGTTGCGGCGAGGACAGCGGCAGCGGTCAAAAGAAGAAGGCGTTTCATACTCAACCCCTATTTCGGCACCTTCCCGCTATTGCCGTTACCACAAGTTGCAGGCGCTACCCAATTCCTGTAGGGGCCGCGCCTTCCGAACATTCGGATAGCTGCGGGAGGCGATCTTCGGGCCGCCGTCTGAACCGCTAAACTTCGACGATCCGTCCAGCCGCGGCGAAGGCCGCGGTCCAGCGGACAAACAACGAGAGTGACATGGCAAAGAAAATCACCGGCTATATCAAGCTGCAGGTGCCGGCCGGCACCGCCAACCCCGCCCCGCCGATCGGCCCGGCGCTCGGCCAGCGCGGCGTCAACATCATGGAATTCTGCAAGGCGTTCAACGCCGCGACGCAGGAGCTCGAGCGCGGCGCGCCGATCCCGACGGTGATCACCGTCTATGCCGACCGTTCGTTCAGCTTCACCACCAAGACGCCACCCGCGTCCTTCCTTTTGAAGAAAGCGGCGAAGATCAAGTCGGGCTCGGCCGAGACCGGCAAGGTCAGCGCGGGTACCATCCGCCGCTCGCAGCTGCGCGACATCGCCGAGACCAAGATGAAGGACCTCAACGCCAACGACCTCGACGCTGCGACCAAGATCATCGAAGGCTCGGCGCGCGCCATGGGCCTCGAAGTGCGGGAGGGCTAAGCACATGGCCAAGCTTTCCAAGCGCCAGAAGGCGCTCAGCCCGGTCGACCGCAACCGCTTCTACGCGGTCGATGAGGCGCTTTCGATCGTCAAGCACAACGCGACCGCCAAGTTCGACGAGACGGTCGAAGTCGCGCTCAACCTCGGGGTCGATCCGCGCCACGCCGACCAGATGGTCCGCGGCGTCGTCAACCTGCCCAAGGGCTCGGGCAAGACCGTCCGTGTCGCCGTGTTCGCCAAGGGCGCCAAGGCCGACGAGGCCAAGGCGGCGGGCGCCGACGTGGTCGGAGCCGAGGATTTGATGGAGACGATCCAGGGCGGCCAGATCGACTTCGACCGGGTGATCGCGACCCCCGACATGATGGGCGTCGTCGGACGGCTCGGCAAAGTGCTCGGCCCCAAGGGGCTGATGCCCAATCCGAAGCTCGGGACGGTGACGATGGACGTTGCCAGGGCGGTCAATGACGCAAAGTCGGGCCAGGTCGAGTTCCGCGTCGAAAAGGCAGGGATCGTCCACGCCGGGATCGGCAAGGCGAGCTTCTCCGAGGGCGACCTCAAGGAGAATTTCACCGCCTTCTTCGATGCGATCATGAAGGCCAAGCCGTCGGGCGCGAAGGGCAAGTTCGTCGAGAAGCTCAGCGTCTCTTCGACGATGGGCCCGAGCGTGAAGGTCGACCTCGCCGAGATCGCCGGGGGCTAAGGGTTGATCGGGCGCGCGTTTTCGCTATAGGCGCGCCCTCGTCACCCTCGGGTGACAACCGTCCGAGACAGTCGCCGAGGGGCTCGCCTCTCTTAATCTGCGGCCGAGACGGGGACAGGAATCATTCGGAGGCGGCAGTGCCGCTCCGTTGTGCGTTGCTTGCAACGCCGCCGATCCAACTCCCCACGGACTTTGCCGCTCAGGCTGTTTCGCCTGGGCTTTTGTTGAAGCTCGATCGGAGCAGCCGCTTCGATCGAAACGTTGGAGTTGGCATGGATCGTTCGCAAAAAGCTGATCTGGTCGACGAGCTGAAGAACGTCTTCTCCGAGACGAGCGTGGTCGTGGTCACTCGCAACCACGGTCTGACGGTGGCGCAGTCCACGGACCTGCGCCTGAAGATGCGCGACGCCGGCGCCCAGTTCAAAGTTGCGAAGAACAGCCTTGCCCTGATTGCGCTCGAGGACACGCGCTACAAGCCGATCGGCGACCTGCTTACAGGTCCGACCGCGCTTGCGACGTCCGGAGACCCCGTCGCGGCCGCCAAGGTGGCGGTCGATTTCGCCAAGACCCACGACAAGTTCGAGATCGTGGGCGGAGCGATGGGTGACACGGTTCTCGACGTGAACGGGATCAGGGCGCTGGCCGAGCTTCCCTCGCTCGATCAATTGCGCGCGACGATCGTGGGCCTCATCCAGGCGCCCGCGACCAAGATCGCCCGCACGATCAATGAGCCGGGTGCCCAGCTGGCCCGGGTCTTCGGTGCTTACGCGGCCAAAGAGGCTGCCTAAGCGACAAGCATTTCATCAACGCACGACAACCTGGGGCTGAAGCCCCGCCAAGGAGTATCAAATGGCTGACATCACCAAGCTGGTCGACCAGCTTTCCGAACTGACCGTCCTCGAGGCCGCGGATCTCGCCAAGGCGCTTGAAGAGAAGTGGGGCGTTTCCGCCGCCGCCGCCGTTGCCGCTGCTCCGGCAGCCGCCGCGGCCGCCGCTCCGGCCGCTGAAGAGAAGACCGAGTTCGACGTCATCCTCACCGGCGACGGCGGCAAGAAGATCAACGTCATCAAGGAAGTTCGCGCCATCACCGGGCTGGGCCTCGGCGAAGCCAAGGCGCTGGTCGAGGGCGCGCCGAAGGCGGTCAAGGAAGGCGTCAACAAGGACGAGGCCGAGAAGATCAAGAATCAGATCGAGGGCGCCGGCGGCACCGTCGAGCTGCGCTAAGCTTCCACGCTTCCTCAAACCCGAAAAGGGCGGCTCTTCGGGGCCGCCCTTTTTATTGCCTGCGAGGGCTAGGCTGAGAGCGAGTCCAGGAACGAGTCGATCGCGGCGATCGCCTCCGGCTCGTTGAGCTCGGGCGCATGGCCAACGCCCGGGACGGTAACGAGCGTCATGTCGCGCGCGGTGCTCTGCATCCTGGCGGCGGTTGCAGCGGTCAGGAGGTCGCTCTTTTCGCCGCGGACGACGAGCAGCGGCTTCTGTCCGAGCGCGGCGAACAGCGGCCACAGGTCAACCTGCGGCACGGGGCCGGCGGCCTTGAACGGCTCGGCGATGGCCATGTCGTAATCGAACCGGATTTCGCCGTTTTCCTCGCGGCAAGTGCGCTTCGCCATGCTGACCCAGTCAGCGTGGGTGTAACGATCGAACTGCGCGCCGTAGTTCGAGGCGATCACGCTCCCCGCCTCATCCCAGCTCTTGAAGCGCACGTCCTTGCCGACGTACGAGAGGATGCGATCGATCCCGGCCGGATCGACGTCCGGCCCGACGTCGTTGAGGATCGCTGCGGCGATGCACTGCGGCGCGGTCACTGCAACGACCATGGTGACGAGGCCGCCGAGCGAGGTGCCGACGAAGATCGCTTGCGCAAGGCCAAGCTGGGCGAGCAACTCGACGACGTCGCCGGCATAGGTCACGGGCGCGTAGCGTGCCGGAACGGAGTCGTAGTCGCTCCTGCCGCGGCCGCGGAAGTCGAGCGCGATGACGCGAAAGCGCGGCGAGTAGCGCTCGGCGAACTCGGCCCAGTCCTTCGAATTGCGCGTCAGGCCGTGGAGGCACAGCAAGGGCGGCTTGCCGCTCGTGCCCGGATAGTCGCGATAGTGGAGCCTGAGGCCGTCGCGGACGGTAACATAGCGATCCTCGTAGCGCGCGCCGGCGGCGGCTGGCTCGGCGTCGTTCACGCGCAAAGCCCTTTGCGAAGAAGCCGGTTGGCGACTGCCGCGACACGGCGCGAATCGCCCGCCGACCAGACCGCGTAGCGAAGCCCGAGAAAGACGTTCGCGCCCATTGACGCCCAGGCGAGCATCTCAAGCTCCTCGTCACTGAGATCGGCCGCGAGCTCGCCGGTGTCGCGAGCTTCGGCGAAACGCGCGGCGATGCGGGCGGCAGTCGTTTCATAATGTTCGCGATAGGCGGCCGGGTCGACGAACTCGGCCTCGTCGATGATCCGGTAGACGTCGCGGTGGCTGCGGGCGAAGTCGAGGAACAGCTCAAGCCCGCGCCGCGCGCCGTCGAGCGCGTCGGTCGCTTCGCGGAAGGCCGGCGCGACATTGTCACGGACCTGCGCCGACATGTCGCGGACGACCGCGCCGAACACCGCCTCTTTCGAGTCGAAGTAGGTGTAGAAGGTGCCGAGCGCGACGCCGGCGCGCTGGGTGATGCCGACGATCGAGCTTTCGGCAAAGCCGTGCTGGCCGAATTCTTCCTGGGCGGCATCGAGGATCCTGCGCAGTGTGCGCTCGCCGCGCGCAGTGCGCGGGGCCTTGCCGTCGCTGGCGGGGCTGACTTGCCCCTTTTCCCGGACCCTAACCCCCATTTTGCTCCCCTACCGCGCTTCCGCTCAATCACAAGTTGAAACCCGGTTCAAGTTTCATTATGGCATCATTTGGACAGCGGACGCAAATCAGGCCGTTCGCAGGGGGAGATACTTAGATGCGCCTTTTTTCGGCCCGCGCCGCGTTGCTCGGCACAGCTGCAGCCATGGGAATTTTCGTCAATCCGGCTAGCGCGGCTACAAAGTCCGACCACCCGGCGGCAACCCTGCCCGCAACAGCGCAAACCGCGGCTCAGACGAATGCCGAAGCCAACCAGACCGCGGTCGCTCCGCAAGCGACCATCGCCGCCAACGCAGAAGGCCAGGACACTGCCACTGGCGTTATCTTTGTGACCGCGCGGCGGACCGAGGAGAAGCTGCAGCGCGTCCCCGCGTCAATCTCGGCCTTCAATGAGCGCGCCCTGGATCGCCTGCAGGCGACCGACACGACCGGACTGCAGGGCGCCGTTCCTAATCTCAACATCGTCCAGGGCCGCGGCTCCTCCAACGCCACCAACATTTTCATTCGAGGCATCGGGCAGCCGGATGCACTGCAAACCTTCGATCCGGCAGTCGGCGTCTACGTCGACGACGTTTATCTATCGCGGATCCGCGGCAATCAGCTCGACCTGCTCGACGTTGACCGCATCGAGGTTCTGCGCGGCCCCCAGGGCACGCTTTACGGCAAGAACACGATCGGCGGGGCGATCAAATATATCACCCACAAACCGGGTAAGGTTCTTCGGATCAACGAAACCTTCGCCGTCGGCAACTATGGCCAGATCGAAAGCAAGGCGGCAGTTTCCGGGCCCCTGAGCCAAGGCGTCTCGGCAGGTGTCGCCGTCATGTACTCGGGCCACAATGGCTATGTGAAAGATGCAGTCCTCGACCAGCGATATAACGACAAGAACTCCTTCGGCGCGCGCGGTCAGCTGGCCTTCACGCCTTCAGCCAATATCAGGATCGACCTGAGTGCCGATTACAGCCGCGACGACAACGCGTTGAACGTCGGCAGGCCGCTGAACAATCTGACGACGGCGTTCGGCGCGGTGCTGCCGGTCACCGATATAGACAGCAGCGGCCCTTATCATTGGATCGGGCGCACCACGCCTGGCCTGCCGAATTCGACCAAGATGAAGCATTATGGTTTCGCCGGCACAGCAGCGTTCGATATCGGCAACGGGCTCACGCTCAAATCGATCACGGCTTACCGCAATCTGAAGACCAGAGATTATGTCGATATCGATGCCACCCAGTATAATACGGGCGATGTCCTGGTCGCGGTTCATCAAAACCAGCTCAGCCAGGAATTCCAGGCAACCTACTCAAGTGACCGGTTCAGCGGCGTTGCGGGCCTCTATTATCTGAGGGAACATGTCCCTTCGCACCAGGAATCCTTTGGGTCGGACTTCCTTCGCCCGTTCACCTTTTTGCGCACGATAGACGATGATTTGCTGACCAAGAGCTACGCCGCTTATGTCAATGGCAGCTACACCATTTTGCCCGACGTCCGGCTATCGGCCGGCATCCGCTACACGAAGGAAACCAAGGACTACCAGCGCAGCACGACGATCTTTACGAACCTTCCGGGGTTCAGCAGCACTTTCCCTTACGCCCCACACGATCATTGGAACGACTGGTCGCCGATGGCGAGCGTGGATTGGCAGGTCACGCCATCGACCATGCTCTACGCCCGAGTTGCGAAAGGCTTCAAATCGGGCGGCTTCAACGGACGGGCCAACTCGCCCGGCGAAGCGACCGAGTACAAGCCCGAGACGGTCTGGTCCTACGAGGCCGGGTTCAAGACTTCGATCGCCAATCAGCTACGGGTGACAGGTGCGGTATTCGATAACGACTACCGCAATTACCAGGCGCGGATTCAGACGTCGGCGACCGATCCGAACTCACCAATCAACCTCGCGCTGCTGTCCGTCGTGAATGCGGGCAAACTGCGCATTCGGGGTGCCGAGCTCGAGGCTTATTGGTCGCCCACCAAGGAACTGCTGATCGACGGTCAGCTCGGCTACCTCGACTCTCAGTACAAGGAGTTCTTCGACAACCGTTTCCCGAACCACAGCCGGGCATTCCAGACGCCGCCTTTCTCACCCAAGTGGACGCTACGGCTCGGGGCTCAGTACGCCTTTGACATGGGCAACAGCGGATCGCTGACGCTTGGCGGACAGACGCGCTATCGATCGCGCCAGTCGCTCGCGATCGACAACACGTTCATCAATGCCTTGGTCGGAACGACGATTGAAGTTCCGGGCCTGTTCCAGAACAGCTACTGGCTGGAGGATGCGCGGATTGTTTGGGAGAGCCCGTCCAAGAAGGTCGCAGCGGGAATCTACGTCAACAATCTGACCAAGAAGGCCTACAAGACCGATGCCCAGGAATTCTCGAGCGTGGGCAGCATCCGCACGGTCTATTACGGCTCACCCCGGACAGTGACCGCACGATTGACCGTGCGCTACTGAGCCAGCGGAGCGGGATAAGGGCAAAGCCGGCGGCTTCGACGATCCGCGGCAAGTATTCGTGTCGGCTGCCGTCAACTTCTAAGGTCGGCACAATCGTAACGGACGTGCGCGGCTTGGTTCTCGTGACGTCCAACCGCTTGATTTGCCGAGTGAACCTTCGGTGTGGCATTATCGCCCGATCGGCCGCGACTAACGAGACTAACCTTGCGCCTCAACCAGGCTCTAACACAGCTACCAATCCGCTTTTCGGGGGAAAGGCTCGCGGCTGAGGTCAACGCCCTGCCCGCTACCGCATGGACCCCGCACCCAAGCGGTTATCCGGGCAATGATGCCGTGAGGCTTGTCACTCCGGACGGCAATGACACCGACTCGCTATTTGGTCCGATGGCTCCCACTGAGCATTTGCAGCGCTGCCCTTATATCATGGACGTCATGGCCGAGCTCGGCGCCGTATGGGGCCGCAGCCGCCTGATGGGCTTGGGTGCGGGAGCCGAAGTGCCCGGTCACATTGACGTGAACTATTACTGGCGTACCCACACTCGCGTGCACATCCCGGTGATCACCAACCCGGGCGTAAAGTTCACCTGTGGCGGAGAGACCGTCAAAATGGCAGCGGGCGAATGCTGGGTCCTTGACACCTTTCGCAGCCATACCGTCGTGAATCAGGGCAGCGCGCGCCGCGTTCATCTCGTCATCGATACCGTGGGCGGCGAACATCTCTGGGACCTCATCCGCGCAGGGGAAGCCGGCGCTAATGCCGACGGCCCGGTCGTGGAACCAAAGGCTGTCAGCAGGGATGCCTTGGTGTTCGAGCGGACGAATGCTCCGACGACGATGTCCCCTTGGGAAATCAAGTGCCACATAGCGGATCTGCTTGCCGACACCCAGCCGCACCCAGATCTTCGAAAGGTCGCTGCCTGCCTCGACCGTTTCACGACGGCATGGGCCGCAGCCTGGGCGCGCTTCGAAACATCCGAGGCGGGGCTGCCCGTCTATTCTCACCTGGTGGAGACGGTTCGCCACAATCTTGCGGAGATCGGAACCGGCGACCTGACGCTCGCGAACGGGCGCCTCCTGTACTTCGTCCTCGATGTCGTGGTGTTCATCGGCGCAACCGGGCGGGAGAAAGACGCAGGCACTCGCCCGCTGGCATTCGGTCCGCAGATTAGCCGACAGCCGCCTAGCTCAATAGCCCTCGACTAACCCCATGTCGGACCCGTTGTCGCGGTCCATGGTCACCGCACTGCAGCCAGATAAATGGCGTTCCCTTCAGATCGAAGCCGAGCAACTTCATGGACCTGATCCGCAAACCGCCCGAAGGCTCTTGCATTGAGCCGCACTAGGATTATATCGGCCCTATCCAACAAATAGTCGGCTCCGCCGCACGGTGACGTGCGCCCGGGGCTTTTCCCGTCCTCTCCGGGACAGGGTCCGAAACGGCGCACGGACCGAACGCATTGGAGAGGGTTGCGGGGCAGCGCTCCAAAAATCGCCGGGATACCGGCAAGTTCAGCGGGGGCGCTTCCGTGCGCCCTCCGCCTAGCGCAGGGAAGCACATGGCCACCAAAGCGATCGACGCACCCCGCAAGACCACCAGCGGGCTCAAGACCAATTCGCGGCGCATTCGGAAGATCTTCGGCAACATCCACGAGATCTCCGAAATGCCGAACCTGATCGAGGTTCAGCGCGAGAGCTACGAACAGTTCCTCCGGTCGGATCCGGCGACCGGCTATGTCTCCGGACTCGAGAAGACGCTGCGCTCGGTATTTCCGATCGTCGACTTCGCCGGCACCGCTCACCTCGACTTCGACCATTATGAGCTGGAAGAGCCCAAGTACGACACCGATGAGTGCCGCCAGCGCGGGCTCACGTATGCCGCGCCGATGCGCGTGACGCTGCGCCTCACGACGTTCGAGATCGATCCCGAAACCGAGGCCAAGTCGGTGATCGATATCAAGGAGCAGGACGTTTACATGGGCGACATGCCGCTCATGACGATGAACGGCACCTTCATCATCAACGGCACCGAGCGGGTCATCGTTTCCCAGATGCACCGCTCGCCCGGCGTCCTGTTCGATCACGACCGCGGCAAGACCCACGCCAGCGGCAAGTTCCTGTTCGCAGCGCGCGTCATCCCCTATCGCGGCAGCTGGCTCGACTTCGAGTTCGACGCCAAGGACATCGTCAACGTCCGCATCGACCGCAAGCGCAAGCTGCCGGTCACTGCGCTCCTGCATGCACTCGGCATGGTAAGCGAGGAGATCCTCAACACCTTCTACAACCGCATCTCATTCGTGCGCGGCAAGCAGGGCTGGCAGATTCCATACAGCGCCGATGCGTGGCGCGGCATGAAGCCCAATCACGACGTGGTCGACGCCGACACCGGCGAAGTGATTTTCAAGGCTAACGAAAAAATCACACCGCGTCGCGCCAACCAGGCGGCCAAGGACGGGGTCAAGAACCTCATCATCCCGACCGAAGAGATTTTCGGGCGCTACTCGGCTTACGACCTGATCAACGAGAAGACCGGCGAGATTTACATCGAGGCCGGCGACGAAGTTACCGCAGAGAACCTCGCCAAGCTCGAAGAGGCGGGCGTGAAGAAGCTCGAGCTGCTCGACATCGACTATGTCAACACCGGGCCGTGGATCCGCAACACGCTCAAGGCCGACAAGAGCGAGGACGGCGACAGCGCACTCGCGGATATCTACCGGGTCATGCGCCCCGGCGAGCCACCGACGCGCGAAACCGCCGATGCCCTTTTCTACGGCCTGTTCTTCGATCCCGAGCGCTACGACTTGTCGGCGGTCGGGCGGGTCAAGCTCAACATGCGCCTCGGCCTCGACGTCGAGGACACAGTGACGACACTGCGCAACGAAGACTTCCTCGCGGTCGTCCAGGAGCTGGTGAACCTGAAGGACGGCAAGGGCGACATCGACGATATCGACAACCTTGCCAACCGCCGCGTCCGCTCGGTCGGCGAGCTGCTCGAGAACCAGTACCGCGTCGGGCTGCTGCGCATGGAGCGCGCGGTCAAGGAGCGCATGTCGAGCGTCGACGTGTCGACCGTGATGCCGAACGACCTGATCAACGCCAAGCCGGCGGTCGCAGCCGTGCGCGAGTTCTTCGGCTCATCGCAGCTGTCGCAGTTCATGGACCAGACCAACCCGCTGAGCGAGGTGACCCACAAGCGCCGCGTTTCGGCCTTGGGCCCCGGCGGCCTGACGCGCGAACGCGCGGGC